>DASYQM010000385.1:0-5984 GCA_036005525.1 Streptosporangiaceae bacterium
TGTTCCAGCTCATGCGCGGCCCGCCGTGGACCCACAGGAGCAGCGGCGCGGGCTGCTGTTCCGAGGCTGTCGCGGGCAGCGCGAGCCAGCCCCGGATGACCGCCCCATCGTCGGCGGTCGCCTCCACCTCGGTGAGCCGGCCCGGCAGCTCGGGCTGGCCGGCGGGGCTGGGCAGGACCTGCGGTGGGCTGCCAGGCAGCGCGAGATCGATCCGGACCGGCGCCGGCGGGCTGTCCACCGCGGCGCGCAGCGCGTACAGGAACCGGCCGTCCGTTGACGGGCACAGGTGGGTGTAGGCGCCGTCGTCAGTGGTGATCCTGGCGACCTCGGATCCGGCCAGGCCGGCCCGGAAGACCGGGCACCTGCCGTGATCGTCCGCGGTGAAGTAGACCGCCTTCGAGTCGGGCGCCCAGACGGCCTCCGCCGGGCGCCGGTCCAGCCCCGCGAGCAGGTCGGCAGGCCCGCCGCCAGCCACGGGCACGACCACCAGGGTCGCGTCCCCCGGCGCCTCGTAGCGGTCGTGGGTGGTGGCCTTGCAGACGACCAGCGCGCCATCCGGCGAGATGTGCGGGTCGGTGAAGTCGCAGTCGGGAGCGGCCAGGAGCGTGCGCCGCTCGCCGCTGGCGGTCTCGATCGCGGCGATCTCCTCGCGGATGTCGCCCACGCCGTCCGGCACGGCCCAGCTGGTGACGGCCACGGAGCCGTCCGGCGCCAGGTCGGCGTGCTGTTCGTCGAGAGCCCGGCCCGGCTGCGGGGTCAGGTCGCGGGGCGGCCCGGCCAGCCCGCCGTCCGCGGCCGTGGCCACCATCAGCCGCAGCTGGTCGGGGCCCAGGTCGTGATCCCAGTACCGGACCGGCGCGGCCTCGTGCAGGATCGCGGTGATCCCGGCTTCCTTGCGCTGCTGGCGGCGCCGGGCGTCCTCATCCGTCCCGGCCGCCCCCGGCAGCATCGGGGACATGAACACCAGGCCGGGGGCGTCGCGGGCGGTGACGATCCCGCCGACACCGCCCGGCGGAGCGGCGATCCGGCGGGCGTCGCCGCCGGCGGCGGGCAGCAGCCACAGCGCGGGCTTGGCGCCGTCCTCCTGGCCTTTCTTCTTGTCGGCCGAGCCGGCCGCCGGGTCGGGCCGCCTGGAGGCGAACAGCAGCGAGCCGTCGGGAAGGAACGCCGGGCCGTCCTCGCCCTGCGCCGACTGGGTCAGCCGGGCGGGCTGGGCGGCGCGGCCGGCGGGCTGCCCGCCGGGGCGAGCGGCCGGGATCCGCCAGATGCTGGTGCTGTATTTCGTGCCGTCCGGGTCCGGCTGCTGCACGGTCGCGGCCAGCCAGGTCCCGTCGGGCGAGAGCCGCAGGCCGGTCACCCGCGGAATCGAGACGTAGGAGTGAAGGTCCTCGAAGGGGGTCACCTTGGCCGGCCTGCCCCTAATGCCCTTCGGTGATCATGGCGGCGCCGACGGTGGCGCTGGTCGCCTCGTCGATGAGGATCAGGCCGCCGGTCTGCCGGTTCCGGCTGTACGGGTCGCAGAACAGCGGCTGGGTCAGGCGGAGCGTGACGCGGCCGATCTCGTTCAGGCCGAGCCGGTCGACGTTCTCCTCCCGGTGCAGGGTGTTCACGTCCAGCCGGTAGTGCAGGTCGCGGACGAGGGCCTTGACCGTGCGGGTGGTGTGCTTGACGATCAGGCGGCTGCGCGGCGTCAGCTTGATGGCGTCGGTCATCCAGCACACCATCGCCTCGACGTCCTGGGTGACCATCGGCTGGTTATGAGGCCGGCAGATGAGGTCCCCCCGGGAGATGTCCAGGTCGTCTTCCAGCACCAGCGTGACCGACATCGGCGGGAACGCCTCCTCGACCGGGCCGCTGGCGGTGTCGATGCGGCCGATCGTGGTGGTCATCCCGGACGGCAGGTGCATCACCTCGTCGCCGGGCTTGAGCACGCCACCGGCGACCTGGCCGGCGTAGCCGCGGTAGTCGTGCAGTTCGGGGTGGGTGGCCTGGTGCGGGCGGATCACGTACTGGACGGGGAAGCGCACGTCGATCAGGTTGCGGTCGGAGGCGATGTGCACGTGCTCCAGGTGGCTCAGCAGCGGCGGCCCGTCGTGCCAGGACATGTTCTCGCTGCGGGCGACCACGTTGTCGCCGTGCAGGGCGGAGACCGGGACGAAGGAGAGATCCCCGATGTCGAGCTTGGCGGCGAACGCGGTGAACTCGGCGGCAATCTCCTCGAACACGGCCTGGTCGTAGCCGACCAGGTCCATCTTGTTCACCGCGAGCACCAGGTGCGGCACCCGCAGCAGGGTCGCGATGAAGGCGTGGCGCCTGCTCTGCTCGGTCAGCCCGTTGCGCGCGTCCACGAGGATGACCGCAAGGTCGGCGGTCGATGCCCCGGTCACCATGTTCCGCGTGTACTGGATGTGCCCGGGGGTGTCGGCGATGATGAACTTGCGGCGGGGGGTGGCGAAGTAGCGGTAGGCCACGTCGATGGTGATGCCCTGCTCGCGTTCCGCCCGCAGCCCGTCGGTGAGCAGGGCGAGGTTGGTGTAGTCCTCCCCTCTGGCCCGGCTGGTGCGCTCCACCGCGGCGAGCTGATCCTCGAAGATCGCCTTGGAGTCGTACAGCAGCCGCCCGATGAGGGTGCTCTTGCCGTCGTCGACCGAGCCGGCCGTGGCCAGCCGCAGGATGTCGGTGTGCCGGTCCTTCGGCCACGGGCTGATCACGGGAGTCTCCTCGGGTGCGCCCGGCATCAGAAGTACCCCTCCTTCTTGCGGTCCTCCATGGCGGCCTCGCTGGTGCGGTCGTCGGCACGGGTCTGGCCGCGCTCGGTGATCCGGGTGGCCGCGATCTCGGTGATGACCTCCGCGATCGTGGCCGCCGCCGACTCCACCGCCCCGGTGCAGCTCATGTCGCCGACGGTGCGGTAGCGCACGCTCGCCTCGAAGACTGGCTCGTCGTCGCCGCGGGGGATGAACGGGTTGTCGGCCAGCAGCATCCCATCCCGCTCGAAAACGTTACGCGCGTGCGCGAGGTAGATGGACGGGATCTCCAGGTTCTCCCTGGCGATGTACTGCCAGACGTCCAGCTCGGTCCAGTTGGACAGCGGGAACACCCGGATGTGCTCACCCATCCTGATCCTGGCGTTGTAGATGCTCCACAGCTCGGGCCGCTGGTTCTTGGGGTCCCACTGGCCGAACTCGTCGCGGAAGGAGAAGACCCGCTCCTTCGCCCGCGCCTTCTCCTCGTCCCGGCGGGCGCCACCGAACACGGCGTCGAACCGGTGATCGCTGATGGCGTCCAGCAGCGTGACGGTCTGCAGCCGGTTGCGGCTGGCCCAGCGGCCGGTCTCCTCGGTGACCCGGCCCGCGTCGATCGACTCCTGGACCGACGCCACCACCAGCCGCACCCCGGTCTGCCCGGCCCGGCGGTCACGGAACTCGAGCACCTCGGGGAAGTTGTGCCCGGTGTCAACGTGCATGACCGGGAACGGGATCTTCGCCGGCCAAAACGCCCGCTCCGCGAGCGCGAGCATGACGATCGAGTCCTTGCCGCCGGAGAACAGCAGCACCGGCCGCTCGAACTCGGCCGCCACCTCACGCATGATGTGGATGGACTCGGCCTCAAGGACATCGAGCTGGGACAGTGAGTAGTCGGAACGCATCACAGCCATCGGGCGAACTCCGGGTCGTCGGGTAGGACGGGTGGCGCTGGCGGGCGTGAGCCCTACTCGGTTCCGGCAGGCCGCACGGCACCGACCGCGGTCAGCAACCGGTCAGCCAGCTTCCCCGGACAGATCAGGATATCCGGCTGCCAGGGTGATGCCTGGTTATACACGAGCTTTGAGCCGTCGAGGCGGGATGCATATAGCCCGGCGGCCAGCGCCACCGCCACCGGGGCGGCCGAGTCCCATTCGTACTGACCGCCATCGTGCAGGTAGGCGTCGGCCTGCCCGAGGACCACCGCCGCCGCCTTCGCCCCAGCCGAGCCGAGCGGCACCAGGGTCGCGCCGATGTCCTCTGCGACCCGCGCGGCGAAGGCAGGGGGGCGGCTGCGGCTGACGACGATCCGCAACGGCTGTCCGGCCGCCGGGGGCGCCCCGGTCCGCCGCGGCGCTGGTCCGGCAGTGCTGAGGACCCGGTCCTGGGCGGGCAGCGCCACCGCCCCGGCGGTCAGCTCGCCGCGCTCCCACAGCGCCACATGGACCGCCCAGTCCGTCCGGCCTTGCTCACCGAACTCCCTGGTGCCATCGAGCGGGTCCACGATCCACACCCGGTCAGCCGTCAGCCGCGCCGGGTCGTCCTTTCCCTCCTCCGAGAGCACGGCGTCCCCCGGGCGGAGCCGGGCCAGCTCGGAGGCGAGGAACTCGTGCGACGACCGGTCGCCCGCTTTGCGCAGCACATCGGGGTCGTCACCGGATGCCCGCAGTGCCAGCAGGCGGCCGCCTGCCTGTGAAGCAAGGTCGTACGCAAGGCGGCCGTCGTCGGCTGGCATGGAGCTGGCTCCTCTCGGGCAAGGTTCCGGCCCTCACAAGCTAGTGGGTGCCGAGGCCTAGTAGGCGCCGGAGCCGTGGGTCACGGCCGAAAGCGTCTTCCAGAGGATTTGCAGGTCCAGCGCGAGTGACCAGTTCTCCACATAGCGCAGGTCCAGCCTTTCCGCCTCGTCCCAGGACAGGTCTGACCGTCCGCTGACCTGCCACAAGCCAGTGATGCCCGGCTTGACCGCAAGCCTGCGCCGCATGTGGTCCCGGTACTCCGCTACCTCGACAGGCAGCGCCGGGCGGGGCCCGACCATGGACATGTTTCCGAACAGCACGTTGAACAACTGTGGAAGCTCATCCAGGGACCACCGGCGCAGCCACGCGCCTACCCGGGTAACCCGTGGATCGCGGCGCATCTTGAACAGCGTCCCGTTCCCGTCGTTGTGCACCAGGAGCTCCGCCTTCCGCGCTTCGGCGTCCACCACCATGGTCCGGAACTTCCAGACGACAAATTGCTGGCTGTCCTTGCCGATTCTGGCCTGCCGGAAGAAGACCGGCCCGTGATCGGAGATCTTGACAGCAAGGGCGATCACCATGAACAGCGGCGCCAGCAAGATCAGGGCCAGGGCGGCCGAAATCTTGTCAAAGACTGCCTTGATCACCTGTTTGCCGCCGGTGAGCTCGGCGTGGTCCACATGTAGCAGCGGAAGCCCGGCGACCGGCCTGATGGTGGTCCTGGGTCCGGCGACATCGAGCAGCGCCGACGCCACGCACATCTCGGTGCCGGTTTTCTCCAGGTCCCAGGCCAGCTCACGCAGGCGGGTGCCGTTCATCTCCGGACACGCCAAAACGGCCACGGTGTCCGCGTTGAAACGGCTGACCACCGATGCCACGCTCTCCAGATCCCCACAGATCGGTATGTCCGCCACCTCGCCCTGGTGCTGGGCGCCAGCCACGCAGGCCGCTACCACGGACAGACCATGGTGGCTGTCCCGGCGCAACAGAGCCACCAAGTCCTCTACCGGAGCGGCGTGGCCAACCGCGACCGTACGCCGCATGTACTCACCGCTGCGCCGCCGCCGGTGGAGCCACTTGCGCAGTTGGTACCGGGCGATGAGGTCAAAGACGACGGTACACGGCAGCGCCACTACCACATACCCGCGCGCCAGATCGAACTTACCCACATACGAGAGGATGGCCACGCCAGCTGTCAGGCCCACCGCCGCGTTGAGAACCCGGCGGAATTCATCCGAGCCCACCCCGATAAACCGCGGATCATATCCCCCCGCCACCGCGACCGAGACCAGCCACAACAGCGGCATAGCCGCGGAGAAAGCAAAGTACCCAACCGGGATGCCACCATGGGCGTCGAAGCGGACCTCGAGCGCGACCAGCGCCGCTACAAAGGCACACAGGCAATCCAGCAGAGCAGCCGTGCGCCGGTAGGTACTCGTCCACGCGACACCGATGGCCGCTGCTGGCCCGGCGTGCTCTGCGCGCTGCCGATCCGTGGTGGACA
>DASYQM010000386.1:0-3237 GCA_036005525.1 Streptosporangiaceae bacterium
CGCGCCGGCGCGTCCGGCGGCGCCCGGGGCGGACCCCTATACGTGGATGCGGGACGGCGGGGATCCCGCCCTGCGGGCCTATCTGGCCGCCGAACGCTCCTACTACGACCAGCAGGTGGCCCACACGGCGGCCCTCCGCGGCGAGCTGACGGCGGAGATGTCCGCGCGGGTGGCGCCGGCCGCCGAATCGGCAAGCTGGCGCCGCGGCGACTGGGCCTACTTCACCCGGAACGTGGCCGGGCTTGAGTACGAGCAGTTCTGCCGCCGCCAGACCCACGGCGCGGCCGGGTCCGGTGGCCCGCAGGTCGGCCGCCCGCAGGCCGGCGGCCCGCCGGCCGAGGTGCTGCTCGACCCGAACCTGCTGCTGGAAGACCCGGAGTGCGGCGGCGGGTACGTGGAGCTCGGTGTGCGCGAGGTCAGCCCTGACGGCCGGCTGCTCGCCTACTCGGTCGACTTCGACGGCGACGAGGTCTACGAGCTGCGGATCAGGGACCTGGCCACCGGCAAGGACCTGGTGACCGCGGCGGGACTGCCGGAGCGGATGGGGCGGACCTACTACGGGCTGGCGTGGTCGGCGGACTCGCGTTCGCTGTTCTACATCGTGACCAACGCCGCCTGCCGGGCGCACCAGGTCTGGCGGCACGACGTCGGCACCGATCCCGCCCAGGACGTGCTGGTGTTTACCGAGCACGACGAGCGCTTCGACGTCATCGTGCGGGCGACCCGCAGCGGCGCGTACATCCTGCTGGAAACCGAAAGCCGCGACACCACCGAGACGCTCGCCATCCCGGCCGCGGATCCCGGCGCGGTACCCGTCGTTCTGCGGGAAAGGTGGAAGGGGGTGGAGTACTGGGCCGATCATGCCGACGGCCCGGCGGGGGGCGAGTTCTACCTGGTCACCAACGATGGGGCGGCCGATTTCCGGCTCGTCAGGGGCCCAGCCCGGCGCCCGGCTGGAATGACCGGGTGGACCGGATGGACCGAGGTGATCGCCGGAGCCGACGGCACGCGGCTGGTGTCCAGCAACGTGTTCGGCCGGTTCGTGGTGGTGGAGCAGCGGCGGGAGGCGGCGACCCAGCTCCGCGTGATCGACCGGGAGACGGGGGCGCAGCGGCTCATCGAGGCCGCCGGGCCGGAGGTGACACTGGCGCTGGCGGTCAACGAGGACTACCGGGCGACCGCGGTGACCGTGCGCACGGAGTCGCTGATCGACCCGCCGAGCTGGCATGACGTGGACCTGGCCAGCGGGGAGTGGCGCCTGCGCAAACGGCAGGAGGTGCCCGGGTATGACCCGGCCGGCTACCGGACGCAGGGGATCACCGCGACCGCCCCGGACGGTACGGCTATCCCGGTGACGATCGCCTACCGGGCCGGCCTGCCGCGGGACGGCAGCGCGCCCTGCCTGCTCTACGGGTACGGGGCGTACGAGTCCTGCGAGTGGCCGGAGTTCAGCCTGCCGGTGGCGAGCCTGCTCGACCGCGGCTACCTGTACGCGGTGGCCCACGTGCGGGGTGGCGGCGAGGGCGGGCGGCGGTGGTGGCTGCAGGGCCGGCTGGACCGCAAGCGCACCACGTTCACCGACTTCATCGCGGTGGCCGACGCGCTGGCCGACGGCGGGTGGGTGGCCGGCGATGCGATCGTCTCGCGCGGCCTGTCGGCCGGCGGCCTGCTGCAGGGCGCGGTCTACTCGATGGCGCCGGAGCGCTGGCGGGCGGTGGTCGCCGAGGTGCCGTTCGTGGACGTCGTCAACTCCATGCTCGACCCCACCATCCCGCTCACGATCACCGAGTGGGACGAGTGGGGCGACCCGCGCGACCCGGTGATCCGGGCGTATATGGAGTCCTACAGCCCCTACGACAACGTCCCGGCCGGTGACCGGCCCGACCTCCTGGTCACCGGCAGCGTGCACGACCCGCGGGTGCTGGTGCACGAACCCGCCAAGTGGGTGGCCCGGCTGCGGGCAACCGCCGCGCCCGGCGCCGCCGGCGCGGACGGTTCGGACAGCCGAGGGCGGGTGCTGTTCCGGCCGGAGCTCGGGGCCGGGGCGCACGTGGGCCCGGCCGGCCGCTACGAGAAGCTCGCGTACGAGGCCGAGATCCTCGCGTTCATCCTCGACGCTGGAGCTCCGCCGCGATCGCGTACACACCATGGACCGTCGCCTCGATCCACGGACTGAGCGCGGTCGGCCACGTGGACAGCTTCACCACCACGGTCTGCGACGGCACGTGGACGAATATGTGCTGCCCGTTGATGCCGGAGGCGTGGTAGAACGGCAGGCCCGGGTCGCGGATCCACCAGCAGTTCCGGTAGTGGGCGTCGGCCGGGTAGCCGGGGGCATCGTCGCCGCCGGTGAACGCCTGCGCCCCGTCCGGCGTTCCGCGGATCGTGTCGTCGACCCACGCAGCGGGCACCACCTCCCGGCGCGCCCGCCGGCCGCGCCGCAGGAACAGCTCACCGAACCGGGCGGCGTCGCGCAGGGTCGCGCAGATCCCGCCGTCGGCCATGGGGTTCCCGTGGGCGTCGACGGTGATCTCGGCGTCGAATTCCGCGCCCATCGGCCGCCAGAGGTGCCGCGAGACCAGCTCGTGGAACCGGCCCCCGGCGGCGCGCTCGATCACCCACGCCAGCACGTCGGTGAGGATAGAGCGGTACCGGAACGGGCCGCCGTGCGGCCCGTCGTTGTGCAGCGTCGCGAAGTAGGCGATGGCGTCCTCCGGCACCGGTCGGCCGCCGGAGGGCCGCCACAGGTACACCCGCTCGTAGGTGCGCACGTCGGCCTCGCGGTCGGCGTAGTCCTCGTTGAAGGCGGTGCCGGCCCGCATGTCGAGCAGCTGCTGGACGGTGGCGCCGTCGAACGAGGTCCCGGCCAGCTCCGGCACGATGGCCGTGACCGGGGCTGAGACGTCAAGCCGGCCGCGGCCCGCCAGCACACCGGCCACCGCCGACGTCACCGACTTGGACACCGACATCAGCAGGTGCGGGGTGTCCGGTGCCATCCCGTTGAAGTACTGCTCGGTGACGACCCGCCCCCGGTGCAGCACCAGGAACCCGTCGGTGCAGGTCTGCGCGAGCAGGTCGGCGACCGTCAGCTCCTGGCCCGCGCTGGCGAACCGGATGCCGCCCAGGTCGCGTTCGGCCCGGGGCAGCGGCCAGGCCGGCCCGTCCCCGCGGGGGATCCGGGCGGTCGGGATCAGCTCCCGCACATGCTGGAAGGCCCACCGGTTGAACGGCGGGTCC
>DASYQM010000387.1:0-2891 GCA_036005525.1 Streptosporangiaceae bacterium
CTTTTGACCAGGCGTTCGGCGGCCTGCCCGGCGGCGTGGCGGTCCGCCCGCTGGTGGTGCGGGCTCCGCCGGGCCCGGCGCTGGTCGAGCTGGCCGATCGGCGCGATGACCTGCTGGTGGTCGGTTACGGAGGGCGGAGCCGGCTGGGCTGCGCGGTTCATGGTTCGGTCGCCCGCTACTGCCTGGCTCACGCGCGCTGCCCGGTGCTGGCCGTGCCACCGCCCGAGCTGATCAGGGAGCTGCGGCCCCAGCGTCGTCACTGGCGGCCGGAGGATTTCGCCGCCCCCCTGGCCGGATAACCGCCCCGCGCTGGCGTCATCGAGTCCTACCGCATCTTCTTCGACGCCGCTCGGGATGGGGCCGAGATCCACGACATGGTCGCCGGCGGCGACAAGGCCGCGATCCGGGCCACCTACCGCGGCACCGGCAGGGGCGGCTTCATCCCCGCCATGCCGCCACCGGCAAGACCGTCGCGATGGACGCCATCTACCTCGTCCGGATCAGCGAGCGGGGCCAGATCGCCGAGCACTGGGCGTGACCGACAGTATGGCACCATGGGCCAGTCCGGCCCGCTGCCCGCCCCGGCCACGCCCGCCTAACGGCGCTGATAGGTGCGTACGCGCGCCCGGGCACTCACGCCGGCCGGGCCAGCAACGACCGCGCGCTCATCGTGCGCCGCCAGGCGAAAGGCTTATGCCGGTATTCCGTGGCGGCATCAGCCACGGCACCGGGAACCCCTGGGCGCACCTCACGCCGGCAAGGGGGTATCCCGGTGCCTGCATCGAACGGTCCGGCATGCCAGGCAGGCCCGAGAGCATGCGCAGGGACGATCATCTCCGGTTCACAAATCCCGGCCCGGTCTTCAGGCTGCGGGCTGGCCGTGCTGCGCCAGCACAGCCAAGATCGCCTGGAGGTAATCAACGGGGTTGGCGCCGAGCTCGAAGGCGACCGACACATGCCCGTCGGCGCCGGGGACGACCAGCTGATGGAAGTGGCCGTAGCCGATGACCAGGTATCGCAGCCCGCCGCAGTCGATGTTGCCGCGCTGGGTGGCCAGGGTGAGCAGGGTGGGGTTGACCAGGAGCTCCTCGTACAGGTCGCTGTCGCTGCTGGAGGCGTTGTGCAGATCAGGCCGGGACCGCATGTGTACCTGCTGACCTTGCGCGATCGCGACATAGCGGATGTCCGGGGAGATAGCGAAGACATCCTTATGCAGATCACTCATCGATCCTCCATCCCTGTGCTTCCGGTAGCAGGGTTGAAGGGCAACCCCACGGTAGCCGGCATGTGGGGAGGCGTACGTAGCGGTATTGCGCCAGGTCAGTGAATGCAAGGTCGGCGAGGCATGGCCGACGGCCGCCCGGGTCAGCTCCACGCACGACGGTGGCTCAGCAGACGCCCGGTCCCGTCCCGGGCCAGCTCAGGCAACTCGGGGTCGCGCGGCATCGTCGGCCTGGCGGATCTCCCGGACGAGGCGCCCGCGCAACACGAACAGGTCACGAAGCAGCGCGTCGATCGCGTCAACCGCGGTGCTGCCCGCCCGCCTGGCGGCCGCCTTGTCCCGTGCGGTGCCCCGATCTGCCCACTGCGTCAGGGCCACGCCGAGCACGCTCGTGCGGTCGCGCAAGCTCGCCGTGGGGTCGCTCATGACGCCTCCCTCAGTGAACGCCTCGACCTCAGTGTCGCGCGGCGTGCCGACAGTCGTGGCCAGACACGCACGGAGCCGGCAAGGGGTTCGGACACGGGGACACCTGCGGGTCCAGCTCGCCGTGGGCACGGCGGCGCTGCTGGTCCCAGCAAATGGCTGTGCGCCGCAACCGCGTCGGTCCTGGTCAGGCCAAGAGGTGGCTGTCAGCGGTGAATGGTAACGAATGCGCAGCTGAACGATATATGCCGGGCAACCCCAGGTGGCCGGCCCTACGATGTCGCGCACATCGCGATGGCCTCATGGCTATCGCTTCGGCGCCTGCCGGAGGTGACACGTGCGTATCCTCGCCGGCGTAGTGGTCGTGTGGCTGATCATCGGGGCGATCGCCGCCGGGCAGCGCGGCTACTACAGCAGATCCAGCACCAACTGTGCCCAGGGCGGGACGATAGCCGTGACAATCCTGGCTGGCCCGCTCAATTACGTTGGCGTGAACCCCAAGGCCAAATGCCTGATCCCTAAGCCCAGCCAATAACGCGCCGAGCCTGCGGCCGTCGTGCTTGTGCTCGTCGGCACGGTAGGTTCAGGGTTGGTGGCAGTGCCGGGCCATGGTGGCGGAGGGGGGGTTGCAGATGAGCGCGTTCACCGTGGAACTGGACAATCAGACTGGCGAGCTTGCCCGCCTGTGCGAGGCAATGGCCAGCAGCGGCGTCAACCTTTTGTTGTGCGCCACGACGCACGGCGACAGCGGCGTGGTGGCCTTCATCGCTGATGACGAGGCCTCCGCCCAGGCGGCATTGCGGAGCGCGGGCATCGAGTATCTGATACGGCCTGCGGTCACCGTCAAGATGGAGAACCTGCCCGGCGCCGGAGCGGCGACCTTCCGCAAGCTCGCCGATGCCGGTGTCAACGTGGACCTGCTCCTGCCGGTTCGCATCTCCGACGAGGAGTTTTACGCCGTGATCTGCGCTGACGACGCGGCTGCTGCCGAGGGCGCGCTGGGCGGCCAGGTCGTCAGCGAGTGAGGCGCCCACCTGGCACCGTGTGAACTGTCCGCGCTGGGCACCTGGCCGCCTGCCGCCACCTTCTGGCCGCCTCGTCGTCGCCTGGGCTGTCGTCACCGGGTCTTCTCATTTGTCGTGGGTGCCGTGTTCGCAGGTGGCGGGATCAGTGTCAGGCTGTCGTGCGGTCCCAGGTACAGCAGGGCATCCACCATGTCGCCGAGGCGGATCTTGTCCAGCACCTG
>DASYQM010000388.1:0-1561 GCA_036005525.1 Streptosporangiaceae bacterium
AGCAACGGCGGCAGCACCACCAGGCTGACCACCGCAGGCGGCACCTGAACAATCGGTGCACCGGGCAGCAGGCCCACCGCCAGACCGACGGCCACCAGCAGGGAAGGGGCGGGAACCCGCAACCGTCTGGCGAACGCCGCCCCCACCGTCGCCAGCGCGACCAGCAGCACGACGATCTCAATAGTGCGCACGCCGCCGGCACCGCCTCTCCGGTTTCGAGGAGCCGTTTGCCGACCAGACTTCCCGGCGCGCCGCAAGCCACTCTACCGAGAACCCCGGCAGACGCCTCCCCGGCGCCGGGAACGATCCGCGCATCCGGCCTTGCCGCCGCGCGCGCCCGCGGTTTCCTCAGGCGGCTGGCTTGGGCTGGTCGCGAAGGATCTGCTCTGGAGTCAGTGGCCGGTGCCAGAACATCCAGGCCAGCCGGCTATGCGCGAGTTCGCGGGCAAGGTCGGGCGGCGGTATGGCCAGGACCGGGCACCGAGCGTGGGCCAAGCAATAGCGGCCCACCTTGGAAAAGGCCATCCGGGCCAGCGTGCCGCGCCGCCCGGCGCCCACGACCAGCACATCGCCCGGGCGGCAGGCAAGGTTCACCAGCACCCAGCCGGCCGGGCCCCGCTCTACATGTGGCTGCAGCAGCGGATCGTCGGGAACCTTACCCCACACTGCGATGAGCGCGTCCCGGAGCCGTCGGCAGGCGAGGTTACGCCATACCTCGCGCAGTTCGCCTGACGGATGGACCCGCTCGCCGTATTCACCGCCGGGCAGTTCCCAGGCCAGCACCGGGATCAAGACCGCGCCGTGGGCGCGGGCCATGCCCTCCGCGTAGCGCAGCGCCTGCAGGCTGCCCGGGGAGCCGCTTGTCCCGACGATCAGCCGGTCAACGCCAGACACTGCTCTGCCCGTTCCTCACCGGCTGCCAGCGGCGCAGGCGCGACAGCCAGCAGCTGCGACGACCAGGTCGCGGCGATGGGGTCGGCGCCCACCAGCGCCGGAATGGTCATCAGCTGCGTGGCGCCGGCGAGAAACAGCGCCGCCCGCCGCCACGGCCAGCTCGGCAGAGCAGGAGATATCACTGTGGCTGAGCCGGGGTTTGCCCCAGATGAACCGTCTGGCGGTGCGCTGTTAAGAGTCACCGGGAATCCCCATGTCCACGAGTCCGAAGATCACAAACATCGCCGACCAGGCTTCCCGGCACACCCTAAGCATCACCCTAAACCGTGCCAGAGAAGCTGTCCAAGGATGAGCGGCTTATACACCTGGCGCTTGCCCGGTGCTTGCGACGGAGTCGTGGAGCGGCCGCAGCAGCGAACCGGGCACCGGCCCGCTGGGAACCATTCGTGCAGGCCAGGCGGCCAGGCAAATGCGCTGCGATGCCCGTCAGTGACACAAACGGTGGCGTGCGCTCGCGCCGTTCAGGCACCGTCAATTGGCTGCCGGCCGGAGCAGCGTTTTAGTGATCTTGACGAAACCCTAACAGCTACCCCCTCAGTCCTAACACCACCCATGCAGCAGGGCCACGCGGGAGTGCCTAACCTCGGCGTTTCATGCCGATAGGGCG
>DASYQM010000389.1:0-12586 GCA_036005525.1 Streptosporangiaceae bacterium
TCCGCAGGCCACGGCCGGGCGGCTGTCACAGGAGCAGGACATGAGTATTCACAGCCTGGCGGGTGCCGGCCCTGGAGTGATCAACCTGGATCAGCCGGGTACCTACCTGCATTGGTCAATATTCACCGTGTCGGTGGCAAATCTCGCGCTCATCGCCATCATGGTGGTCATTTTCGGCGCCGCGCTGCTGCTGCCGTTCCCCAGGGGCCGCACCTACCCGGCGGAGGCTGACCTCCCCCCGGGAGCCGATCCAGGCACGCTGGCGGGCTCGCCGCGTCTGGCCCGCGCCGGCCTGGGCGCTGATGAGGACGCTGGCATGTGGACGTACCGGCTGCGGCGCTGGGCGCTGCGCCTGCTGCCGCCGGGCAAGCTGCTGCCAGACCGCCAGCCCGCCTACGTGGCCTCGTGGGTGTATGTGTTCGGCGTCGCCAGCCTTGCCGCGCTCGGGGTTGCGATCGTGTCCGGTTTCGCCCTGGCGATCGGCGGGGTGGACTGGTGGCACACCAATCCGGTGGGCCATTTCTTCAACAGCACCCATTTGTGGAGCGTCGAGCTGTTCATGGCTTTCTTGGTCATCCACCTGTGGGGGAAGTTCTGGATGGCCGCCTGGCGGGGGCGGCGGGCAATGACCTGGATCACCGGTGTCATCGCCTTCCTGGCCTCGGTCGTGGAGTGCTTCACGGGGTATTTGTCGCAGCAGAACTTCGACTCGCAATGGATCTCCGCGTCCGGAAAGGACGCCTTCAACCCCGTCGGGGTCGGCGCGTTCTGGAACGTCATGAACTTCGGCCAGATGCTGCTGTGGCACGTGGTGCTGGTGCCGATCGTGCTGGTCGCGATCACCGGGGCGCACATCCTGCTGGTGCGGGTCCGCGGCGTCGCCCACCCGCTGCCGGCCCACCTCGGCGGCCCCGGCACCCGCCGCGAACGCCGCCAGGCCCAGCGGGTCGCCGACGCCGCGCCGTGGCGCGGCCCGACCCGGCGCTACGACATCATCAAGGAAGGCGCGATCGCCACGCTGGTGGTGCTGGTGCTGACGGTGGCCCTGGCCTGGCTCCTGGCCTCCCCCGACGTCCCGTCGGCCACGGTGCAGAGCTGGGCCAAGGCGGCCCCGGCCGACTTCCTCACCACCGCGGCGACCGAGCTCAACGGCACCAGCGGCACCGCCACCTACGGGCCGCCCTACAACAACGGCACCGACGGCGTGCAGCGCCTGGGCTTCGCGCCCGCGAAGATAACTGGCATCACCCAGCCGATCAAAGCGGCACAGGACTTCGTGCTCAGCCCGCTCGGCAAGCTGGCGCCGACCAATCCCCTGCTCGCCACGGCGCTGGCCACCTACAACGCCGCCCCGGCGGCGCAGCAACTGGCGTGGGCCAACGCCTATCTCAAGGCTGTCAGCCATGTGAAGTTCGTCAATGGCACGCCCGTCGTCCCAGCCGCCGCCGACGGCCCGGTGCCCGCCATGCTCGCCGCCGAGCTCACGATGGCGCGCAGCGGCGCGCTGGATGCCGACCTGCTGGCGAACCGGTCGTTCTACGGCACCAACTTCACCAAGCCGCTGCTGTTCCTGGGGGATGGCACTTACTTCGAGGACAAGGCCACCTCCATGAACCTCTCGGGTGACCAGTGGGGTGTCATGAACGAGACCGGCAGCTACCCCGGCCAGCCCTGGCTCTGGCTGTACACGCTGTGGCACTACGTCCCCGGCTTCTCCGCCTCCGCCAACGTGGACATGATCGCGGTCTACCTGACCGGCCTGGCCACGATCCTGCTGCTGGCCGTGCCGTTCATCCCCGGCCTGCGCGACATCCCCCGCTGGATCCCGGTGCACCGCCTCATCTGGCGCCGCTGGGAACCGGCGCAGGCAGGCGCGGAGGGTGGCGCTGCCACGGCCGCCGACGACCGCGCGGCTACTGGCCGCGCGGGTCGCGGCCGGTGAATCCCTCCAGCAGCTGGATCCTGGTCGCGTGCAGGCGCGTGGCCACGACCACGATCATCCGGCGGGTGAACTCGTACCCGAAATCGGGATCGGTTTCGCAGCGCCCGCGCACGGCCGCGGCGTCGAGTTCGAACAGCTCGGTCGGCTGGCCGGTCACGGCCCCGAACTGCCACTGGAACGGCGGGAAGAACCACGACACGCCGAGCATCTCGCCCCGCCCGAGGGCCTGGATGACGACCCGGCCGGCTCCGGGCACCCGCATGTCGACCTCGACCTGGCCCGCCCGGATCAGCCAGCAGTGATGGGCCACCTCCCCGGCCTCGAAAAGCCGCTGCCGTGCGGGGACGGTGACCAGGGAGGTCACTTCGGCCAGGTAGGCCAGGTGCTGAGCGGGCATGCCGCGGAGGAACCGATGGCCGGCCAGCGCCGGCGCCGCGACTCCAGTCATGCTGCCACCTCCGCCGATGTCTCAACCTCTATGGTGCCCGCTGTGCGGCGGCGCGATGGCTGGCCAGCCACATCTCGCGGTAGAGCCCGTCGGTCTCCAGCAGCTGGCGGTGTGTGCCGCGTTCGCTCACCCGGCCCCCATCGAGCACGACGATCTCGTCCACCTGCTCCAGGCCGTCCAGCTCATGGGTGATGAGCAGGGTGGCCCGGCCCCGGGTCACGGCAAGCAGGTCCGCCGTCAGCGCCCTCCCCGTCGCCGGGTCGAGGTGCGCGGTCGGCTCGTCGAGGATCAGCAGCTCCGGATCGGCGAGCAGCGCCCGCGCCAGCGCGATCCGCTGCCGCTCACCGCCGGAGACGGCCGCGCCGTGCGCACCGACGGGTGTGTCCCAGCCGTGCGGCAGCCCCTGGATCCAGGGCAGCAGCCTCGCCGCCGCGGCGGCGTCCGCCAGTTCCCGCTCGCTCGCCCCCGGGCGGGCCAGCTGGATGTTCTCTCGGATCGTGGCGTCGAAGATGTGGGGATCCTGCGGGCAGCCGCCGATCACTGTGCGGACGTCGTCGGCACGGTACCGGACGAGGTCGGCACCGCCCAGCGTGGCACTGCCGCCGGAGAGTTCACAGAACCGCAGCAGCAGCCCGGCCACGGTCGACTTGCCGGCGCCGCTGGGACCGATCAGGGCGACCCGCCGGCCGGCCCACAGATCGAGGTCGATCCCGTCGAGGGCGAACGGCTCCGCCGGGTGGTACCGCACCCGCGCCCGCCGCAGCGCCACCCGCAGCGGCCCGGTGGGCAGCGGTAGCGGGTCGGCCGGGTCGGTCACCGGCTCCGGCGTGTCGAGGACGGCCGCCACCCGCCCCGCGGCCGCCCGGGCCTGGCCAAGCGATAGGGCGGCGCTGGGCAGCGGGGCGACGGCCTCGAAGGCGGCCAGCGCCGTCAGGACCGCGGCGGCGAGCGGCACCCGGCCCAGCGGCCCGGCCGCCACGGCGGCCACCCCGAGCAGCAGCACGGCCCAGACCGTGACGCCGGCGACGGCGGCCCCCAGCCCGGCCCCCAGGCCCTCCCCCGAGCCGGATGTGCGGGCCAGCCTGGTCAGGTCGCGGTCGGCGGCCACCAGGCCAGCCAGGGCAGGTTCGCAGGCGCCGAACGCGTGCAGGTCGGCCGCCCCCGCCAGCACGTCGGTGAGGCTGGCACTGAACCCGCCGCGGGCACCGGCGGTGCGGCGCCCGGCCCGGCGGCCGCGGGCAAAGGCAAGCCAGGGCACCAGCAGTCCCCCGGCCGTCATCCCGGCCGCGAGTATGATCCCGGCTGGGGCCGCCACCAGCAGCCAGACCGCCGCCGCCGCGCCGGCCCCGACCACCGCGGCCGCGAGCGGCGGCCCGGCCCCGCGCAGGAACAGCTCCTGGGTGGCGTCGACGTCACTGACCAGCCGGGCGAGCAGGTCCCCGGAACGGAATTCGTGCAGCCCGGCCGGTGCGAGCCGCTCCAGCCGCCGGTACACCCGCACCCGCAGCCTTGCCAGGACCCGGAATGCGACGTCGTGGGAGGCAAGTCGTTCGGCATAGCGGAAGACCCCGCGCCCCACGCTGAAGGCGCGCACCGCGACCACGGCGGCGGAGATCGCGACGATCGGCGGGTGCTGTGACGCCCGGGCCAGCAGGAACCCGGAGACACCGAGCAGGGCGACCCCACAGCCCGTGGCCGCGGCGGATGCGAGCACCGCCAGCAGCCACCTGCCCCGCAGGTGCCGCGCCAGGGGCAGCAGCCGCAGCAGCGGACGCGCACCCGGACGCGCAGCCGGCCGCCCGGCCATCCGGCTACCGTTCACCGGGTCACCTCCAGGGCCGGCAGGCAGCCGGCCGCCAGCACCATCCGGCCGCCGTCCAGGGTCAGCGTCCGGTCCGCACCGCCCGGCCAGCGGATGCCGTGGCTCACCAGGATCGCCGTTCGCCCGGCCATGAGGCGCTCGACAGCGCCGAGGATCTGCCCGGCGGTGACCGGATCCAGGTGGGCGGCCGGCTCGTCGAGCAGGAGCAGCGGCGCGTCCCGCAGGAACGCCCGGGCCAGCGCGATCCGCTGCCGCTGCCCCGCCGACAGCCGCAGGCCGCGTTCCCCGAGCAGGGTGTCGTAGCCGTGCGGCAGCGCCCGGATGAACTCGTCCGCGCCAGCCAGGCCCGCCGCGAACGCGATCGCGTCCCTGCTCGCACCGGCCTGTCCCAGCGCGATGTTCGCCGCCACGCTCCCCGACATCAGCGCCGGGTGCTGGGGAACCCAGGCGATCTGCCGCCGCCAGGCGTCCATGGCGATCGAGTCGAGCGGGAGGCCACCGGCCTCGATCCGGCCACCGCTTGGCTCGACGAACCGCAGCAGCAACGCCAGCAGCGAGCTCTTGCCGGCCCCACTCGCGCCGGCCACGGCGATCCGCTCGCCCGGCGTGATGGTCAGCGACACCCCGTCCAGCGCCGGCCGGTCGCGGCCGGGGTAGGACAGGCACACGCCGTCCAGGGTGATGGCCTGGCGGCCGAGGTCGACCGCGGCGGACGCGGCCGGTCCCGCTCCGGTCCGGGGAGGCTTGATGTCCAGCAGGTCGCAGACGCGGCCGGCCGCGGCCATCCCCTCCATGCTGGCGTGGAAGTGCATGGCCACCGCGCGCAGCGGCAGGAACGCCTCGGGGGTCAGCAGCAGGACCAGCAGCGCCGCCTCATACCCGATGTGCCCGCCAAGCAGGCGCAGGCCCACCTCGACCGCGACCAGGGCGGTTGCCAGCGCGGCGGTGAGCTCAAGCACCAGCGCGGACAGGAAGGCCACCCGGAGCACGGACATGGTGGCAGTGCGATGCTCGTCGGTCACCCGCCCGATCACCTCGGCCTGCGGCCGGGCGCGGCCGAACACCTTAAGCGTGGTCAGGCCCTCGACCACGTCGAGGAAGTGACCGCCCAGCCGGGCCAGCAACAGCCACTGCCGCCGGGCGCGGGCGCGCGCGGGCAGGCCCACCAGCACGGTGAACACGGGGATGAGCGGCAGCGTCACCACGATGATCAGGGCCGAGATCCAGTCCGCCAGTGCCACCCGCACGGCCACGGCCAGTGGCACCAGGCAGGCCAGCACCAGCTGCGGCAGGTAGCGGGCGAAGTAGGGATCGAGGGCGTCCAGGCCCCGCGTCGCCAGGGTGGCGATCTCACCGGTCCGCTGGCCGCCGAGCCAGGCCGGGCCGAGGCGCAGCACCTGGGCCGCGAGACGCCGGCGCAGCTGGCTCTTGACCGATGCCGACGCGCGAAGCGCGGCCACCTCCCCGCCGTAGACGGTCACCGAGCGAGCCAGCACCACCGCGAGCAGGGACACCAGCACCGGCCAGAGCGCCACCGCACCGACGCCCGGAGCGGCGGCCGCCAGCGCGCGGGCGAGAAGCTGTGCCTGCGCGAGCACGAGGGCGGTCAGCACCAGGCCGAGCACCACCACGACGGCCAGGTAGCCGCGCGCGGCCCGCGCGTGCCGCAGCAAGCGCCGATCTACTGGTTTCATGACCAGGCCTCCACCGAGCCGCCGTGGATTATTGTGCGCCGGGTGGCACCGCCCGCACGCCACCCCAGCCGGGTGAGCCCCTGGGGCCTGTGCTCGTCACCAAGCCAGCTGCCAGGGTTACCGCCGGTAGCCGATCAGAGGAAATTGTCGAATGCCCTGACCGGAGGCTGTCTGGCGAGCAGAATACGAGGCGCAGCGGCGGCAGCGCCGCGCACTGGGAGCGGACCGCTGGGGGCGGCATGGGCCAGGTTAAGGTTGCCGCGCGTTGGCGCGGGCTGATCAGCACAGCGGCGGTAGTCCTGGGCGCCGCGCTCGTCACACAGGCCGGACCGAGCCCGGCGGAGGCGTCCACGTTGCCCACCGGGTTCCGCGACTCCGTCGTGCTGAGCGGGCTGACCAACCCGACGGTGCTGCAATTCGCACCCGACGGGCGAATCTTCGTCGGCCAGAAGAACGGCGTGATCAAGGTCTTCCAGAGCCTGACCGACACGAATCCGGTCACCTTTGCCGACCTGTCGGGCAAGGTCGACGATTACTGGGACCGCGGCCTGCTCGGCCTGGCGCTCCCCCCCAACTTCCCCACCGACCCTTACGTCTACGTGCTGTACGCGTATGACGCCCCGATCGGCGGCACGGCACCGGTGTGGAACGACGCCTGCCCGACACCGCCGGGCCCGACCACCGACGGCTGCCTCGTGTCGGCGCGCGTGTCGCGGCTGCAGATCAGTGGGAACGTCATGACCGGCAGCGAGCAGGTGCTCATCAACAACTGGTGCCAGCAGTTCCCGAGCCACTCGATCGGCACGCTGTTGTTCGGCCGCGACGGGTACCTGTACGTCAGTGGCGGCGATGGCGCCAGCTTCAACAACGTTGACTATGGGCAGTACGGCGCGACTTACGCCGGCGACCAGGCAAACCCCTGTGGCGATCCGCCCGGCGCGGTGGGTACCGCGCTGAGCCCGCCCGGCGCGGAGGGTGGCGCATTGCGCAGCCAGAGTGTCCGTCGTGCCGACGGTCCGGCAACCCTCGACGGCGCAGTCCTGCGGATCGATCCCGCCACCGGCGCGGGCGTGCCCGGCAACCCGTTCTTCTCCTCACCGGATGCCAACGCGCGGCGCATCGTGGCCTACGGGCTGCGCAACCCGTTCCGCATCACCCAGCGCCCGGGCACCGACGAACTGTGGATCGGCGACGTCGGCTGGAACACCTGGGAGGAGATCGACCGCGTCGTGACGCCGGCGAGTGCGACCGCGTCGAACTTCGGCTGGCCGTGTTACGAGGGAGCGTCACCGCAAGGCGGTTACCAGGGAGCCGGCCTCAACCTGTGCTCGTCTTTGTACTCGACGCCTGGTTCGGTCATGGCCCCGTACTACACCTACAACCACAGCGCCTGCGTGGTGAACTACACCGGCTGCCACACGGGCGGCTCGTCCGTCACCGGAGTGGCGTTCTACCAGGGCGGGTCGTATCCGGCGCAGTACAACGGCGCGCTGTTCTTCGCCGACCACACCCGCAACGAGATCTGGGCGATGCTCCCCGGCACGAACGGGCTGCCCGACCCGGCCAAGCTGCAATCGTTCGTCGGCGTCGACGCGGCGGGCGGCGCCGCTGGGCATCCCGTCGACCTGAAGATCGGCCCCGGCGGCGACCTGTTCTACGTCGACATGGACGATGGCACCGTTCACCGCGTCACCTACACGGCCGCCAACCAGCCGCCAACCGCGGTCATCTCGGCGAACCCGACCAGCGGTCCCGTCCCGTTGACGGTCAGCTTTGGTAGCACCGGCTCGTCCGACCCGGAGGGCAAGCCGCTGAGCTACTCGTGGGACCTCAACGGCGACGGAACCTTCGGCGATGCGACGGGCCCGACCGCGTCCAACACCTACACCACGGCGGGCGTGTATCACCCGAGCCTGCGGGTCACCGACGACCAGGGCGCCACCGACACGGCGTCGGTCACCGTCACGGCCGGCAATACCGCGCCGGTCGCCACCATCGACTCGCCCGCGTCGAGCCTGACCTGGAAGGTCGGCGACACGATCAACTTCTCCGGCCACGCCACCGATCCGCAGGACGGGACGCTCCCGACGTCGGCGCTGAGCTGGTCGCTCATCCTGCATCACTGCTTCACGCCGACCGACTGCCACACGCACATGATCGAGACCAAAGCCGGTGTCTCCAGCGGGTCGTTCACCGCGCCGGATCACGAATACCCGTGCTGGCTCGAAGTGCGGCTGACCGCGACCGACTCGGGTGGGCTTGCCTCGACGGCGAGCGTCCGGCTGGACCCGAAGACGGTGGTGCTGACGTTTAAGACCAACCCGGGCGGCCTGGTCCTCAGCGACATGGTGGTGAACGAGGCGCCGCGCACGACGCCGTTCTCCGTGACGGTCGTGGTCGGCTCGGCGAACTCGGTCAGCGCCCCGTCGCCGCAGACGTTCAAGAGGTCCACCTACTTCTTCGCGTCGTGGTCCGACGGCGGCCCGCAGAGCCACACCATCACCGCCCCTGCGGTGAACACCACCTATACCGCGACCTACCGCAAACGCTGAGCTGCGGCTCGCGGCTGCAGTTCACCCCGATCGGGGCGGTCTCCAGGCTCGTCCGGCATCCTGGAAGCAGTGCCCAGTGCGGCACGCCGTGACCACAGGCAGAGGCGACCACATGACCACAGAGGCGGTGGCCGGGCGTTCCTATGCGCTGCTCGCCGACGGGGCGACCGTCGAGATCCGGCCGCCCGGCCCCGACGACACCGACGCGGTGACGCGCTTCCACCAGGCCATGTCCCCGGGCAACCGCTACCTGCGCTTCTTCAGCACGAGCAAGCGGGCGGGTGAGCAGGAGGCACGGCGGGTCTGCCGACCGGCCGACGCCGATCATGCCGCCCTGCTCGCGCTGCTCGGGACCCAGCTCGTCGGCCTGGCCAGCTACGAGCGCTCCGAGACGCCGGGCGTGGCCGAGGTGGCCTTCGCCGTCGCCGACGACATGCACGGACGGGGGATCGCCACCCTGCTGCTCGAGCACCTGGTATCGGTCGGCCGGGCCCAGCGGGTGCAGGCCTTCACGGCGACGACCCTCCCCGAGAACGTGGCCATGCTGCGGGTCTTCGCCGACGCCGGGCTGTGCGTCCGCCGGCGCCTGGTCGACAACGTGATCGAGCTCACCATGCCGATCCCCCGGGAGGCGGCGCTGGGCGAGGACAGCGCCTACCTGGACGCGGTGGCGGGCCGGGAGCAGCGGGCGGACGTGGCGAGCCTCGCCCCGCTGCTGGCCCCCCGGTCGGTCGCGGTCGTGGGGGCCGGCCGTCACCCAACGTCCATCGGTCGGACGATCCTGCTCAACATTCGTGATGCAGGCTTTGAAGGCGCGCTGTTCGCGGTGAACCCGCACGCGAGGGAGATCGATGGTGTGCCATGCCTGCCATCGGTCTCCGACCTGCCGGTGGTGCCCGACCTGGCGGTGGTGGCGGTGCCGCCGGCCTGGGTGATCAAGGTGGCCAGGGAATGCGGGAAGTGGGGGGTCCGGTCGCTGGTCGTGGTCACCGCCAGCCTGGGCGCCACCAGGGACAACCGCCTGCTGGCGACCTGCCGGCGGTACGGGATGCGCCTGGTGGGCCCGAACTGCTTCGGCGTAGCGGTGCCGCGCCTGGGACTGGACGCCACCTTCGCCACGCGCCACCCAGCCCCCGGCGTCGCCGGGCTGGTGGCGCAGTCCGGCGGGCTGGGCGTCGCCATGCTGGAGTACCTCACCCGGCTCGGCATCGGGATCTCCTCGTTCGTCTCGGTGGGCGACAAGATGGACGTGTCAGGAAGCGACCTGCTGATGTGGTGGGAGCAAGACGGGCTCACCAGGCTCGCCGTCATGTACCTGGAGTCCTTCGGCAGCCCCCGCAAGTTCGCCCGCACGGCCCGCCGGGTCAGCGCGCACATGCCGGTGCTCACCGTGCACGCGGGCAGGTCCGCGCCCGGCCAGCGCGCGGCGGCCTCGCACACGGCCGCGGCAGCCGCCCCGCTGATCACCCGCCAGGCCCTGTTCGAGCAGGCCGGCATCATCGCCACCACCAGCCTGGGCGAGCTTCTCGACACGGCGGTCCTGCTCGCGAGCCAGCCGGTGCCGGCGGGCCACAAGGTCGCCATCGTCGCCAACGCGGGTGGCGCCGGGGTGCTGGCCGCGGACGCCTGCGCGGAGGCTGGCCTGGGCGTCACCCCGGTCGCGGCGCGAGTCCAGGCACGGCTGCGGCGGCTGCTGCCGAACGGGGCCGTGGTGACCGGGCCGGTGGACACCACCGCCGCGGTCAGCGCCGAGCAGTTCCGCGACTGCCTGCTTATGGTGGGAGAAGGCGAGCCGGACGCGGTGATCGCGCTGGTGGTCCCCACCGCGGCCAGCGACCTGGTGCCGGTGCTCCGTGCGGTGCGGCTGCCGGTCCCGCTCGCGGCGGTCATCCTCGGCCAGAGCGAAACCGTCACGGTGCTGCCCGCCGGGGATGGCGGTCCCGCCGTCCCGGCCTATGCCTACCCGGAGGCGGCCGCGGGCGCCCTTGCCCGGGCGGCCAGGTACAGCGCGTGGCGGTCCCGCCCGCCTGGCGCCGTGCCCGAGCTCACCGGCGTCCGGCCGGGCGACGCCCGGGCGCTGGTCGGCGCGTTCCTCGGGCGCACGCCCGGCGGCGGCTGGCTGCCGGCGGCCGACGCCGGCGAACTGCTCCGCTGCTACGGGGTGCCGGTGGTGGACGCCCGGTTCGCCACCGGCGCCGCGACGGCGGCCGAAGCCGCCGCCGCGCTCGGCGGCCACGTGGCGCTCAAAGCCGAGGTGCCCGGGCTGGTGCACAAGAGCGACGCGGGTGCGGTCGAGCTTGGCTTGCATGGGCCGGCCGAGGTGCGCCGCGCCTTGCGGCGGCTGGAAGGCAGGTTCGGCGACCGCCTGGCCGGGGTTCTGGTGCAGCCCATGATCGCCGGTGGCACCGAGGTCATCGTCGGGGTGGTGCAGGAACCGGTGTTCGGCCCGCTGGTGGTGTTCGGCCTGGGCGGCGTCGCCACGGACGTGCATGGCGACCACGCCGCACGGCTCGCACCGCTGACCGACGCCGACGCCGACGACCTCATCCAGGCGGTCCGCGCCGCGCCTCTCCTGCTCGGCCAGCAGGGCCGACCGGCCGCCGACATCGGGGCGCTCCGCGATACGCTGCTGCGCGTCTCCCGGCTCGCCACCGACCTGCCGCAGGTCGCCGAGCTCGACCTCAACCCGGTCATCGCCCGCCCCGACGGCGCGTTCGCGGTGGACGCGCGGGTGCGGGTCACCAGCCACCGGGCGGCCGACCCGTTCCTGCGCCAGCTTCGGCTGCCGCCGCCGGCCGCGCCCACGATGCCGCCAGACAGGGAGGGCACGCTCCAATGACCACCACCAGGCCGGGCCTGACCGAGACCGAGCTGCGGTCGCTGGACGGCTACTGGCGCGCGGCCAACTACCTGTCCGCCGGCCAGATCTACCTGATGGCCAACCCGCTGCTGAAGCAGCCGCTCCGGCCGGAGGACATCAAGCCGCGGCTGCTGGGCCACTGGGGGACCACACCGGGCCTCAACCTCCTCTACGCCCACCTCAACCGGGTGATCCGCAGCTGGGACCTGGACATGATCTACATCGCGGGCCCCGGCCACGGCGGGCCGGGCCTGGTGGCCAACGCCTACCTGGAGGGCACCTACACCGAGCGCTACCCGAACATCGCCCGCAACACCGCCGGCCTGGCCGCGCTGATGCGGCAATTCTCCTTCCCGGGCGGCATCGGGAGCCACGCCACCCCGGAGGTTCCCGGCTCGATCCACGAGGGCGGCGAACTGGGCTACTCGCTGGCCCATGCCTGCGGCGCGGTGTTCGACAACCCGGGCCTGATCGCCGTGTGCGTGATCGGCGACGGTGAGGCGGAAACCGGGCCGCTGGCGGCCAGCTGGCACTCGAACAAGTTCCTCAACCCGTCCACCGACGGCGCCGTGCTGCCGATCCTGCACCTGAACGGCTACAAGATCGCGAACCCGACGGTGCTCGCCCGGATACCCGACGGCGAGCTCACCGCCCTGCTGGAGGGCTACGGGTACCGGGTGCACACGGTGGCCGGCGACGAGCCCGAACCAGTGCACCGTCAGCTGGCCGCCACCCTCGACGAGGTGGTGGAAGAGATCCAGTCCATTCAGCGGCGGGCCAGGCAGGACGGAGACCTGACCCGGCCCCGCTGGCCGGCGATCGTGCTGGCGACACCGAAGGGGTGGACCGGCCCGAAGACCGTAGACGGCGTGCCGGTGGAGGGGACCTTCCGTGCCCACCAGGTGCCGGTCGCCGATGTCCGCGCCAATCCCGCGCACCTGGCCCTGCTGGAGGAATGGCTGCGCAGCTACCGGCCCGACGAGCTGTTCGACGCCGACGGTGCGCTGGTGAGCGAGCTGGCCGCCCTCGCCCCGCACGGCCACCGCCGGATGAGCGACAACCCGCACGCCAACGGCGGCCTCCTGCTGCGCGACCTCGACCTGCCCGATTTCCGTGACTACGCGGTGCAGGTCAGCCACCCGGGCACCGGAGCGACCCAGGCCACTGCCGTGCTCGGGGGCTGGCTGCGGGACGTGATCGCCCGCAACCCGGCCACGTTCCGGCTGTTCGGCCCCGACGAGACCGCGTCCAACCGGCTGCAGGCCGTG
>DASYQM010000390.1:0-37571 GCA_036005525.1 Streptosporangiaceae bacterium
GCCCGGATCAAACTCGTCGACTACCGGATGATCGGCGCGACCGGACGGGTCTACCTCTCCGGCCTGGAAGACGACGTGCGGCAGGCCGCCGATGCGGTCACCAGCATCCTGGGCGAGCCGGGGTGAGCGAGATGCAGCCCGACCGGCTCGATGGCCTGCCCAGCTCCGCAGAGCTGCGCACGATCGTGCGCGAGGTGCTCGCCGAGGTGCTCGCCGACCGGCCTGACAAGCCAGAGGTGTCAAGCGTGCCCTCGGACCGGTCGGCGAGCCCCCACCGACCAGGCGGGCAGCCCCGCGACGGCAACGGCCTGCCGATCCCCGTGCCCCGCGGGCAGACCGTGACGCCCGTGCCCCGCGACCAGACCGTAAGGCTGCACACCGACGAGGACCTGCGATCCTTCGTGCTGCGCCTGGTTGAGCTGGCTGCCGACCCGGCCCGGCGCCAGGACATTCTTAACGGACGGCTCCGGTTCCGGCTCGAGCCCCCGCTGGGCGCGGCGGAAGCGGCCGTACACCGGCTGGACAAGGGCGCTGTGACCGAGCGGTCAGTTCGGGCAGCCGCCCGGGATCACGCGCGCCTGGTGCTCGGCCGGCGCGCCGTGCTGACCCCGCTGGCCCGGGATGCCGCCCGGGCGCTCGGGGTTGCGATCGAGCGGGACGAGGAGGGGTGATGCTGCAGGCAACGGTGGTCGGCCACGTCTGGGCGACCAAGCGAATCGACGGCCTGCCCAACGGCGCGTTCCTCGAGGTCGAGGTCGAGGGCTCCGGCGACCGGCTCGTCGCCTTCGACGTCCTCGGCAGCGGCCACGGCGAGCGGGTGCTGATCGCGCAGGGATCGGTTGCGTCCGGCTGGCTGCCGGACCGGCCGCCGGTCGATGCGCTGATCGTCGGCTCGATCGACGAGCCGACGGCTGGCCCGCCGGCTGACCGTGCCACCAGGCCCCGGCCGGAGAGGGTAGGTCAGCCCCGAGGCCCCCGCCACTCCGGAAGACCAAAGACCAGCAGGTAACCACACCAGCCGGACGGCAGCCGGGCCAAGCCGCCGCGACGCCCGGCCATTACCGAGAGGAAGACCCACATGGCACAGAACGCGCTCGGCATGATCGAAACCAAGGGCTACGTGGCCGCGCTGGCCGCCGCCGACGCGATGGTCAAGGCCGCCAACGTCACGATCGTCGGGCGGCAGGAGGTCGGCGACGGACTGGTGGCCGTCATCATCAACGGCGACGTCGGGGCGGTCAAGGCGGCCACCGAGGCCGGCGCGGAAACCGCCTCCAGCGTCGGAGAGCTGATCTCGGTGCACGTGATCCCACGCCCGCATGGCGAGCTCGGCAAGCATTTCGTGGTCTCCGACTGAGCCCAGATGGCGCCGTGACCGCTACCGCGGCCCCAGCAGCGGAGCTGCGGGTCTACCTGCCGATCGGCGGGCTGCAACGGCAGTTCGCCGCCTACCTCGGAACCCCGACCCGGGCCCGGGGCTACCCGCCCACCGAAGGTGATCATGCGCTGATCGTCGAGGTGGCGCCCGGGCTGGCGATCGAACGGGTCACCGACCTCGCACTGCGCGCCGAACCGGTCGAGCCCGGGATCCTGTTCGTCGAGCGGCACTTCGGCGTGCTGGAGGTGCACTCCCGCTCCGGTGAGCAGGTGGCCCGGGCCGGCCAGGCGATCCTCGACGGGCTCGGCCGCCGTCCCGCCGACCAGCTCCGGCCCCGGCTGCTCTACAGCGATATCATCTCCGACGTCACCGACCGGCAGGCGGTGATCATCAACCGGTCGCGGCAGGCGTCGATGCTGCTCCCCGGGCAGTCGCTGCTGGTGTGCGAGGTTGCGCCGGCGCTGTTCGCCGCGGTCGCGGCCAACGAGGCCGAGAAGGCAGCGCCGGAGAACACATTGGTCGACGTCAGCATGATCGGTGCATCCGGGCGGCTGTACATCGCGGGGAGCAGCGGCGGGGCACGGCATGCGGCCGAGGCCATCGCCGCCACGCTGGGCCGCATCAAGGGACGCGACCAGTGAACGCGCCGCGAACCCCGGAGCAAGGCCGCATCCCCGCACAGCCCGGGCCGGGCGAGCCGGGCTCCGCCGAAGGGCCGGCCACAGCAGGAGACCCACAGGCCAGCGTTCTGGCTGGCTACGACCCCCACGCGCGCGCCGCGCTTCGGCCGTTCGGCTTCTCGCCCCAGGCGCGGCTGTCGCTGCTGAGCTTGTCCGAGAACGCCACCTACCGGGTTGAGGATCCGGCCGATGGCCGCATCGCGGCACTCCGGGTGCACCGGACTGGCTATCACCCGCCCCGCGGGGTGGCTTCCGAGCTCGCCTGGCTACAGGCGCTGCGCCGGGACGAGGGGCTGCTCACGCCCGCAGTGTTCCGCGCCGTCGATGGCCGGGAGATCGTCGACACCGAGATCGGGCAGCGCACCCGGCAGTGCGTGCTGTTTGAGTTCCTGCCAGGCGGCGAGCCAGCTTCCGACGAGCTGGAGGGGAAGTTCGAGCTGCTCGGCGGGATCAGCGCCCGAATGCACCGGCACGCCCGAGGCTGGCAGCGGCCGGCCTGGTTCAACCGATTTCGCTGGGACTTCGACTGCTGCATAGGCGCGACGCCGCGGTGGGGGCGCTGGCAGGACGGCGTCGGGGTTGGTGCAGAGGAAACGGCGGTGCTCAGCCGGGCCGCCGTACGGATCGGCGAGCGGCTGCGACGCTTCGGCACCGGGCCGGAGCGGTTCGGGCTCATCCACGCCGACATGCGGCTGGCCAATCTGCTGGTCAATGGCCCGGACATACAAGTGATCGACTTCGACGACTGCGGGTTCGGCTGGTTCCTGTTTGACCTGGGGGCGGCGCTCAGCTTCATCGAGCATGACTCGCGTGTGCCCGCGCTGTGCGCCGCGTGGGTCCGCGGCTACCGGCGGGAGCTGACACTGCCCGCCGCGGACGCCGCGGAGATCCCAACGTTCATACTGCTGCGGCGGTTGCAACTGGTCGCCTGGGTGGGCTCTCATGCCTTTGCCGACGCGGCGCGCGAACTCGGCGCCGACTTCACCCACGGCGCGTGTGAGCTGGCCGAGCGCTACCTGGCGGCGGCCACGTCCAGCGCAATCCGGTCCGAAGATTAGCAGCGGATCAGCGCTGCCGGAGTCTCTGGAGATGATTCATGTTCAGCTCGATGAAGGGCCGGTCGGTGCTGGTCACCGGCGGGAGCAGGGGTATCGGTAAGGGCATCGCAGCGGCGTTCGCCGCGGAGGGAGCGCAAGTGGTGATCACCGGGCGGGATCGCCAAGCCGGTGAGAGCACCGCCACCGAGCTGGCCGCCGCGGGCGGGATGGCCCGCTATATCCAGGCTGACGTCGCCAATCCCGCGGACTGCGCGCAGATGGTGGCCGCCACAATCGAGGGGAACGGCGGGCTCGATGTGCTCTGCTGCAACGCTGGGGTGTTCCCCTCGGCCAGCCTGGCGGAGATGACGCCCGGGCAACTCGAGGAGGTGCTCGGGATCAATCTCAAGGGTACGGTGTTCGCAGTGCAGGCGGCGCTGGACGCGCTCAGCCGATCCGGCCGCGGACGCGTGGTCGTGACTTCATCGATCACAGGGCCCGTGACCGGTTACGCCGGGTGGGCGCATTACGGCGCGAGCAAGGCCGGCCAGCTTGGGTTCATACGGTCGGCCGCGCTCGAGCTTGCGCCCGCCAGCGTGACAATCAACGCGGTCATGCCTGGCAACATCATCACGGAAGGCCTCGCCGATCTGGGCGAGGATTATGAGCAGACCATGGCAGCCTCTATTCCTCTCAAACGGCTGGGTAGCGTGGCCGACATCGCAAGCGCAGTGCTGTTTTTTGCCAGTGAGCAGGCCGGCTACATCACTGGTCAGACGCTTATCATCGACGGCGGGCAGACGATTCCGGAATCGCTGGAGGCGATGGTGTGACCCAGGAGCCCCCCGCGGGCGGGCACAGCTTCCGGAAGTTGGCCCGGGGGCACAGCTGCCGGAAGCTCCTGGAGGCCACGGGATGACGCACGAGCTGACCGACGCCACCGAGAGTGCCGCCGCTGCCGAGCGAGGGCTTGTCGAAGACGCCCGCCGCCGGATCCTCGACCTGATCGGGAACCAGACGCTGCGGCCCGGGGACCGGGTCGGAACCGAGCGGGAGCTGGCGGCGCGGCTGTCCGTCAGCCGATCCACCCTCCGCCAGGCGCTCGCCATGCTCGCACAGGCCGGGGTGCTGCGCCGGGTGCCCGGCCGGGCCGGCGGCACGTTCGTCGCGGCGCATGCCAAGGTGGACCGCGACCTGTCGCTGATCGTGGGCCTGCCCGAGTACCTGCGCCGGCAGGGGTACGTTGCCGGGACCCAAGTGCTGTCAGCGACGATGGCCGGGGCCGACGAACTCGCCGCCGCCGAGCTGGCGCTTCCGGTCGGTGGCCTGGTCTTCGACCTGGTCAGGATCCGGCTGGCCGACCGGGTCCCGCTGTCGCTGGAACGGGCACAGCTGCCTGCCGGGCTCTTCCCCGGGCTCCTCGAGCTGCCGCTCGGGGGCAGTCTCTATGAGCTGCTCGACTCGCATTACGGGATAAGGCCGGAAGATGTGATCGAGCACCTCGAGGTCGTGGAGGCCAGCCCCGAAGATGCCGCGCTGCTCGGCATCGGTGCCGGGGCGCCGTTGCTGGCCGTCACCCGCACGTCCTCAACCGCAGACGGGGTGCCGTTCGAGCACTCCCTCGACCTCTTCCGCGCCGACCGCACCCGGGTGACCTTCCGGACCAGGGCCGAGCGCGCCGAGATCCGCCGCAGCGACGCCGGGAAACGGGCGCTGGACCTGCAGGCCGCCGACCGCCGGTGAACCCCACTGGACCGGCCGCAGATCGAGAGCACAAGCCCCGGGAGGTTCTCCTCGGCGAGCCGGCCGGCTTAGGCCGGCCCAGTCTCCGCCGTGGGTGTCGCCCCGCGGAGACGCGCCCCGCGGCCTCGTTCCGAGATGAGGTAGATGACGAGCCCGACGCCGATCGACAATACCGCGATCGCCCCGACGGCGAGACCCCACCCGGTCTTCGTGAAGATGGGCGCCCAGGGGGCCCAGAACAGTAGAAAGACAGCTGCCGCGTCGGCGATGATGCCGACAACCCCGGACACGGCCAGCACGGCCCACGGGGTGCGCTGGACTTCCTTGAATCTCCCGGGGAACGAACGCCGGACAAAGAACACGTCGGCGAACAGCAGCACCATCGACGTGCACCACACCACCGTTACTGCGGCTAGCAGCACCAGGTAGACCTTGGTGGAGTAGTTCGAGCTGGCTGACTGGATCGGGAAATAGATGATCGCGGTGGCGACCGAGGCGATCACGGTCTGGGCGAGGACGGCGTTGGCGGGAACCTTGTTCTGGTTCACCCGCCCAAACTGGTGCGGAAGGCGCCGCTCCAGGCCCGACACGAACATGAGGCGCGCGAACGAGTAGTTATACACGACGGTGTCGGAGATGAAGATGAGCACGAGGATGAACGCCACCCACGAGCCGAGCGTGTGACTGAGCGCGATTTGCACGGTCTGGACAATGCCGTAGGTGGCGTTGTTGTCGGCAACCGGGACGACCACCATGTTGGACCAGGTAGCCCACAGGTAGGCGACGATCACGACCAGGCAGCCCCAGAACAGGTACCGCTTGATGGACTTCTCGCTCTTGATCTCGGCACCCATGTTCAAGGGAACCTCGATGCCGAGGAGCGCGAGAACGACGGTCGAGAAGAACGTCCATTGGCCCCATCCGCTCAGGGCAGAGGCATGGAAGGCAAAGGAGTTGGCGGCGTGGTGCCCGTTGGCCAGCCAGACGAAGCCGGAGATCCCGATCATGATCAGGCAGAAGGAGTAGAGCAGGAACTGGACATTCACGTAGTTCTGAGTCAGCCGGAAGCGCAGTGTCCCGAGAAGGCAGGAGAACCACAGCACGGCCAGAACGATGAGCCCTTGCTGCCATGGCCTGGTGAAGAGGTCGGGATCAATCGCCTGCGACAGCGACACCACAAGTGCCCCCGCCAGGATCATGACCAGGACACCCGGCCACCACGCGACGAACCCGGCGAAGAATCCCCAGAACGGACCCAGGGCCTTTTGGGTCCACACGTACAGCGAGCCTTCCTCAGGGAACATGCGCCCCAGCTGCGCGGTGACAAAGGCACCCGGGATGAGGAACGTCAGAAACCCAAGGCCCCAGAACACGAATGCCGCGGACCCAGCGAACTGCACCGTCGACGCGTTCGGTATGAACAGGACGAGGGCCACGAAGATGACCACGAGGTCGAAGGAGCTCAGCGTCCTGCCGACCAAGGTGGGAGCCACCTTCTCGGAGATCATGTCCCGCTCGGAGAGCGTGGCCCGGTCGCCAGTCATGTCCTGCGCCATGGAACACCTCCCATGAGCACCCGCTCGCGGTGTGCTCAACCTGACCCGGCTCGCCTTCACACGCCGCAGATTGCAAGGCTCGACGGCGGGTGGCAGGCGCTGGCACGTGCTCTTGCTGCATTGATAGTGCCACCTGGCCAGGTTGCGCGCCATAGCTTCGTTGGTGGTCAGCAGCGCACGATCGGTGACGGCCTGCGGCTGGTGATCACGCCGACCTGGGGGCGCCCGAGATGCACGCGGCGCTGCTGGCCATGCCCGGCAGGCGGACCGGCCGCCAGCGCGCGGCCCTGCCACCGCGCCGGCGCCCGCGGTTCCTACCGCACAGCGGGGCGCTGCCCGTAGATCCTCTGTCTCCGGGATGTGGCATGGCCCACCTGATGGCCCTCTTCGAGCCCGCGGTCGTCCGGCACGACGCGTCCCGATGCCGTGGGCGCGGCATCGAGCGAGAACACGGACATCTCCAGCGTGGCCCGGTCAACGACGAGCACGCTCTGGTTGGGCAGCACGGTCCAGCCGGGCTGGGGCCATCCGGAGCTGGCAGCGGCCACCGCACCGGCGGTCATCCGGTAGGCAAGGTGAAAGTACCCGGCGATCTCCTCGGGGGTGCCGGCCAGCCCGCGCCGCCGCAGTTCAGCTTCTGGAATCCTGGCCGGATCGTGCCAGGAGATCGCGTACATCTTGTCCGGTGACAGCAGGATTGCATTGAGGCTATTGACCGCATACCGGTTTCCGATGCTCACTACCGTGTCGGCGATCGCCGCGACCACATCGCGGCCCCGCCTCTCCAGCCGCCACATGATGTGCAGGAGGTAGCGCTCGCTGTCGGTCGTTCCGGTGAGCCGCCGTTCCCATTCCGCGGGCAGCATCTCACCAAGCCGGTCCTGGGGGTAAAGAGCCCCGTTGTGGGCGAACGCGTAAGGGCCGTAACGGAATGGGTGGGAATTGTGGTAGCCGATGCCCAGGCCCGGCGTCGCCCACCGCAGGTGCACCAGGCCGATGTCTCCTAGAGCGCGATGGGTCAGCCTGGCGTAATCCGGTTCGTCCGCTGCGCGCCGCGTGGACTTCCGTACGTGTGGCCCGTCGGTGTTGTACCAGGCCATGCCCCAGCCGTCGCTGTGGAAGGCCGACAGCGCAGTGAAGCCGCGGAGCCCTTCCTCGGTCAGCAGGCTCGCGACCGGTGCGCTGCCCAGGGAACAGTAGCCAAGCAAGCGGCACATGGAGCCACCTAGAGGTACTTTCCCATGCCGCCGGCGACGTCGATCGACGCCCCGGTGATGTAGGTTGCCCGGTCGCTGGCCAGGAACGCAACCAGCGCGGCTACCTCGTCGGGCCGCCCGAACCTGCCGATCGGCACCTCGTCGGCGGCAAGCCGCCCAAAGAACTCTTCAGCCGGGATCTCCGGTGCGCGCCGGCGGTGGATGTTCTCCCACTGCGGCGTCGTGACGAATCCGATGTTCACGCTGTTCACCAGGATTGCCTCACGGCCCAGCTCCATGGAAAGAGCCTTGGCGAGGCTGAGGCAGGAAGCCCGGTTGACCGACGTCGCGAAGAAGGCCGGATCGGGATAACGCCCGTACACGGCGTTGATGTTGATGACCCGCGGCGCGCTGCTCTGCCGCAGGTGCGGCAGCGCAGCCCGGGTGCAGCGGATCTGCGAGAGCAGCTTGGTCTCGATGTCTGTGTGCCAGTCGTCGTCGGTCAGCGTGGCGAACCGGCCGGGCCTGGCGGCGCCCGCGTTGTTGACCAGGATGTCGAGGCCGCCCATGGCGGCCGCCGCGGCGTCGATGAACTCGGTCACCTGGCCGGGCTCGGTCACATCGCACGGCATCGCCAGCACTGCCCCGGCGGCACCGGCCGATACCTGGTTCACCAGCTCGGTGGCTGCCGCATCCTTCATCAGCTCGGTGGCCGCCGTCTCCAGCTCTTCCGCGTGCCGGGAGCAGATTGTCACGGCCGCTCCCTCGGCCAGCAGCTCCCCGGCGATGGCCTTGCCGATGCCCTTGGAGCCGCCGGTGACGATAGCGCGGCGGCCAGCCAGCCCCAGCTCCATCTATGCCCCGCCCGTTTGCCCGTCTGCGGGCCGCTGGCCAGGGTCGCCCGCCGCCGGTTCGCCGGGCCCCTTCGCGGCGTCGGCGTGCGTCCCGGCAGCGTGTGCCTCGGCCAGTTCGAGCAAGCTCTGGCGCGGCGGGCAGAACACGTCGATCTCCAGGCAGTGGCTGTCCGTGGTCCAGGCAGCATGCGGCACCCATGCTGGGACGACCGCCACGTCCCCCCTGCGCATCGTGCGCACGTCCCCGTCCAGGTCGAAGGTGAGCTCCCCTTCAAGCACGATGACGATCTGCTCTTCCTCGTGCACGTGCCGCGGCGCGGTTGCGTGTGGCTGGAAGCTGACGAAGTTAGTCATTGCCCGCTGCCCGACAACAGGGCGGAACCCGAGCCCAGGCACGAACTCCACCGGCTCCAGCGTGTCCACGTTGACGTATCTGCCGATTCCGCCGCGCTCGCCCAGCGCCTCCGTAGTGAAGTGGCTGGTTGCGTCACCAAGCGGCGTGGCCGCGGCGCCGAGCGCGTCGGTGCCGCCTGCTGCGGCCCCGCCAGCCTCCGCGGGAGGCCTCTCCGCGTCGCTCACTTTTCCTCCAGTGCGGTCCGGAGGACCTCGCCGATGCGGCGAACGCCCTCATCGATGAGATGATCAGCGACCCGGCTGTAGGCAAGCCGGATCTGCGCGGTTCCGGCATCCCCGGCGTAGAACGGGCGGCCGGGCACGTAGGCCACCTTACGGGCCCGCGCCGCCGCTGTAAGCGCCACCGTGTCCACCCCGTCCGGTGCTGTCACCCAGACATAGAACCCGCCCCGCGGTTCCGTCCAGGTCGTGCCGTCCGGCATGTGAGCGCTCAGGGCGTCAGCCATCAGGGCGGCACGGCGGGCGTACAGTGCCCGCGACGAGACTATCTGCCGGTCCAGGTGCCCAGCCCGCCCATACTCCTCGAGCATCCGCTGGCCGAGCGCGCCGGAGCACTGGTCAGAGTTCTGCTTCGCGACGACGAGCCGGCTGATGATCTCGTCTGGGCCCGCTGCCCAGCCCAGCCGTACCCCCGGGAAGAAGATCTTAGAGAACGTGCCGGCCTGCAGCACCATGTCGGGCGCGAGCGACCACAGGCTCGCCGGCGGCGCGGAGCTGAAGCCAAGATCACGGTAAGCCACGTCCTCGAGGATCAGGAAGCCATACCGCCGGGCCAGGCGGACCAGCTCATGACGGCGCTCGGCGTTCATCGAGAGGCCGGTCGGGTTCTGGTAGTCCGGGATCGTATAGAGGATCTTCGGCCGCAGCCCGCCGGCGAGCAGGTTGCCAAGCACATCGACGCGCAGTCCGTCGCCGTCCACCGGGACACCGCGCACGTTGGCCTCGTAACCCCGGAATGCCATGATCCCGCCCAGGTATGTGGGCGCCTCCACAACGACCGCATCGCCCGGGTCAACGTAGCTCTTGGCGAGCAACGCCATGCAGTCGATGCCACCGCTGGTGATCATCAGCCCGCCCGCGCCCGGCGCCGCCCCCTCTCGTGACTCAAGCCGCCCGGTTACGTAGTCGCGAACCCCGGCGAGGCCCTCGGTCGCCGAGTATTGCAGGGCAACAGCCGCATCCTCGGCGATCAGCCTGGTCGCGATGTCGGCCAGGATCTCGGTCGGAAACGTCTCCGGATCGGGGAATCCGCCGGAGAACGTGATGACGTCTGTTGCCCCGGCCAGGGCGAGGATGGCGGTGATCTCGCCGCCTCCGAGAACGTGTGCCCGCCGGGCCAGCCTGGCGCTCCAGTCATGCTGCTCAAGGGCTGCGGTCATCCTGCTCGCTCCTGCCGGTCCTTACTTGACAGCGGAATTTACAAATGTAAAAATCCGACGTGCAATGATTTACATTGATAACTCTGTACTTGCACTATAGCTCACTTCATCAGGATTCACGAGGGACTACCTGGCAAATGACAACCAGCTCAGCTCCGCTCGCTAAGCTGACCGAGGTCTCGACACCGCCCACGCCGAAGGCCGAGGTCGATGAGCTCGACCTAGCGCTGTTGCGCGCGCTCGCGGTGGACGCGCGCCAGTCGCAGCGCGCCCTCGCCCGCGCCATTGAGATGTCCCCGCCCGCCGTGGCTGACCGGCTCGCCCGGCTGGAGCGCACCGGCGCGATCCGCGGCTACCGGGTAGACATCGACTGGGCGGCGCTCGGTTTCCCGGTCGTCGTCTATCTCGCCGTGACGGCGGGGCCCGGGATGGACCTGAGCGAGATCATCCGCGCGATCAGGGCCATGCCCGAGGCGCAGGACATGAGCGTCGTCACGGGTGGCCTCGACCTGCTAGTGCGGCTGCGGGTCCGAGACCACGCACACCTGCGCGAGCTGTTGCTCACCAAGATTTTCCAGATTAACGGCGTACAGCGGACCGAAACGTTCCTCTCGCTCGCCGACGTGGAGCCGGGCAATTTCGCCGCCGCGATGCTCGATGTCATGATCGGCCGCAAGGGTGGGCAGAGGACCTGACCGTCATCTCCGCCTCGCCGGCTCCCGTGCCTGATCGGAGGTTAGCCAGATGGGAAACACCGCGCCGAATGAGTTCCGCAGCGGCCTGGTCAACGGGGTTGGCCAGCATGGCTTCGTAGCCCGCCATGGTCTGTACACCGCCGAGCAGGCCGCGGCGGCGGATGCGGTCGCGAGCCGGATAGGCGAGCTTGACCTGCGCACCGTCCGGCTGACCGTCGTCGATCAGCACGGCATTCCGCGCAGCAAGGCACTTTCTCCGGAGGTGGCGATCGCCGCCCTGTCGAACGGCCTCGACTTCTCCGGGGCGATCTACAGTCTTGACACCGGCAACCAGGTGTTCGTGCCAGCCTTCGCGGCAGGCGGCGGTTTCGGCATCGATGAGTTCACCGGATTCCCGGATGTCGTGCTGGTACCGGATGCGACCACTTTCCAGGTCTTGCCGTGGGCGGACCATACCGGGTGGATGCTCTGCGACGTCTATTTCTCCAACGGCCAGCCGATGCCGCTGGACGGGCGTGGCCTGATGCGCCGCATGCTGGGGGAACTCCGCGATGCGGGCTACGACTTCCTCGCCGGAATAGAGATCGAGTACTACATCGTCCGCCTCGGCGCTGAGCGGATCGTGCCGGAGAACGCCGGCTTCACCCCGCCACCGCCAGACGTGAGCGTCTTCGAAAAGGGCTACCAGTTCCTATCGGAGGTGCGGCTGGACAGCATGGCCGACACGCTGGAGACGATCCGCGACGGCTTGTCCGCGATCGGGCTGCCGCTCCGCTCGATGGAGGACGAGTGGGGTCCCGGCCAGATGGAGTTCAGCTTCAGTCCCATCGGCGGCCTCGCGGCCGGGGATGCGGTGGTGCTGTTCCGCTCCGCCGTTAAGCAAATCTGTCAGCGCCGGGGGCTGCTGGCGAGCTTCATGTGCCGGCCGGCCCTGCCGAACTTCTTTTCTTCGGGATGGCACCTGCACGAGTCCCTGCTGTCCCGCCAGGACGGGCGCAACGTATTCGCCAGCGAGGATGACTACTTGTCGGCAACCGGCCGGCAGTTCGTTGCCGGCCTGCTCGAGCACGCGATGCCGATGACCGTGTTCGCCGCTCCCACCGTGAACGGCTACAAGCGTTTCCGGCCGTACTCGTTCGCTCCCGACCGGGTGTCCTGGGCGCTGGAGAACCGCGGCACCCTGGTGCGCGTTCAGGGTGCGCCCGGCGACGCGAACAGCCATGTGGAGAACCGAATGGGCGAGCCGGCCGCCAATCCGTACCTCTACATGGCGGCCAACATCGCCGCCGGGCTTGACGGGATCCGGCGGAAGCTGGAGGCGCCCGCCCCGGTGGAGCTGGATCCCTATGCCGTGGAGGCGGCGATGCTGCCGACCTCGCTGTCCAGCGCCGTCGGCGCACTGGAGCACGACGGTTTCTTCCGCAAGGTTTTCGGCGACACGCTGGTCGATTACCTGCTTCAGATGAAGCGCGCCGAGCTGGCCAGATACGACGCGGCAGTGGCCGAGAACCCGCCCCCCGAGGGGCAGGACGTCAGCGATTGGGAGATGCGCGAGTATTTCGAGTTCTACTGACCACCACCGAGCACCTGTGCCGCCGCAGAACTAGGACGGCGACCCGCGCCGCAGCGCGGCGTCAGTAGCGCCAGCGCAGCGCAGCGGCCACTTCCTGTTCGGGGCGCCCGGCGAATGCCGCCAGCTCGTAGCGGTGCACGGCCACGAATGCGCCCAGCAGCCCTTCGCCCAGCGCCGATCTCAGCAGCGGGGACTTCTCCATTGAATCCAGAGCGGTGCCCAGGTCTGGGGGCAGCCGGAAGATGCCGCGGCGCTGCCGTTCCGCCTCCGGGATCGAGTCGGGCGCCTCGCCGACGGGATCCGGCAGCGGCAGGGCCCGCTGCAGGCCGTCCTGTGTTGTGGCGATCACTGCGGCCGCCGCGAGGTACGGGTTCGCCGCGTGGTCCATGCACTTCAGCTCGCAGTTCGCCGACCCCGGCCGGGAGGTGACCGTGCCCTCGATAAAGCGCACCGCCGCCTCCCGGTTCTCCACGCCCCAGCACGCATACGCGCCGGACCAGTGACCCGGCACCAGCCGGGTGAAGCTGAGCGCGCTCGGTGCCAGCAGCCCGGCCATCTCACCGACCGCGGCGACCAGACCGGCGACCAGGTGCTCGCCTTTGGCTGTCATCCCGCAGCGGCCGCCGCCCCCACCGAACAGCGGCACACCGTCGCTTTCGGCGGAAAAATGCAGGTGGCAACCGTTGCCGACATCGCCTGGCACGATCACTGGAGCGAACGAAGCGCGCAGCCCGTGGCGGCGCGCGGTGCGGGCGATCAGCAGCCGGGTCAGCACCAGCCGGTCGGCGGCGGCCACCGGTGCAGCCGGGGCGACGGAGACCTCCATCTGGCCGGGCGTGTACTCAGGATGCAGCAGTTCAGTGCCCAGGCCGGCCTCTTCCATCGCCGCGAGCAGTTCGGCAACGAAGGCTTCGGCGTCGATGAGCGCGCGCAGGCTGTAGCCGGGTCCCTCGTGTGCGAACGTCCACCCGCCCTGGCCGTCCGGCCGGAACAGCGTGAACTCCGTCTCAAAGGACATCCGGTAGCCGATTCCGGCGGCGGCCGCGAAGTCCGTCACCCGGGCCAGCACCTGCCTGGAGCAGATCTCCATCGGGCGCAGTTCCTGGTCAAACTGGTTCAGAGGCGCCCAGCCGAGCCCGGTGGCCGCATCCACCAGCACCGCGGCGGTTAGATCCGGGACCAGGCGCATGTCCCCGGCCGGGCCGCCGTAGCTGGCTGACTCGGTGATCCCGTCGTCGGCGCACATCACCGCAAAGACGGGGGAAAGGCCGACGCCGCTTTCGGTGGCCTGGCGCAGCCTGGCGACCGGAATGACCTTGGTCCGGGTGACGCCGGCGTTGTCGACGATCGTCCCGGCCAGCATCCGCAGGCCCGCGCCGGCTAGCTGGTCCGCGCTGGCTAGCTGGTCCGCGGCCACATTTGCGCCGTTGTCACCCATCGCTGCCACCATCCGCGATCCGCCTGCGGTCGGCGGCGTCCCGGTGAGCCTGGGCGGCGGCGCCCGGCAGCCCGACCGAGCAGGCCGCCACATAGCCGGCCAACATGGCCCGGGCCACCTCTCCAACGGCCTCCTCCGGCGGCAAGAACGCCGGATGGTGCAATCCCGGCCCGTCTGGTGTTCCCGGCTGCCCGACGCCGGCGAACATCATCAGTGACGGGTATCTCGTGCAGTAGTACGCGAAGTCGTCCGACCCGCAGGAACGCAGCGGCTCGACCACGCGGAGCCCGGCCCGGGCCAGGCAGGCAGCCGCGGCCGTGGCAAGCGCGGGATCGTTGTTCAGTACAGGTTCGCCGTGGGCGAAGGATGCCTGCGCGGTGCACTCGTACGCCTCGGCGGTGGCACCCGCGGTGGCACTAACCGCAGACCACAGCGACGTCCGGTCGGCGGGCTCGAAGGTCCGCAGCGACCCTGTGAGGACCACCTGTTCGGGGATGACGTTCGCAGCCGTGCCCGCCTGTACCGTGCCGACGGTGAGCACGGCGGAGTGCATGGGGTCGGTGCGGCGGCTGATCAGGTGCTGCAGGGCGAGGATCACGTGCGCTGCCGCGAGGACTGGATCCCTGGTCACGTGCGGATAGGCTGCGTGCCCGCCGCGGCCACCGATGGTGATGGTGACCTCGTCGTAGGCCGCGTTCACAGGGCCGGACCCGACACTGACCTGCCCGCGGGCGACGTGCGGGTGCACGTGGACGCCGACCATGGCGCGGACGTCCTGGGCCTCCAGCTGCGGAGAGCCGACCATGTCTTGAGCCCCGGACGGGTAGCTCTCCTCCCGCGGTTGCAGCACCGCGACAAGCGGCAGCGGCCCGCCAACGCGGCGTACTGCCCGCCCCACCACGGTGAGGGCCGCCAGATGCACGTCGTGACCGCAAGCGTGGCTGGCGCCGTTCCGCGATGCCCATGCGACCGGCGTCTCCTCGGTGAGCGGCAACGCGTCCAGTTCGGCCCGGATGGCCACCGACGGGCCGCTGGCAGCGCCGATGCGGACAAGGCGGCCCGTGGTGACAGATGGGGCATCCGGCTCACCCAGCGCGGCCGCGACCCGGCTCGCGGTCCTGGTTTCGTGGCCGCCAAGCTCGGGGCTGGCATGCAGCTCGCGGCGCAGGGCGACCGCGGCCGGTACCTCCTGGTCCGCTGCCTGCAGGAGCGCTGTGAGTACAGCACCGGCAGGTGCGGCCGCCGGCTGCCGCTCCGCGGCGGTCACAGGTGGCTGCCCATGCTGGGCGCCGCACCCATCATGGCTTCTCGCCCAGGCCATAAGCGCGGCGGGTGTTGTCATGCGCAATCATCACGGCAAAGCGCTCAGCGTCGGCGGCGGACAGCCAGTCCCGGGCGAGCCACTCGTCCATGACCTGCGCCAGCCCACGGCGCCACAGCAGAGTGCCGCACAAGTACAGCTCCGCCAGGCCGAACGCGTCGGTGGAGAACAGCACCTTGTCGAACGGCGCAACTTCCAGCGACTCTCGTATCAGCTGCAAGGAGCCCAGGCCGCTGTGCGAGACGGCCGAGCCGGTATCGAACCATACATGCGGGTACACGTGCGCCAGGTAGCCCGCCTGCCGGTGATAGGGGTAACAGTGCAGCAGCATGACCTGCGTGCCCAAGGGCTGCACCGCCTGGATGAACCCGGTCATCCGGGCGGGGTCACAGCGGTGCAACACGATGTCGGAGTCGCCAAAGCCGACGTGGAACTGCAGCGGCAGGCCGAGGTCGACCCCGGCCCACAGGACGTGCCGCAGCAGGACTGGGTCGTCAAGACGGGCCTGTCCGTCCTGCGCGCATCGGCGCAGCCAGTCCCCCGCGGCGCGGGTGACATCACGGGGCGCAGGCCGTTCCGGATCGAAATCGAGACCGAAGCGGTAGGCCATGATGGACTTGAGCCCGACCGCCCCCTGGGCCGCCTTCGCGAGCGAGCTGGCGTAGGCAGCAGCGAAGCCATCCGCACCGACGTCAGTGCCGGCGAGTTGCTCGGCTACCGCCTCCAGCCGGACGACCTCCCTGGCCGACTGACCGGAGACCTCCGCCATCTGCTCCGGGGTCAGCAGCTCGCCGCCACGGTAGCCCGTGTCGATGAAATAGCAGCTGATGCCGGTTGCGGCCAGCAGGCGCCGGTTCACTTCGGCCGCGCCCAGCTCAAGCCGACGGGCCTGATACTCATCGGCACCGCAGTGCCTGGGCAGGCCGAGCAGAGGCGCGCACTCCGCCCGCATGACGACGCCGAGCTGGCTGGCGGCGAGCATCCGGCCCGGGCGACCCGGTGCCGACGACTCGCTGGCCAGCTTGTCGAACTGGTCAGCGCCGAGGTCCGCGAAGGTGACGCCATGGCAATGGTGATCTATCAGCGGGACGCTCTCCAGCAACGACAACCCGGCCACCTAACACCTCCGACGCCCGGCCAGAGCGCGCTGCTGCGCCATCTCGCCCCAGCGCTCTTGCGTCTCAACACGAACGGCTCGGGTAAGCCGTCTAACAAATGTCACAGAACGATATGTAGGTGTGAAGAGGCTAACTCTGGTTACTTGGCTTCTCGTGCCTTGCTGCCGGCTTGGCTCCGCGCAGCCGGACGCCGCGGGGCTGTCAACAGTGAGTCCGGCAGGTTAGCACGTGTCAGAACTTGGTGAAGTGCTCGAAGCACTCGTAGGCGGGGTCGGCGCCCGCGAACGCCGCCACCTCGGACCGCTTCACGGCCAGGTAGGCGCGGCGGCGCAGATCGCCGAGCGATTCCATCAGCAGGTCGTCGGCTTCCAGGGCATCCAGCGCCTCGGCGAGTGACGCCGGCAGCCGGCGCGCGCCCACCGCGAGGCGTTCCGCATCGGTGAGGGTCGCCGGATCGACGTTCACCGCTTCCCCCGGGTCGAGCTTGCGGCGGATGCCGTCCAGGCCGGCCCGGATGACGGCGCCGAGCGCGAGGTAAGGGTTGGCGCTGGAATCGGACGGCTTCAGCTCGAGGTTGACCGAGCTGGCCGGGTCGTCGCGCATCGGCGAGCAGATCCGGACCGCCGCCTCGCGGTTGTCCATCCCGTAGACGGTGTACGCGCTGCTCCACATCTGCGGCGCCAGCCTCCGGTAGCTGTTCACGCTCCCGCAGGTCAGGGCGGTGAGCGCGGGCAGGTGGGCGAGCAGCCCGCCGATGAAGTGGTAGCCGGTCGCCGACAGCCGGTAGCGGTCCGCGGCGTCGTAGAACACCGGCTCCCCCGGCTCGCCGTCCGGGCCGGCCTCGCGCAGCGACACGTGCAGGTGGGCGCCGTTGCCCGCCTGGTCGGCGATCGGCTTGGGTGCCAGGCTCGCCCACATGCCTCGGCGGAACGCGACTCCGCGGACCGTCTCGCGGTACAGCACGTGGTTGTCGGCAGCGCGCAGCCCGGCAGCGTGCCGGACCGACATCTCCTGCTGCCCGTGACCGAGCTCGGGGTAGTAGTTCTCGACCTGCATGCCCTGCGCCCGCAGGGCGTGGTGCAGGTCGGCGGCGTAGTCATGAGCCAGGTGGAAGCCGGTGGCCGAGTAGCACAGGCTGTCGTCCGCGGGCACCAGCCGGTCGGGGCCGCCGTCCGGGCTGGCCTCGCGGCGGCCGAGCGTGAATTCCGGCTCGAACGCCGCGGTCGCCACGAATCCCTCCGCGGCCAGGTCGGCGACGGCCTGCCGCAGGTAAGTACGCGCACAGGCACCCCACGGCTCGCCGCCCGGCCGAACCAGGTCGGCCAGCATCGCGGCCGCGCCCGGCGCGTACGGCAATGGCACGAAGGTGGCCGGGTCCGGCATGATGCGGACCTCCCCGACCGGGCTCATGCCGTCCACCGGCTGCAGGTGATCGAGCATCGACATGGCCATCATGGCGACGGTGTGGCCGATCCCGGTGACCATCCGGGCCGGCAGCGCAGCGGCCGACGCCGCCTTGCCCCGGATGATCCCGCCGTGGTCGGCATAGAGGAACCAGACCAGCGAGATTCCCTCTGCCTCCGCACGGGCGGCAGCGGCCGCGGCCGCCTCCTCGCCGATGGCGGTGATCGGCGTCCCCGCTTGTGGGTACTGATCCATGCATAAGGCGTAGCATGATCGGCCGGCATCGGGCTAGGCCCGGTTTCGCGCCGCGCCCGGCCGTGCGATGACAGCGGGCGAGCACACCCAGGTGGGAACGTTGACACCCTGATGCGCGTTCACCTACATTCGCCATGTTCTTCTTAAGAACTATTGTTCGCGGCTCGCACGAGCGGGGCGGACCGAGGAGGCGCCGCGTGACGTCATGCGGACTCAGGTAGGCATCATCGGCGCCGGCCCGGCCGGGCTACTGCTGTCCCATCTGCTCGCGCTGCGCGGCATCGAGTCGCTGGTGGTGGAGGACCGCAGCCGGGCCTACTGCGAGGCCAGGCACCGGGCCGGACTGCTGGAGGACGGCACGGTCAAGCTGCTGCGGGAGGTGGATCTCGCGCAGCGGCTGGACGCGGAGGGGCTGGAGCACGGCGGCATCTACCTGCAGTTCGCCGGGGAACGCCACCACCTGGACTTCCGCGACCTCACCGGTGGCCGCACGGTCACCATCTACGCGCAGACCGAGATCGTGAAGGACCTCATCGCCCGGCGGCTCGCCGACGGCGGGGCGCTGGAGTTCGAGATCAGCGGCACCGCGGTCGCCGACCTCGACACCGACCGGCCGGTGCTGTCCTACATCACCGCCGGCGGCGAGCGGTGTGAGGTCGTCTGCGACGCGATCGCCGGCTGCGACGGCTTCCACGGCATCAGCCGGCCCTCGATCCCAGCCGGCCTGCTCACCGTCCGGGACCGCGACTACCCCTATGCCTGGCTGGGCGTCACGGCCGAAGTCCCGCCCTCCACCGACGAGCTGATCTACAACCGGCACTCCGAGGGCTTCGCCCTGCACACCATGCGGACGCCCCAGATCAGCCGGCTCTACCTGCAGGTCCCCCCGTACGAGCGGATCGAGGCATGGCCGGACGACAGGATCTGGGCGGCGTTCCAGCGCCGGTTCGCGCTGCCCGGCTGGGAGCTGAAGGAAGGCCCGATATTCGACAAGGCCATCACCCCCATGCGCAGCTTCGTCAGCTCGCCGATGCGGTACGGCCGGCTGTTCCTGGCCGGAGACGCCGCGCACATCGTGCCGCCGACCGGCGCCAAGGGGCTGAACCTCGCCATGGCCGACGTGACCGTGCTGGCCGACGCGCTGGAGGCACTGCTGCGGGGGGACAGCCGCCTGGCCGACGGTTACTCCGACGCCTGCCTCCGCCGCGTCTGGCGTGCCACGCACTTCTCGTGGTGGATGACCACGATGCTGCACGTCGCGCCGGACGCGGACCCGATGACGGAGGAGCTGCAGCTGTCGCAGCTGCGTTATGTCACGACCTCGCGCGCCGCGGCCACCTCACTCGCCGAGAACTACACCGGCTATCCGCCGCTGCGCTGACGCTGGTAGAGCACATCACCCCGGCTGTCGCGCATGATCGGGACGAAATGGCTGGTGAAGTAGCGCCGCAGCGCCGGGGACCAGGCGATCCGGCGGTCGCTGAATGCCGAGAACCAGGCGTACTGGGCGTGGGCGAACTCCTGCCGCCACGCCGCGGCCACCTCGGGATCCCGGCCGGCCCCGGTGCCCGGGGTCCCGCCGTCCGACAGTGCCAGGTCGGTGCCCGTTCCGTCTACCATCGCCGAGCAGCCCGGCACGTCCGTGATGAACCGGTTGGCGAGGATGAGCAGGGAGACCTCGTCGGTGGCGACGCACGACCCGGGCGGGATCGCCCGCGCGAAGGTGGCGATGCTCTCCGGCCCGGTCGGGGGGAGGATGGCTCTGAGCTTGCCCTCGGCGCGGACTTGGAAGACCGTGAACACCACCAGCACGGCCGCCGCCAGCCCGGTCACCACCCAGGCCAGCGGTCCGGGGCCGCGCCGGACAGCCCGGCCGGGCCCTTCCTCCGCACCGCTCCCCCGGCGCAGTGCCACCAGGCGGGAAAGGGGCAGCGCTATGGCCAGGCCCAGGAACGGCGCCAGGAACGCAGTGAAGTGATAGTGGAACTGGGTCGGCCACAAGAAGATGGCCACGATCAGCGCCGTGGTCGCCAGGGCGAACCCTTCCAGCGGGGTCGGCGGCCGGCGGGTGGCCACGACGAGCGCGGCCAGCACGCCCACCGTGAGCAGCACGAGGATCACCGCCGTGAACACGATCGTTGAGTGCTGCCGCAGGTGAAGCTGGGCAACCAGCAGATCCGCCTGCCCGGGGAGATGCACGTGGCTGAGCCCGGTCATCTCCTTGAGCCGGATCCAGATCGGCACCCGGAGCGTCTGCGACCGGTCCCCGACCTGGGCGACGATCAGGCTCTGGTAGAACCGCGCGGGCGCGAGGGCCATGAACGGCACCACGGGCACCAGGAAACCGGCCGCCACCCCGGCCGCGAAGGTGACCGTCCGCCGCACCCAGGGCAGGCAGATCGCCGCCACCACCAGGACTGGGATGATCGCCCACCCCTCGATGGCGCCGGCGAAGCCGAACGCGAGCCCGCCCCACGCCAGCCTCCGGCGACTGGCCGTCAGCCTGTCCCTGTCGAACACGGCCACGGCGCCAAGCAGGCAGAACAGCACCAGCCAGGGCTCGACCAGGACGGTGTGGGCGGCCGCGATGCTGTCCGGGAACACCGCGAGGACACCGCACGCTATCAGCGCGGCAAGGACACCACGGTGCCGGACAAGCAGACCGGCCAGGACCACGCCGCCGGCGCTCGCCAGCATGGTGAGCACCCGCCCGATCGCCATGCCCGATGCCGTGCCGGTCAGCTTGGCGACCAGTGCGGCCGGGCTCATCAGCAGGATGATCCCGGGCGGCTGGACGAAGATGAAGTCGCGGTAGGGCAGGATGCCCTGGACAAGATGGACGGCGCTGCCGAAATAGGACCCGTCGTCATATTCGGTGAGCCCCAGCAGATACCCGGGCAGGCTCAGCTCGTATGCCCGAAGGCCCAGCGCCAGTACCGTCGCTGCGGCGATGACGACGGTCACCGGGTCGCGCCAGGCGGCAGCCAAACGCGAGCGGGCCAGTGAGCCGCCGGCGGGTGCCTGCGCGCCAGGTTTCACCGTGGTCCCGCTCACATCACTCCCTGCCGCGTCGGTCATCGGCCGCCGTCAGTACCCGCAGTGGACGAAGGCCGTGATGTCGACGGGCCCTGGGCGGCGGACTGAGCCACGGGACGCGCGAGGCAGGCCATGATCTGCCCGGACATCTTAGGCTGGCCGGGTTTGCTAGGGATTCCGCTTTGCCACTTCATGGGTAGCGCACGTTGAGTCTATGGCTACCCACCGCGGAGCCGGTGAACCGGCCGGCTGGGTGAGCATCGCCGGCCAGCCCGGATGCCGGCGTCCCCTCACTGCGCGCCGTGCCGGTCGAGGAACTCGTATACGTCCGTTTCGTCCACGCCCGGGAAGCTCCCGGTAGGCAGCGCAGACAGGATGTGTGAGTGAGCGCGTGCTGACGGCCAGGCCATACCCTGCCATCGCGTGGCCAGCGCGGCGGGCGGCCGCTGGCAGCAGTCGCCGTCCGGGCACCGCGACGACATCCTTGTGACCGTATCCCGGCCCCGGAACCAGCGGGAATGCTCGTACGGGGTGCCCAGGGTGATGGCGAAGCCGCGCTCACGGCCGGGCTCCACGTGCGCGGCACACCAGTAGGTGCCCGACGGTGTGTCGCTGTACTGGTAGTGCGGCGAGAAGCGGTCCGGCGCGGAGAAGACCTGCCGTCCCGACCACTTGCGGCACATGCGCTGGCCTTCGATCGCCCCTGACTCATCGGCGGGCAGCACCAGGCCGTCGTTCTCATACGCCTTGTAGATGATCCCGCTCTCGTCATTCTTGACGAAGTGGCACGGCAGCCCCAGGTGGTGGGTCGCCAGGTTGGTGAACCGGTGGGCCGCCATCTCGTAGGAGACCGAGAACACGTCCCGCAGATCCTCCACAGACAGATCCCTGGCATCCTTGGCGTCGGCCAGGAACCGGGCGGCGAACTGCTCGGGGACGAGCACCGCCGCGGCGAAGTAGTTCGCCTCCACCCGCTGCCGGAGGAAGTCGGCGAAGTCACGCGGTATGTCATGGCCGAGCACGAAGTGCCCGAGGGTTTGCAGCAGGATCGTCCGGGGCGAGTGCATGCCCACGGCTTCCTGCATGAGGTAGATGCGCCGGTGCCGCAGGTCGGTGATGGACCTCACCGATCGGGGCAGGTCGTGAGCGTAGTTCACCGTGAACCCATGGTGGGCGAGGATGGCGTGCAGGTTGCCCTGCGACAGCGCCCCGCCGTGGTAGCCGACGGCCCGGAGGGCGTCCGCGGCCAGGCCCTCGATTCCGGCGAAGTAGTTGCCGCGCTCGCGCATGGCCGCCCGCAGCCCGGCGTTGGCCGCCCGCGCCTCTTCGGGGGTTGCGGTCGGCCGCGTGCGCTGCCGCCGCAGCTCGGCGTAGAGGGCAACCAGATGTTCGAGCACATCATTGGGTACCCTCGCGCCGACCTTCAGGTACGGCAGGCCAAGATCGGAGTAAAGCGGATCGCGCTGCGCTTCTTCCAGCGTGATCTCCAGCTGCGCGCGCCGGCTCGGCGGCTGATGGCGCAGCAGTTCTTCCGGTGCTACCGACAGCGCCCTGGCCAGCGATTCGATCAGCGAGAGCTTCGGCTCACGGCGCCCGTTCTCCAGCAGCGACAGCGCGGACGGCGCGCGCCCGACCCGGGTACCAAGCTCGGCGAGGGTGAAGCCGCGCGAGCGCCGCAGGTGCCGTAGCCGCTGCCCAAACGTAGCAAGGTCTAGACCATCTGATGTCAAGGATTCAGGTTCTTGCTCAGGAAAGTCTGTCACATGTTCAGCTTAGATGAAATTCTATAAATATTTCTAGACCCGATTCTGGCGGCCGCGCGGCGCGGGCGGGCAGGCTTGCTGTTACCACCCAGGGGACGACAGAACGTCGGGAGGACCAGTGAGCGACCGTCGCCTCGAGGGCACGCAGCAGGCCAACGGCAGCAGCAACGGCCATGGTGGCGCCAGGCACGGGGGCGCAGCACACGGCGGCAGGGGATCAGCCGCCGAGCAGGCAGCGCGGCTGAGCGAGGAGTGGGCGGCCAGCCCGCGGTGGCGCTCGGTCCGGCGCACCTACTCCGCACTCGATGTGGTCCGGCTGCGCGGCTCGGTGCAGGAAGAGCACACCCTCGCCCGGCTGGGTGCCCAGCGGCTGTGGCAGCTGCTCCACCAGATGGACTTCGTTCACTCGCTCGGCGCGCTGACTGGCAACCAGGCGGTCCAGCAGGTCCGGGCCGGCCTGCCCGCCATCTACCTGTCCGGCTGGCAGGTTGCCGCGGACGCCAACCTGGCCGCGGAAACCTACCCCGACCAGAGCCTCTACCCTGCCAACTCGGTTCCCCAGGTGGTCCGGCGCATCAACAACGCCCTGCTCCGCGCCGACCAGATCATCTGGGCCGAGGCCGGTGGCGAGGCCGGCGAGCAGCCGCACTGGCTGGCGCCGATCGTCGCCGACGCGGAGGCGGGCTTCGGCGGCGTGCTCAACGCGTTCGAGCTGATGAAAGCCATGATCGCGGCGGGCGCGGCCGGCGTTCACTGGGAGGACCAGCTCGCGTCCGAGAAGAAGTGCGGTCACCTGGGCGGGAAGGTGCTCATCCCGACCGGCCAGCACATCAAGACACTGAACGCTGCCCGGCTGGGGGCCGACGTCCTCGGGGTGCCGACTCTCGTGATCGCCCGGACCGACGCCCGCGCCGCCACGCTCATCACCAGCGACGTCGACGAGCGCGACCGGCCATTCCTCACCGGCGAGCGGACCGCCGAGGGCTTCTACCTGGTGCGGAACGGGATGCCGGCCGGCATCGCCCGCGGCCTGGCCTACGCGCCCTACAGTGACCTGCTGTGGATGGAGACGTCCACGCCGGACCTCGCCGAGGCACGCGAGTTCGCCGAGGCGATCAAGCACGAGTACCCGGACCAGATGCTCGCCTACAACTGCTCGCCGTCTTTCAACTGGCGCAAGCATCTCGATAACGGCACGATCGCGAAGTTCCAGCGTGAGCTGGGCGAGATGGGCTACAAGTTCCAGTTCATCACGCTGGCCGGGTTCCACGCGCTCAACCACTCGATGTTCGACCTCGCCTGCGGCTACGCCGCCGAGGGCATGCCCGCTTACGTGCGGCTGCAGGACGCGGAGTTCGCCGCCGAGCCGGCGGGGTACACCGCCACGCGGCACCAGCGTGAGGTCGGGACCGGGTACTTCGACCTGGTGACTTCCGCGATCACGCCGGACGCCTCCACGGTGGCCCTGGCCGGCTCCACCGAGAGCGAGCAGTTCGCGGCCACACACTGACGCGGCGCGAAGGCGGGTGCACCTACATTCGTGATCATGACCTTGCTGTCGTCAGCACGACACTGATCTCATGATCACGACGGCCGAGCTCATGATCACGATGGCCGCGCCGGTATGCCGACGGTGCGGTGGGCGCCGCGGCCCGGCGCTCAGGACAGCAGCCCGCTGGCCTCCGTCACCGGGGCCTCCGCCTCCTCCTCGCCGACGTCCTCGCCGCCGGTGCCACGCCAGCGCGAGGGCAGGAAGAGGGGAACGATCATGGCGGCGCCCAGCAGCGTCAGCGTGCCGCCCGCCAGCAGGGCACGGAAGCCGGCGCCGAACGAGTGGCCCTGCAACGGCACCCACCCGAGTGCCCGGTGGGCGCTCACGGCCAGCAGCGCGCTCCACGCCAGCAGCACGAGCCCGGGCAGGCCGGTCGCCAGCGGGGAGATGGCCCGCACCGCGAGCAGGATGCCAAGGAACAGGCCGGTGCCGGCCAGGGCCGCCAGGGCCATCAGGCCGGTCCTGCCGGTCAGGTTGATCCCATGCGCCGCGAGGCTGGTCATGTGGATGAAGCCCCAGCCCGCAGCGAAGAACAATGCGGCGCCCAGGGCTATTGCCAGAATGAAACCGATCAGGTGACGCATACCGTCAAGAACTCCTACTCCCGCTCCTGTCCCCAACTAGTGGTCCGGGCGACTCTACGCGACCTCCCTGGATTCGAGCAGCGTGTTGGCTATATAGAGGAACGCTGGCCGGGAGGGCCCTGTTACCTCGCGGGCTGCGCCCGCCGCGGCGGCCACGCCCGGGCCATCGCGGCCCGGGCGTTGTTAAGCGGGCCAAGGATGAGGTACGCGCCGTACGCGCCGCGCTCGATCAGGGCGAACTTCATCCCGCGCAGCCCCGGCGGGCGCTGGTAGCCGGCCGGACGGTAGCGGCGGTAGTCGGCGGCCATCCGGAGGAAGAACTCCCGCTTGGCCCGGCGCGGCACAAGCCCGTTCGCGAGGATGGTGCTGTAGTGCTCGATCGCCCGCCCGAACACCGCCGCCCTGACCGGGGCGCTCACCCGTGACAGGCGCGGCCCGGCCGGCGTGGCCGGCGCGGGCGGCCCGCCCGGGTTGTCACCCGCCGCGTCCATCAGCGCGAACACGCTCTCGTAGGCCGGGAAAATGCTGAAATGGGCCATGCTGGTCGTGGCCAGGAACGAGTGGCGCCGGCGCCGGTACACATAGCACACCCGGTCAAGCAGCGCGATCCGCTGCGCACTGAGCAGCGCCGCGCAAGAAACCTGGACGTCCTCGTGGATACCCGGCGGGAAGCAGACCCGCAGGCCGGTGAGGAATTCCCGCCGGAAGACCTTGCTCCACGCGGTCATGGTCCGGTTGATCAGGGCCGGCCGCTCCGCCAGCGTGAGCGTCGCCGCGGCGGCCGGGGGCGCGGCCAGCAGGGCCGCACCCGGACTCGGCTCGGTGTGGCCGGAACTGCGCCGGATCAGGTAATCGATGAGCAGCACGTCCGGCCGGCAACTGGCCAGCCTGTCCGTGACCGCCGCCAGCGCGCCGCCGGCCAGCAGGTCGTCGGGATCCACGAACCACACGTAGGCCCCTGCCGCCTCGGCCAGCCCGCGCATCCTGGCGGGCCCGGGCCCGGCGCTCTCGCTGAGGTGGATCACCCGAAGACGCGGGTCCCGGCCGGCTCTGGTGTCGAGGATGTGGCCGCAGCCGTCCGACGAGGAGTCATCGACCGCGATGACCTCCAGCTCGCCGCCTGGCTGGCCCGGTTCGCCGAGCACCGAGTCCAGGCAGGCCGACAGGAAATCCGCCACGTTGCCCACCGGGAGCACGACGCTGATCAGCGGCGCGCGGGGACCGGTCATCGCTCATCCGTGGTCATGGCTCATCGATGATAGACGGGCAGCGCCTTAGGCAGAACGCGGCACAAAGATCGTCACCCGGGCCGCGTATTGTTCGGCACGTGCACATCGACACCATCTTCCGGGGCATCGGATCGTTCTGCGTTCGCTTCCGCTGGCTCGTGCTGGCGGTCTGGGTGGCGGGGGCCATCGCCGCCGCCACGCTGCTGCCGGCGCTGTCCAGCGTGACCCAGAGCAACAACACCAAGTTCCTGCCGGACAGCGCGCCGAGCCAGCGCGCCGCCAACCTCGCGGCCCCGTTCGGCACCGCGGGCCTGGTGCCGATTCCGGTGGTGGCCGCACGGTCCGGATCACCGCTGACCGCGGCCGACGTGACGGCCGTGACCAACCTGAAGGGCCAGCTGGGCAAAGTCGCCAGCGTCAGCAAGGTCATCGACGCCGGCCGCTCCCCGGACGGGCACGCCTGGCAGCTGATCGTGCTGGCCAGCCAGGCCGGCGGCGGCCAGAACCAGATCACCGACCTCGTCGACTCGATGCGGGCCACCATCGCGCATGCGGGGCTGCCCGCCGGGCTGCAGGCACACCTGGCCGGCAACGTGGCGGTCCAGGTGGACCAGCAGAAGGCGTCGGGCAACACCGGCAACCAGGTGGAGAACTACTCCGCCCTGTTCATCATCGTGCTGCTGGTACTGATCTTCCGGTCGTTCACGCTCGCCCTGGTCACCATCGCCCCCGCGGTCTTCTCGGTCATCATCTCCGGGCCGCTGGTCGCCGAGGCGGCGCAGCACGGCCTCCAGGTCTCCCCGCTCGCGCAGTACCTGATGATCGTGCTGGTGCTCGGCGCGGGCACGGACTACGGGCTGTTCCTGGTCTTCCGGGTGCGCGAGGAACTGCGCGCGACCCAGCATGGGCAGGAGTCCTACGCGACCACCGGGTTCGGGCAGATGCTCCGTGCGCTCGGCCGGGACTTTATCCATCCCCGGCAGCCGGCCCGGGAGGCGATCGTCCGCTCGGTGACCCGGGTTGGCGAGACCATCACCTTCTCGGCGGGCACGGTGATCGCCGCGGTGCTCACCCTGCTGCTGGCCAGCTTCCCCTTCTACTCCGACCTGGGCATCCCGTTCGCCATCGCGCTCGGCGTGATCCTGGTGGCCGGGCTGACCCTGCTGCCGGCCCTGCTGTCGCTGCGGCTGTCGCTGCTCGCGCAGAAACGGACTGTCTTCCAGCGCATCTTCGGCAAGCCCAAGCTGCTGCCCTGGAGCATCCAGGGGGCCGGGAAGCCGGGCACGTGGGGCCGGATCGCCACCCGGATCGTCCGCCACCCGGTGCCAACCCTGGTGACCGGCCTGGTCGTCTTCGGCGGGCTCGCCTTCGCGGTACTCGGTTACACGGCTTCCGGTTTCGGCGGCGACACCACCCCGCCGGCGGGCAGCGACTCGGCCGCGGGCACCGCGCTCCTGTCTCGCCACTTCCCGCAGTCGTCGGCGAACCCGACCAGCCTGATCTTCCGTTTCGCTGATCCGGTCTGGGAGCATCCGGCGGCGCTCGCCACCGGTACCGAGAAGCTGAAGGCGAGCCCGCTGTTCACCACCGTGACCGGCCCGCTCAACCCGGCGGGTGCGCCGATCCCGCCGGCCGAGTTCGCCGCACTGCATGCGAAGCTCGGCCCGGCGAGTGCGCTGCCGCCGGTGCCCCCGCCCGGCACCACAGTGCCGCTGCCCGTCTACGAGGTCTACCGGGCCACCGGCAACTACATCAGCCCCGACGGACGCACGGTGCAGTACTCGGTCGGGCTGCATGCGGGCGACCCGGGCAGCACCGCCGCCATGAACGCGGTCCCGGCCGGGCGCACGGCCACCACGCAGGTGGGCAAGTCCATCGGCGCCGCCGACTCGGGCGTCGGGGGTGAGGCGCCCGCGCTGTACGACATCAGCAGCATCTCCAACCGCGACCTGGTGCGGGTGATCCCGATCGCGATCCTGGCCATCGGCATCCTGCTCGCCCTCGTCCTGCGGAGCCTGATCGCGCCGCTCTACCTGATCGCCTCGGTCGGGCTGTCCTACCTGGCCGCGCTGGGCCTGGCCGTGCTGCTGTTCGTCGAGATCGGCAACAGCGGCGGGCTGGTATTCTTCCTGCCGTTCCTGATGTTCATCTTCCTACTCGCGCTCGGCGAGGACTACAACATCCTGGTGATGACCAGGATCCGGGAGGAGGCACAGCGGCTGCCGCTACGGAGAGCCGTCTCGCGGGCGCTGAGCGTCACCGGCACGACGGTGACCTCGGCCGGGCTGATCCTGGCCGGCACGTTCGTGGTCTTCGGCGTGGTGGCGGGCCGCGGCTCGGGCGGTGAGCAGTTCCGCGACGTCGCGTTCGGGCTGGCGCTCGGCATCCTCATGGACACCTTCCTGGTGCGGACGCTGCTGGTGCCTTCCACGGTCGTCCTGCTGGGCAGGTGGAACTGGTGGCCGTCCCGGATGAGCCGGACGGAGGTGGAGGGAGCCGAGCCGGTCAGCGAGCCGGCCAGGACCTGATCCGGCCCGCCCGGCCAGAACTTCCCGCGGGCCCGCCACCGGAGCCGTCTCGCGCCGCCGCAGCCGTCCCGCGGCCCGCCATCGCGGCCGTCCAGCTACCCCAGTCATCGAGTCCGTTGAGCCGTGGGAATATCGCGGTTCTGCCCGCAAGGCAGCCGGGCCGGCCAGAATACTGTCATTGATCTGCGGGACATGCCGCGTGGGTGCTGGCCAGGAGCGGTATCGACCCGTCACACTCGCCCTGAGGGGAAGTCCGAGCTACGCCCTCGCGCGGCATCAGGCACGCCGGCACCGGTCGGCGGCGCAGAAGGGACGCCGATGCAGGAACTGCGCCTGGTCGCGGTGAGTGAGGATGGCAGCTATGCCGTCCTGACAGCACCGGGGCGCAGCGGGCGCTTCTCGCTGCCGATCGATGACCGGCTGCGGATCGTCGCGCGAGGGCAGTTCTCGCGGCTCGCTCAGTACGAGATCGAAGTGGAGAGTCCCTTGCGACCCAAGGAGATCCAGGACCGGATCCGTGCCGGAGAAACGGCGGAGGAGATCGCAGACGCGGCCGGAGTGCCCATCGAGCGGGTGCGCCGGTTCGAGGGACCGGTGCTGGCGGAACGCGCGTACCGGGCCCAGGAGGCCCAGGGGGCCAGCATCCGCCATACGCGAGACTCCGGGCCAGGCCGCCGGCTGGGTGAGGTACTGGCCGAGCGCCTCGGCGACCTCGGGGCGGACATGGAACAGGCGGAATGGGACTCGCGCAAGCGCCCCGACGGCAGCTGGCAGGTGTCGCTGATCTTCACCGCCGGAGAGCTTCCCCGGCTCGCCGAGTGGGTGTTCGACCCGCGGAGCAGGCACATCAGCCCGGCCAATGACACCGCCGCCGGCCTCTGCCTGGTCGACGCCGACCTTCCCGCGCTGGCGCCTCAGTGGACCGGGTCGGCCACGGTCACGCCGATCGGCAGCCGGTTCAGCCAGGCGCCTGCCGAGCCGGAATCCCGGCCCGAGGCCGAGCCGGCGCGCGTGCCCCCGGCCCCGCGGTCGGCCGCCGCGGAGCAGGGCAGCGATGCTGAGCAGGCCCCGGCCCTGGAGCGCCCGGCAAGGAAGAAGGCGGCCGGGGGCCGGCCCCGGCGTTCGTCGGTGCCATCCTGGGACGAGATCATGTTCGGCACATCCCGACAGCCTGATTAGCGTCTCCATGAGGGGGTTCTGGATCTGTGCGCCGCGCAACCGCCCGCCGCGTTGCCCTGCTCGGCGGGGTGGTGCTGCTCAGCGGCTGCGGCTTGATCGGCAGCCCGAAGAACGCCCAGGCGGATGTCCCCAACAAGATGACGGTGACCAGCCCTGACGTCACCCCCCAGGGCGTGATGGGCTCGGCCTATACCTGCCACGGAGCGGGAACCTATCCCGGAATCCACTGGTCCAACGCCCCGGCAAACACGAAGTCGCTGGCGGTGGTCATGGATGATTCGGCTGCCCCGATAACCCCGTATATCTATTGGATAGTTTTTGATATCGGCCCGCAGACTACCAGTATTCAACCGGGCCAAATTCCGGCAGGCGCACGGCAGGCCCGTAATAGCAAAGGTTCTGTGGGTTATGATCCGCCCTGCCCGGCTGACCAAAGCCACACCTACCGCTTTACCGTTTACGCACTCGGATCGAGGCTCAGGCTTCAGGCCGGTGCTAGCGTAAAATCGGCGTGGTCCGCGATCGCGCAGACGGCCATCGCACGTGGCAGACTCACCGCCAATGTCCCTCCGTAATCGGTAGGTTACACTACGTTAAACCTGCGATGTAAAAAATCTCCTAAACACATGACAGAGACCTACGGGTCCGACAGAATCACTGTTCAAGAGTTCAGCCCTGGATGATCCAAGGCGCTAGCGACACTGGGGGAAGGCCTGCGTCGATGGCCGCGTGCGCCTAGCTAGCGCCCCAGATGGCCATGGATCGTTGGGTGGTGTAATGGTCCTGCTCCTGGTAGTCGGCCTCGCGGCCGTTATCATCGTGATTCTCATTGCCGTCTTTCTGAGCGTGCGGCTCGGACGCAGTGACGACCGCGAGGAACCACCGGAAGGACCTAGCGAGCGCGGCCGGCGCCGGGCAGGCACCGACGACTCCCACTGGCAGGACGAGCGCGCATCGCGGCAGCCCCCTGCCGGTGCTGCCCGCCCCGCACGCAGCGGCCGCCCGCGGCCAGAAGCCCAGGACAGTCGGCCCTACCGTGACCCTGGCGACCGCCACCCGGAGCGCGATCAAGCCGCCCGGCCCGGAGATTACGGCTACCCGCAGCGGCGGCCGGAGCGCTACGACAGCGCGCCGGTGGAACAGCCGACCGATCCCAGGCGGCCAGTTGCCGCCGGGCCACCGCGGAGCGGATCTGGCGGTAATTACCGTGGTCGGCGCGGCGGAAACGGCCGCGGCCGGCCAGGGGCCCCTTCCGCTCCATACGACGGGGCCTCTCCCGCTCCATACGACACGGATCCCTCAGCACCCCCGGCGGTTGACGATTTCCCCTCGGGGCCATTGCACGCCACGGATTTCCCGTCGGGTGAATTCCCCTCGCGGCCGCAGCCTGCCGCCGACTTCCGGTCCGGCGGATATCCCCCGGCTGCAACGCCCGCCGCGGAAGCCCCCACAGCCCGATATCGCAGGGCGGTCCACTCCGATGACTTTTCCCCCGAGCCGCAGGCCGCGGACTTCGGCTCCGGTCAGTTCCCCGCCGCGGACTTCGCCTCTGGTGAGTTCCCGGCCAGAGACTTCGGCTCCGGTGAGTTCCCCGCTGCAGACTTCCCCTCCGGGGAAACGCCCGCAATCCGCGGCCGTGGCAGGTCCGCGCCGCCGAAGACCGGCCCGGCCCAGGACCGCTCCGACTCGCGCCGCAGGCCGGCCAAGGGATCTAAGGGACAGGGCAGCCCCAAGGGACGCTCGCGTCAGCAGCGGAAGCGCGACGACGATGACTGGCCCAGCATGGACTGGGACAAGCTCACCGACGAGCAGTACTGGGAGCAGTTGTCTGCCGACAAGCCGCTGGCCACGACCGCCCGCAGCTCCCAGCCGGCGAGTGAGCCAGAGCCCGCACCCTCCAGGAACGGGCAGTCGAGGCCCGCGGCCGCCCGGCCCGCGCCGCCCGCGCCCGCGTCCCGGCCAGAGGCGTCAGTGGCGTCCCGGCCCAAGGGGTCAGTGGCGTCCCGGCCCGAGCCGTCAACACCTGGGCACGCCCGGACCCGCGGCCTGCCCGGCCGGCAAGCACATACCTCCTCACGCGAAGCGCCAACCCAGCCTCGCGAAGTAGCGGCCCGGCGCGAGGCGGTCACCCGGCCACACGAGGCGGCCGCCCGGCACGAGATCACCGCCCTGCCGCGCGAGGCAGCGGCCCAGCCACGCGAGGCAGCATCCCGGCGCGAAGCCGTCACCCAGTCACGTGAGGCGGCAGCGGAGCGGCTGCAGGTCCGTCCCAGGCAGCAGCCGCCGGCGGCGCGGCCCAGAAACGGCACACCGCTCCCGGTCCGGCCCGACGCCGCTGCCACACCGCCCGAGGGCGAGCCCAGCCTCGCGATGCTGGCCAGACTGGCAAACGGGTCGGCCGATTCCTTCGATGACCCCCTGACAAGCCCGTCTTTCTCCAGGCACCCGCCGGACAGCCGCTCCTACGGCGGCGCCGGGACGAGTGGGCGCGCCAGCGACGCCGTTCAGGGCGCACGCGCCGACCGTCCGCCAGCGGCGCCCGGCAACGACCATGCCGCCGTTGGCTACGGAAACGGCCATGCCAGCCGTGGCCACGGAAACGGCGCCCACGCCAACGACGGGCCCGACGACCGGACCCCGGTCAACGGGATGTACCAGGTTTCCGACTACGCCGATCAGGGTTATGCCCGCACACCGGCCGCGCCGCCGGCCCGGTCGGCTGGTGCGCCGCGGCCGGCCGAATGGCACAGTGCGCCATCGCACACGCCCGCGCAGAGCACGCCCGCGCAGAGCACGCCCCCGCAGGGGAACCCGTACGGCAGCTACGTGGAGCCGGCCCCTGCCGCTAACTACCCCGCCACGCCTAGCTACCCCGCCACGCCCCCGCTGGGATACCGGGACCAGTCCGGTGCCGACTTCCCCGCCTACCCCGGTGAGCGCGGCTACCAGCAGCCGGCCTACAACCCGGCTGCCTCTCTCCCCTATTCCGGGCAGCCGGCCGCAGGGACAGCCCGGCTCCCCGTGCACCCGTCCGGCGCTGGCCAGTTCGGCGCTGGCCAGCGCCCCGCGCCCGGCGCCCACCGGGATGCTGGTTACGCCGAGGACGGCGGCTACCGCAACGGATACCCGGGGCAGGCTCCTTACCCCGACTCCCGCGCCGCCGCCGGATATCCACCCGGCTATTCCGTGGCCGCCGACCAGTACCGGCACGACGGATACGGCGGTCACCCGGCCGGCCAGGGTTGACAGATCCGCCTGGCGCGGGCGGAGAATGTGCCGACCGCGACACAGAGCAGAGGAGACTGTGGACCGCCCTCGGGATCATGCACGTACCTACCATCTGCACCGGCTGGCGGCGGCCCTGGACACGCAGGGCCTGGAGTCCACGGTGAAGACCACCTACCCCGCGGCGCTCCACATCTTCACGCCCGGCGCGACCATGCTGGCTGAGAGCATTGACTGCACTCCGTGGACGGACGACAGCGGCCGCCTGCGCTGGTATTACCGATGGTCCTGGGGAGAACTGCTGGCCGACACGGAGGACCCGTCGGCCGCGGCCGCGAAGATCGCGGAGGTGCTCTCCTCCCGCTGAGACGCCCGGCCCGCCGCCATCCCATAGCGCCGCCGGGCCGCTGGCGTTGCCGCTGTGCCTCGTTAGCGGTCCGTCACCGGCGCCTCGCGCATGTCGCCCTGAATATGGCCGGGCGAAAGCTCGTCCAGCGCGCGCGAGGCATACGCGAGAACATGCGGCAACAGCGGGAACCGCCCGAGGTCGTCCTTGCTGAACCAGTGATAGGCGCGGGCCGCCCGGTAGTCGAGTGAGAGCTCGCCGCCGAGGACGTTGCAGAAATAGACGAAGTCCAGGTACTCCTTCGACGCGCTGATCCGGATCTCCTGGATGGAGATCGGCATGGGCAAGGGGGTCGCCGCATCATCCCTCACCTCGAGCCCCGCTCCGCCGGCCACGCTGACCGCGAGGCCGGTTTCATCCCGTACCTCCCGTATCAGCGCCTCGTGGGGGTACTCCCCCGAAGCCAGTTCGATCCGGCCGCCGGTGGGCACCCAGCGCGACAAGCCGCCGTGCCACAGCAACAGGACCCTGTCGCCGCGCACCACGTATCCACCCACGACGTAGGTGGCATCGCGCAGGTACTTCATCGCATCGCTCCGCGGAACGCAGCGTCAGCCCACATCCATTAACTCCAGCCCGCACATCGCGACAACGATATCGACCGTCTCGTCAACCGACATCTTGTCTGTGCGGATCACCACCGCGTCCGGCGCGATCCGCATCGGTGACGTCTCGCGCTCGCGGTCCATCCGGTCCCGGTCGGCCAGCTGCAGTTCCACCTCGGCCTGGCTCCGGAATTCGTCGGCGCTCTGCCCCCACAGCTTCCTCGCGGCGCGCTCCTGAAGGCTGACGTCGAGGTACAGCTTCAGCCCGGCCTCGGGCGCGACAACGGTGCCGATGTCGCGCCCGGCCAGGATCGTCGGGCCCTCTGAGATGACCCGTCGCTGTATCTGCCTGACTACCTCCCGTACCCGCTCGAAGCGGGCAACGCGAGGCACGGTGCGGCTGATGTCGTCGGCGTGCAGCCGCAGGTCCGACAGCGGCCGGCTGTCCACCTGGATGACGCCGTCGGTGCCGGTCCTGGCGACCTGCACGTCCTTCAGCACGCCGACCGCGACCTTGAGCACCGCCTCCATGTCGTCGGGGTCCACCGCGCTGTCCAGCACTCCCCTGGCAACAAGCCGGTAGATGAGTCCGGTGTCCACCATGGCGTAGTGCAACCGCGCAGCCAGGGCCTGGCCTATCGTGCTCTTTCCGCTCCCGGCGGGCCCATCGATGGCGATCGTCTCGGGTCGCAATCTTTCTCCTTCTGGTGACCCGCGGGCAGCGGCCCTGGCTCCGCAACCCCCGGTCGCTCGGCTAGGCTGGTGGTCAGTTTAGACACACGGCTCCGGCCGATCCTGCCAGTCAGGAACGCGGCGAGTCCAGCCCGACCAGACGCCCGGGCCCGCTGACTCCGGCGTTACCCCGGCCCGCTGACTCCGGCATCACCCGGGCCCGCTGACTCCGGCGTCACCCGGGCCCGCTCGTTCAGCGAGCATGCTCATGGCTTTGGTGTAGCCAGATGTGCACTCAGGTCGAAGATCATGAGCTGGCAACCCCGTCAACCCGTAACCCGCGGGCGAAGAAGGTGAAGCGGACCCGCCCGTACGTCCGGTCGCTGGAGACCCGCAGGTGCTCGAGCCGGACGTCGGTGCTTTCGGACGGATCATGCTGGGCGGCGACGACCGCGCCGGGGGCCAGCCAGCCGGGCCGCCGGTCAAGGAGCTGGACCGCCTGCGGCCACAGGCCCAGCCACTGTGGCGGAGCCACAAAGATGACGTCGAACGGTGCGGTGTCGCCGTGCAGGTACCTGAACACGTCCGCCGCCACCACTTCCGCGCTCGCCGCCAGGTGCGTCACGGCGAGGTTGTGCCGGATAACCGCCACCGCGCCGGCCGAGCGTTCCACGAACGTTGCGTGCGCGCATCCCCTGCTCAGGGCCTCGATCCCCACGCCGCCCGTGCCCGCGAACAGGTCGAGGAACCGGCTGCCGGGAATGCGGTCGCCAAGAATGCCGAACAAGCTTTCTTTTGCCCGGTCGGTGATCGGGCGCGTGTCCCGGGTGCGGGGGGACCGGAGTATCCGGCCTTTGGCAGTGCCCGCAATGACCCGCATCTGAGCTCCGGCGCCGTCGCTGTCCGCTGGGAACGGCGCCGGCTTGTACCGGATACGCGATCCCGCGCCCGCTGACATCATCGTAGCCGGACGTGATCACCGCCTGACAGATCTCGAGCCGAGGAGGGCCGATGAGCGGCACGGCAGCGGACCGGCTGGCCATACGCGACCTGGTCGAGAACTGGGCGGTGTGGCGTGACAGCGGTGACTGGGATCGCTTCCGGACCGTGTGGCACCCCGACGGCCGGATGATGGCCACCTGGTTCCAGGGGCCGGCCGAGGATTTCATCCGGGTGAGCCGCGAAGGTTTCGCGCGCGGGGTGCGGATCCTGCATTTCCTGGGCGGGATGTCGATCGACCTGGCGGGCGACCGGGCCATCGCGCAGACAAAGATGACGATCTCCCAGCGCGCTGTCGTCCAGGACGTGCTGTGCGACGTCGTCTGCATCGGGCGCTTCTATGACCTTCTGGAACGCCGTGACGGGCGCTGGGGGATCGTGCTGCGTCAGCCGATCTACGAGAAGGACCGGATGGATCCCGTCGACCCGGCCGCCCGGCTCGAGCTCTCCCCCGCGACGCTCCAGCGGTTCCCGGAAGGTTACCGCCACCTGGCCTACCTGCAGGCTGGCCTGGGCTACGACGTCAAGCCCGACATGCCCGGTCTGGCCGGGCCCGAGGTCGACGCCCTCTACCAGCAGGGAAGCCGGTGGCTGGCCGGCGGCCCGTGCGACTGATACCGCTGGGCCGGGCAGCGCTGGAACGGTTCAGCCGGTCAGCGCCTGGTAGACGAGCTGGCGCAGCTGCGGGCGGATCCGGTAGGCGTTGGACGGGAGCAGCTGGGTGAAGAACGAGACGGTCAGCTGCTCCCGCGGGTCGATCCAGAACGCGGTGCTGGCGGCGCCGCCCCAGGAAAGCTCCCCAGCCGAGCAGACCACCTTGGCCGCGGCCGGGTCGGTGACCACGGCGAACCCGAGGCCGAAGCCGACCCCGTGGAACGGGAACTCCGCGTAGAGCGGCCTGCCGAACGTGTGCAGATCGAGGCCGCCGGGAAGATGGTTGCGGGCCATGTAGCTGACCGTGCGGGGCCCAGCAGCCGGATGCCATCCAGCTCCCCCGCCGGGCTGTCCGCGCGGTGCAGCAGCATCTGGGTGAAGCGGTGATAGTCGGCCGCCGTCGACACCAGGCCCGCGCCCCCGCTGAGCTTCGCCGGCCGCTCCCGCGCCGCATTGCCCAGGGCATCCATCCTGACCGCCGTCCCGTCCGTGCCCGGCGTGTACAAGGCCGCCAGCCGCCCCGCGTCACCGTCGCCCACCCAGAACGAGGTGTCTGACATGCCCAGTGGGCGCAGGATCCTGGCCGCGAGGAACTCGTAGAGTTTCTGCCCGGAGACGACCTCGATGATCCGGCCGAGGATGTCGGTGGCCACCGAATAGTTCCACTCCGATCCCGGATCGAACAGCAGCGGCATGCCAGCCCAGATGTCACAGGCCTGTGCCAGGTCCACCGCGGGAGGCGTCGCCCACTCGAACCCGGCGGCCCGGTACATGGCGTCCACCGGGTGCACCCGGTGAAACCCGTAAGTCAGGCCCGCGGTGCGGGTCAGCAGATGCCAGACCCGCACCGGCTCCGTGGCCGGAACCGTGACCGGGCGCAGGTCCAGGCCGCCCGTGTGCACACGGACGTGGGCGAACGACGGCGGGACCCGCAGCGGGAGACGTGGGCCAGCCGGCCGTACCTGCTGACGGTGATCAGCCAGCCGGGCAGGCGGCCGTCATCCACATAACGGGCGACAGGGGTCTCCATTTAACCGGAGTAGTCCAGGTCGGTGGCCCTCCATGGGCGCTCCGCTGGTGGCCGCTGCAGGCTCGGTGGATGGCCGCGCGCCGCTGGCGGGGCCGGCGGGATCGTCCGTGGCCGCTTGCCCGCGACGA
>DASYQM010000391.1:0-21323 GCA_036005525.1 Streptosporangiaceae bacterium
CCACCGGCCCCCGCGCCCGGGGTTACGCGGCAGCAGCGGCTCAAGCCGCGCCCACTCCTCATCCTGAAGATCATGACGGGTAATCACAGCAAAGTGATCTACACCCCACCGGGCTCAAGATCCAGGAAACACGCCCTAGCGCCGCCACGACGGGAACGGCCCGCCAGCCCGCGAGGCTGGTGCCGGCGTGGGCGTCCTGGCAGGGGCCAGGGCCCGTCGGCGTAGCATCGATGCGGTCGCGGTGGCGGCGTCAGGTCGCGGTGGGCGTCAGGTCGCGGTGGGCGTCGAGGACGGTAAGGCGGGCAGGGCAGGCGAATGCGTTACAGGTCACTGGGTGATTCCGGGCTGATGGTGTCGGTCGCCGGGCTTGGCTGCAACAACTTCGGCCGCCGGGTTGACCTGGCGGGCACCAGGGCGGTGGTCGACGCGGCGATGGACGCCGGCATCACGATGCTCGATACCGCCGACACCTACGGCGACGGTGGCGCATCGGAGGAACTGCTCGGCGAGGTGCTGGCCGGCCGCCGGGAGCAGGTGGTGCTGGCCACCAAGTTCGGCCACCAGGGCTACGACATGGGCTACGGCCCGGCGGCGGGCGCCAAGGGCGGCCGCGCCTACATCCGGCGCGCGATCGAGGCGTCCCTGCGCCGGCTCCGGACCGACTACGTCGATCTGTACCAGCTGCACACCCCCGACCCGGTGACGCCGGTGGCGGAAACCCTGGCGGCGCTGACCGAGCTCGTCGCCGAGGGCAAGGTCCGCTACCTCGGCAACTCGAACTTCACGGGCTGGCAGATCGCGGACGCGGCCCACGTGGCGCGCGCCGCCGGCACCGCGCCGTTCGTCTCCGCGCAGAACCACTGGTCGCTGCTGGAGCGCGAGGTGGAGGCCGAGGTGCTCCCCGCCGCGCGCCATTTCGGGCTTGGCGTGCTCCCATACTTCCCGCTGGCGAACGGCCTGCTGACCGGGAAGGTCCGCCGGGGGCAGGCACCGCCGGCCGGAAGCCGGCTGGCCGGCCGGCCGGGCTACGTGACCGACGACAAGCTCGACCGGGTGGAAGCGCTCATCGCCTGGGCGGCCGAGCGTGGGCGCACCGTCCTCGAGGTGGCGGTCGGCGCCCTTGCCGCGCAGGACGGGTGTGCCTGCGTGATCGCCGGGGCGACCACTCCAGAGCAGGTGAAGGCGAACGCCGCCGCCGCGGAATGGGTGCCCTCCGCCGAGGAACTTGCCGACCTGGACCGCATCGTGCCGCCTCCCACCCGCCGTTAGCGTCGGCCTCCGATTGTGCTGGCCAATGCCGTATTGAGCCGGACGGGGCCGGTGAGGCCGGTGGGCATCCGGCACGCGGGAGGGCCGGCCGTGGCCTGCCCAGCATGGCACATCGACGCAGTCCTGCCGGTGGCCGGCGCGTAGGATCACACATGCCGGGCCGCCCCTGCCCAGCACCCCCCGCACGGACCAGCCGCGGCGGCACCCCCACCGGCCCGGTTGGCCTGGCCCCGCCGCGGGGAGCATCCTGGCCATCGGGTGGCGTCGGCCCAGGCGCCGGAGCCCAGATCTCGTGTCGTCTATGAAGTGAAGTTTGATGAGCTATCTCATTGACCACTGGTCGTTCGACCCGTTCCTGATCGTGGTCGTGGCGGTAGTGATCTGGCACGAGATCGGGCTGGCACGGCTCGCGCGGCGGTCGCGCCCCGAGCGGACGCGCCAGCGACGGCGGCGGTCATGGTTCTTCTACGGCGGGCTGGCGGTGCTGCTGCTGCTGGCCGTGCAGTCACCGGTCGACTACTGGGCCGATGACTACTTCTTCGTACACATGTTCCAGCACCTGCTGCTGATGTTTGCGGTGCCGACCCTGGTGGTGGCCGGTGCTCCCTGGCAGCCGCTGCTGGATGGGCTGCCGGGGCGCTCGGGCCGGGCGGTGACCCGGGGCACCTTGCGTGGCCGGTGGTTGCGCCCGCTGCGGGCGGTGGGCGGCTTCCTGCTCCGGCCCTGGGTGGCGGTGGCGCTGTTCAGCGTCGTGATGGTCGCCTGGCATGTGCCCGCGTTGTTCGACCTGGCCGCGAACAACGAGGCAGTGCACATCTGGCTGATGCACAGCACCTTCTTCGCCGCAGGAGTGCTGTTCTGGCTGCAGTTCATACCCTCGCCCCCCTTCCTCCGCCGCATGCCGCTCGCCTCACAGGCCGTGGCGCTGATCGCGACGAACGCGGTGATGTGGGTGCTGGCGATGTCGATGAGCATCCTCACCCAGGTCTCCTGGTACCCGGTCTACGACCAAATCCGGGGCGTGACCCTCCCGCCGTTCGCCGACCAGCAGATCGGCGCCGCGATCTTGTGGGTGTGCGGGGACTTCTGGGCCATCCCGGCGCTGATCTTGGTAATTCGCCGTATGATCGAGGAAGACGGCAGCATGGGCGCGGCGCTGGACAACATCCTCTCCCGGGGTTCCCGGGGTTTTGGAGCCTCCGGCCGGTTCGGCTGGGCCGGTGGCCGCACCGGCTGGGCCGGCGGCGCGCGGCGCCCCCCGGTGACCCCGCGGGAGCCGCCCGCGGGAGTATGACGCGGGAGCAGCGCTAGCGCCATTCCTGGTACTGCAGCCCCGGCCAGGAACGCTCCCGGTTCCGCTGCCAGGATCGCTGGTCCTGCGGCAGCGGTGATCGCCAGACCTGCTGCCAGGATCTCGGGTCCTGCGGCGGCGATGATTGCCGGTCTTGTTGCCAGGATGGTTGCTGCTGCTGCTGCGGCGGCTGCTGGTGTTGCTGCCCGCTCAACGATGGGCAGGCGGCGCCGTTGAATGTGCAGCCGGCGGGGGAGGTCGTCCTGCCCCGGCCGTGGATGCTCACGCTCAGCGGCTCGCCGGGGAGCAGGGGCCTGCGAAGGCGAGGGTGACGGCGGGGGCGCCGGCGGCGGAGGAGCCGCCGGGGCATGCGATGCGGATCTGTGTGCCTTGCTGATGTGGCCCTGCGTGGAGATGCTCGGGCCCGGCAGGCTGGCGCCGCAGTTGATCAGCCCGCAATTGGATGCCGCGTGCCGGCTGGGAGGGCCGTTGTGCCACACCAGCATCGTCACGCTGGCCGCGACCAGCCCGAGGGCGGCGACCGCTATGGCCGCCTGAGACCGGGGGGACCTGCCCAGCGGCACCGGCCGCCGGTTGGCCCTGAGCGGTTCACGCATCCCGGCCGGGCCGGCCCGAGGGCTGGCATTCATGGGTGCCACCGGCGGCTGGATGCCTCTGCCGTGCTGCCCGACCCCGCCGACATCTCCCCTCCTCTGAGGATGCTGGGGCAAAAGAGCATGCTGGGGCAAAAATAGCAAGCCAGCGTTGGCTTTTGCGGGCAAAGCAACGTAATGGCCCTGATATCCACCCAACCGAGGGGATTATGGGTAATTGCCGCTTCCGCGCCATCGGTGGCCGTTGTCCGCGGACGGCTCACTGGAGGCTCCGCGAGGGCCGGGGTCAGCCCTCTGCCCGGCCTGAACCTTCCCGGTGCGCCTCCACACGGCCTTCCACCAGTCGGAGGCTGCTGGCCTCCACACGGCCTGCCGCCGGTCGGAGGCGGCTGCCATGCCTGGGCAGCGTTAGCCGGCGGGGCCTGCCCGTGCCCGGGGCCGCCTTCCGCCGGCCTGGGCCGGCCAGGCAGAGTCGATGTCATGAGCCTGCACCTGGAAACCCGCGCCATCCACGCCGCTGCCCCCGCGCTGAACGGCTCCCGCCCGGTCAGCGTTCCGCTCTATCAGACGTCGACCTTCGCTTTCACCGACCCGGCTGCCTGCGCGGAAGCCCTCAATGACCCGGACGCCGGGTTCGCCTACAGCCGCTACCGGAATCCGACCACCCAGGCGCTGGAGGACGTGGTCGCCGACCTGGAGGGGGGCGCGGCGGCGATCGCCACCAGTTCCGGCATGGGCGCCATCAATGCGGTGCTGCTTGCCCTGCTTCGCCCCGGCGACCATGTCATCGCGCAGCGGTGCCTGTACGGCGGTACGTTTTCCGTCTTCACCGGCCTGGCCGCCCGTTATGGCATCGATGTCAGTTACATCACCGGGCGGGACCCGGCTGAGCTGACCGCCTCGCTCCGGCCGGGATCCCGGCTGCTTTTCCTGGAGACGATCGCCAACCCCACGGTCGCCGTCAGTGACCAGCCCGCGCTGCTCGAGGCCGGCCGCGAGGCGGGGCTGACGTGCGTGGTGGACAACACCTTCGCCACGCCCATGCTGTGCCGGCCGATCGAGCACGGCGCCGACATCGTGGTCCATTCCGCCACCAAGTACCTGGGCGGCCACGACGACGTCACGCTCGGGCTGATCGTCTCCGCACGCCGCGAGACGCACCGCATGCTCTGGAAGAGCTCGGTGGACTTCGGGGTCGCCCCGGACCCGTTCGCCGCCTGGCTCACGGTCCGCGGCCTGAAGACACTTTCCCTGCGGATGGACCGCCACTGCTCCAACGCCGCCTTTCTTGCCGAACGCCTCGCGGCCCACCCGGTGGTGGCCACGGTGCTCTGGCCCGGCCTGGCCAGCCATCCCGACCACGCGGTCGCCCGCCGCCTGCTGTCCGGGTACGGCGGCATGGTGGCCTTCGACGTGACCGGCGGGCGCGAGGCGGGCCTTCGGTTCATAACGGCGCTGCGGCTGGCCGCGATGGCCCCGTCCCTGGGTGGCGTGGAGACCCTGGTGCTGCATCCCGCCTCTACCTCCCACCGGCAGCTGGACGCGGCGGGGCTGAGCGCGGCGGGCATCGGCGAGGGGAGCATCCGCGTCTCGGTCGGGCTGGAACACCCCCAGGACCTGTGGGCGGATTTCGGGCAGGCGCTCGCCGCCGTCCCGGCGCAGGACGTGCCCTAGTCAGGCGCCACGCACCACGACGCAGCAGCGGCCGGGGCTGGGGCTCAGCCGGGCGCGCGCCTGTGGCCGCCCGCTCCCGGCGATCACCCCCTCGATCAGGCAGAGGTTCAGGCCGCACACCAGTTCCTGGTGCTCCTGGGCGAGCCGGTGGAAGGGGCAGTTACGCAGCTCGATGCCGCCGTCCGGGCTGGCCTGCGGCTGGTAGCCGCAGCCACACAGCGCCGTGACCAGGTCGCCTCCGGCCTCCGTGCCCACCTGGCGCCCCAGGTTATGTGCCGCCCCATTCAGTGTGCTGCGAACCCTCCCCGTGGTGTCGCTCTCGGCCGCCTCGGCCAGCAGCCGTGCCAGCAGTTCATAGGCACGCGGCGGCACGCTCACCGCAAGTTCCCGCTGGGCCTGCTGGTACAGCTTCGCCGGGCGCCCCGCGCCCGGCCCTCCACGGCCTTCCGGACGCTGATAGGTGGTCGCCAGCAGCCCGGCTTCGGCCAGCTTGTCCAGGTGGTAGGCCGCCAGTGTCCGGGCGATTCCGGTCGCCCCGGCCGCCTCCTCTCGCGAGACCGGCCGGCCGGCGTCGCTGACGTACTCGTACAGCCGCCTGCGCACCGGCTCGTCCAGGCTGGCCAGCCCGGCGAGGTCACGCAGGCGGTCGGGGCCGGTCGGGCTCATGTTCGCACTGTATCACCAATGACTCTTGACAAATATCGCGGCGGAGGCCGACTCTAAAAACAGAGTCGTTTATTTTAAGAGAAGCCACGCCATGACCACCACCACGTACCAGCCCGCCACCGCACGCGGCCCGGTCCACGCCATGCACCGACCCGCACCGAGCCCGCCTATGGCGCGTACCTGATGCTGCGGGCCTGGCATACCGCTGCCAGCGCGGTCTGGCCGCCGGCGCCCGCGGCCGGTGATCGTAGGGTGTTGAGCAGGAGGTGAGGCCCCGGTGAAGTTCCTTATCCAGCCGCACGTGCGGCTCCAGGAATGGGTGGCCGAAGAACACGGGTACTTCCGCGAGGCCGGGCTGGACTATGAGTTCGAGCCGCAGGGTCTGGCTGGCGCGACGGTCAGCACGTCGTCGGTCAGGACGGCCGACGAGGCACCCATCGAGGTCACCAGCGGCGCCTTCGAGGACATGCGGGAGGGACGCACCTGCAATATCTCCGCCGCCTGCCACTGGGCGGTCAATGCCGCCGCCTCGGTCCGTGGCGGAAGGATGTGGGGGAAGGCCTATTCCATCTGCCCGTCCGGGATCTTCGTGGCCCCGGAGTCCGGCTATCAGCGGCCCGAAGACCTGGCGAACGTGCCGGTGGGGGTCGGGTACCACTCCGGCAGCCACTACTCGGCCATCGAAGGGGTGGAGCAGTACCTGGAACGGCCGCAGATCGAGCTGAGCTTCATCGGGCTGCCGTATGACCGCCTGCGGCTGGCGCTCGAGCGCAGGGTGCCGGCGGTGAACGTGTTCGGCGCCCAGTACTACGCGCTCGAGCAGCACGGGTTCCGCAAGCTCGTGGACACGACCTTCATGATGGGGTTCCTCGTGAGCGAGGACACCGACACCGGCGACGTGGAGAAGTACTTCACCGGGCTGCGGCGCGCGCAGCGGGACATCGACTTCGAGCCCGGGAGGTACAAGCATTACTGGCTGCGCGAGATGCCCGATGACATCCAGCGCATCGTGGATGTGCGGCGGTTCGGCCCCGGTGAGCGCATCGTGCCTGAGCCGTACACGCGCGAGATGTTCGAGCAGACCCACCGCTGGATGCGGGCCTGGGACCTGTTCGATCCTGGCGCCGCGACGCGTCCCGACTACGGGGATGCCGTCCTGACATAACGGCCCGGCGGTCCGTATCCATGGCCGGCTCGCCCGCCGGCGAGCGGGTTTTCTGGTGCGCGCGAGAACGATTATTTGGTGCGCACGAGAGATTTATTTGGCGTGCGCCGCGCTGGCCCGGTGTCATGCTGGATGTGCGCAGGGAAAGAGGCTCGCGATGGGAAGCGCACGGCGGAAGGCCAGCGGATCGCGGCCGGCCCGGGCGGCGGCCATGGTGGCCGTGGTGGCCACGATTGCCTGCTGCCTTGTGGCGGCCGCGTGCTCTCCGTCCTCGGTCTCCACCGCGCCGGGCACCTCGGCACCTGCCGCCCGGTCTGGCGCCGCCGCTCATCCCAGCCGCGTCATCTCGCTGAACGCCATCTCGACCCTTAGGTCGCTGTTCAACCGAGCCGACGGCCACACCCGGCTGGTGCTGATCTTCTCCCCCACTTGAATGACGTGTCTCGCGGGCGCCAGTTGGGTGCAGAACAACATCTTGAGCAGGAACCCGGACCCTGCACTGCGGGTATTCGTGGTCTGGGTGCCGTTCCTCCAGGGGACACGGGGCGCGATCAATCCATCCGTCTTCCCGGACAGCCGCGTCACCTACCTGTGGGATCAGAACACCGTCTCCAGCCAGTGGTTCTCCCAGCACGTAACCGGCCAGCCGGGACCCACGTGGGACTATTACCTGCTGTTCGGTCCCCGGGCCCGGTGGGGTGCCGTCCCTGGCCCCGTCGTGAGCCAGGGCGGTCCGGTGATCGGCGACAGCGGGAACCTCCTGGCCGCGATTCAGCCACTGCTGCACTGAGAGCGGGCGATGTCGGCAGGGCAGTCGTTGTCGTGGTCGCCAGCGAGAACCTGGCTGGCGGCCGGCCTAACTGCCGCCGTGCTGGGGCTGGCCGTCGCCGCCGGGGTCCTTGCCACGTCGGTGGCATCGGGTCCGCTGATCTTCGTGGAGACGCTGTCGGCCCGCATCTCGGGCGCGCTGCTGTCGCTGGGGACGAGGGCCCCGCTCGGGTATGCCTTCGTGGCGGGGATGGTCGCATCGGTGAACCCGTGCGGGTTCGTGCTCCTGCCGGCCTACCTCGGGCTGTACCTCGGCGATGAGCGGGGGGTTTCCGGCGGCCACCGGCCGATCGGCCGCGCCATCGTCGTCAGCGCCACGGTGACCGCGAGCTTCGTCCTGCTGTTCGGGCTCGCCGGGATCATCGCCAGCCTGGCCGCATCCGCGCTCACGTCGGTACTCCCGTGGATCGGCGCCGCGGTGGGCGTCGGCCTGATCCTGCTCGGCGGCCTCCTCGCCTCGGGCCGGGAGCTGGACATGCCCCTGGGCCCCCGGGCGGCTCACCACCTCAAGGCCGCGGCACGGACCAGGGGCATTGCCGGCTACGCCGCGTACGGCACGGCCTACGGGCTGGCCTCGCTCGGCTGCACCCTGCCGGTCTTCCTCGGCGTGGTCGGGACCTCCCTGCAGCTCCATGGGACGGCCGATGCCGTGGCGCAGTTCGTGCTGTTCGGGATCGGCATGGGCGCAGTGCTGGCAAGCCTCACGATCCTCACCGCCTGGTTCGGGGAGGGCCTGGTCACGAGGATCCGGTCCCTGGCGCGGTATGTCGGGTGGGCGAGCGCCGTCTTGCTGTGGCTGGCCGGCGCCTACGTCGTCTACTACTGGCTGATCGCCATCCGGCTGCTGTGATGCGCCCCCGCGTCCGGCCGGTCCTGCCCGCACGCCGGGGTTGACGGCGGGCACAGACCGGCCGGCCTGGTGGCGGCCACGGTTCAGGCGAGGTTGGCGTCGTGGGCGAGCAGGGCGATCTGGGTCCGGTTTCCGAGCCCCAGCTTGGTCAGGATGTGCGTGATGTGCGCCTTGACAGTGGGCACGCTCATGTAGAGCTCCGTCGCTATCTCGGCGTTGGTATGGCCCCGGGCGATGGCGAGGACGACCTCGTGCTCGCGGGGGCTCAGGGTGCGCAGCGCGAGCCGGGCGCGCTCCTGGGCGCCGGCCTCGGCGGCGGCGCGGTCCATCAGCCGGCGGGTGATCTTCGGGGAGAGGATGGGATCGCCGGCGGCGACTCGCCGGATCGCTTCGGCGATCTGGCGCGGGGGAGAGTCCTTCAGGAGGAAGCCGCTGGCGCCGGCCCGCAGCGCGCGGAGCACGTTCTCATCGGCGTCGAAGGTGGTGAGCACGATCACCTCGGGGGGGTGCGCCCGCTCCCGCAGCCGGCGGGTGGCGGTGATCCCGTCGACTCGCGGCATCCGCAGGTCCATTAGGACGACGTCCGGTGAGTGCGCGTCGACCGCCGCCCCGACCTGGTCGCCGTCGGCGGCCTCGCCCACGACGGCGATGCCGTCCGCGCCGTCGAGCATCATCGACAGCCCGGCGCGCACGAGGGCGTCGTCGTCCACGAGCAAGACGCGTGCCGGGCCGGTCATGCCGGCCATGGTAGGCGGGCGGAGAGCCGGAACTCGCCGCCGGTGACCTGGTGGTCGAGCTTGCCGCCGGCGAGGCGGACCCGCTCGGTCAGCCCGATCAGACCGGTCCCGCTGCCGGTGATGGCCGGTGGGGCGGCATGACCGTCGCCCAGCGGGTTCCTGATGTCGATCAGCAGCCGGTCGCCGGGCCGCCCGTCGAGGACCACCTGGACCGGCTCGCCGGGGGCGTGCTTGCGCGCGTTGGTCAGCCCTTCCTGGACCACCCGGTACGCGGTGCGCCCGGTCGCACCCGGCAGTGCCGCTGGGTCCGGCACGCGGTCGTCCAGCTGGACGCGCGCCCCAGCGTCACGCGACTCCTCGACAAGCCGGGGCAGGTCGGCCAGCCCTGGTTGCGGCCGCTGGACGGCATCGCCGTCGCCGTCGTCGTCGCGCAGCACCGTGATTACCTCGCGGAGCTCGTCGAGCGCCTGGTGCGCGCCGGCCCGGACCACGCCCGCGGCGCGGGCCACCTGTTCGGGCGGCGCGTCGGGGCGGTACTCGATCGCGCCGGCGTAAGTGGCCAGCAGCGACAGCCGGTGGGCGAGCACGTCGTGCATCTCGCGGGCGATCCGGGTGCGCTCGGCCGCCCGCGCCTCGGCGACCCGGCGGCCCTGCTCCGCCTCGGCGCGGCGGGCCCGCTCCTGCAGCGAGGCGATGAGGGCGTGGCGGGCCCTGGTCACCTGGCCCCAGCCGACCAGGGCCGCCTCCGCGACGATCACGAGGACCAGCCACCAGATGTAAGGCAGCCCGCCGACAGGCCGCCACAGGCCCTGCACCGCCCCGGCCACAACCCCGGCCGCGCCCACCGTGGCGGCCACCGCGAAGCGGCGCCACTCGGCGACGTACAGGGTGCCGACCGTAGCCGCCGGGATGGCGGCGGGTGACACCGCGGCCAGCGCGGCCAGGGCCAGCGCGCCGGGGACCGGCCAGCGCAGCAGGACCGGCAGCAGCGCGCAGGCCACCACCCCGACCGCGACGTCGAGGACCAGCAGGCTCGTCGCGGTGTGCGAGCTGAACTCGCCCCAGATCGTCACCGCGGTCAGCGCTCCGATCGCGCCGATGACCCCGGCCCTGACGGAGAGCCCGGGCCACCGCCGGGCGGGCAATTCGCCGGGCACGCCGCAGGACAGCGCGTCGTCCACGTCCCCAGGCTAGGCTCACCGGGCGCGCGGCGACACCGACCAAAGTCGGTGGCGCGCCGGCCACAGTCGGAGTGGGGGCCGGCCCGTGGCCGATGCCGCCGCCGCCCCGGCCGGCGACGCTGGCAGGCATGACAGCCAGCCAGGCGGTGAACAGTCCCGCCACCCAGCCAGCGGCCATCGCCACGCCCGCGTCCGGCACCTACCGGATCGACGCGGCGCGCTCGGCCATCACGTTCACGACCCGGCACCTGTTCGGCCTCGGCGCCGTCCGCGGGCGGTTCGACCTGCGCGATGGGGAGATTCGCATCGCCGGCCCGCTGGACGAGTCCTCGGCCCGGGCCAGGATCTCCGCCGGGAGCTTCCGCACCGGCAACCCCAGCCGCGACAGCGCGGTCCGGTCGCCCCGGCTGCTCGACGTCGGCGCCCATCCCGACATCACCTTCATCTCCCGGCGTCTGGACCATGCCGGCGGGCGCTGGATGCTGCACGGCCTGCTGTCGGTGCGCGGAAAGGCGCACCCGGTCGAGCTGCTCATCGAGGCGGCGCAGCCGGCCGGGCAGGACCTGCGCCTGCGGGCGAGCGTCCGCCTTGACCGCTACGACTTCGGGATCACCAAGTCCAAGGGGCTGGCCGCCAGGCACCTCGGCCTCCGGCTCGACATCGTCGCCCACCGGCTGTGAGCCAGGCCGTTATCGGATGTTGGGAGGCAGCACATGGCAGTGATCGACGTTGAGCACCTGCACAAGCGGTACGGCGAGAAGGTCGCCGTCGACGACGTGAGCTTCACCGTGGAGCAAGGTGAGATCTTCGGGGTGCTCCTGGCCACACGCATCGGCGCGTGCGGGCCGGATACGCCGTGGTGTTCACCGTCGCGGCGGCCCGGTTCTTCCGCTGGGACTAGGCGCCGGTCAGCCGGCGCCCACGCGGCCGCTGCGGCGCTCCAGCAGCACCACGTCGCGCCAGCGGCCGTGGTGGCGGCCGAGCCGCGTCCGGGTGCCGACGACCCGGAACCCGGCCCGCTCGTGCAGGCGCAGGCTGGCGATGTTCTCGGGGAAGATCCCGGACTGGATGGTCCAGATCCCGGCCGCCTCCGTGGATCTGATCAGGGCGCCGAGCAGCGCGGCGCCGACCCCGCGCCCGCGGGCCGCCGGGGCGACGTAAACGGAGTGCTCGACGACACCGTGGTATGCGCACCGGTCCGACACCGGCGAGACGGCGGCCCAGCCCAGCACCTCGCCGTCGGCGTCGGCGGCCGCGACGTGACGGTGCGAGGGAAGGTGGGAGGCGTCGAACATCTCCCAGGTGGGCGCCCGGGTCTCGAAACTGGCCTCGCCGCCGTCCAGGCCGGCCTGGTAGATGGCGAGCACCTGGGCGGCGTCGGCACTGGTCATCGGGCGGATGATGATCCCGGCCGGGTGCTCGGCCTGCGACAGGTCACTGGCGGCAGCCGCCGGCTGGCGGCATCCGGTCTCGTTCATCGTTCACCGACGATAGACGACGGCGCCAGCGGCGGCGTGCTGTGGCGCGGGTACCCCTGTGCTGAACCCGTTCGCTGAGCCCGTGCGGCGGCCCGGCGCGGCCGGGGCAGGCCGGGCGTTCAGCGGGTGGCAGGCTGGCCGGCGGCGAGGGGCGGTGCCGGAGTTTCGGAGCAGGCCTCGTCATCCTCGCAGGGCGGCGGGTTACCGACGGTGGCCAGGATCGCCTGGCTTATCGCCCGCAGCTGCTCGACCTGTTCCGGGGTGAGCGGGTCGAACAGGGTCAGGCGGACCTGCTCGACGTGGCCGGGGGCGGCCGCCGCCAGCACGGCGTACCCCTCGTCGGTCAGTTCGGCGAGCTGGCCGCGCCGGTCGGTCGGGCAGTCCCTGCGGCGGATCCAGCCCTTGTCCTCCAGTCGGGCCACCGCGTGTGAGACCCGGCTCTTGCTTGCCGAGGCGGCCTCGGCGAGCTGGGTCATCCGCAAGGTCCGCTCCGGCGCCTCGGAGAGCTGCACCAGGATCTCGTAGTAGGCGAGCGGTATCCCGGTGTCACGCTGCAGCTGGGCGTCGATGGCCGCGTAGAACGCGCGGCAGGCGCCGAAGAAGGCGCGCCACGTGACCTGCTCGTCGGCCGAGAGCCACCGGGTGCCGGATGTGTCCACGGGCCCAGTATATCCGGAATAGTTGAGCGTTTGACATCGTTCTGCGGTAATGATAGTAGTTGAGCGATCAATCAAACCAGAGAACGGAGAGTCATGACCGCCACCGACACCCTGACCGGTATCCCCGGCTACACCGCAGGCACCTGGGCCATCGACCCGGTGCACTCGGAGGTTGGCTTCACCGTCCGGCACATGATGGTCAGCAAGGTCCGGGGCAGGTTCAACGCCTACTCGGGGGAGATCGTCACGGCGGCGGACCCGCTGGACTCCTCGGTGACCGCCGAGATCGTCCTGGACTCGATCACCACCGGCAACGAGCAGCGTGACGGGCACATCCGGTCGGCCGACTTCTTCGACGTCGAGGCCCACCCCACCATGACCTTCCGTTCCACCGGTGTCCGGCGCCACGGCGACGGTTATGTCGTGGACGGGCAGCTGACCCTCAAGGGCGTCACGAGGGACGTCCCGCTCGCGCTGGAGCTGAACGGGTTCGGCCCGGACGCTTATGGCGGCACCCGGGCGGGCTTCACAGCGACCGCCGAGATCAGCCGGGGCGACTTCGGCATCAACTGGAACGCCGCAATCGAGGGCGGCGGTGTCGTCGTCAGCGACAAGGTCACCATCCAGCTCGAGATCGAGGCCGTGCTCAAGGCCTGATTCACAGTCACTCTCGCGGCCGGGAGAGCCCGTCTCTCCCGGCCGCGGCTGTGCACAGGGCATCCGGCGGATCACTGCCGGATCGCGGCGCGCCTGGATTGACCGGCACGGGCCGGGGCATGCGGTGAAAGGATGCGTCCGTAACTGCCCGAGATCCGAGGAGGCGACGTGAAGGCCGCGCTGTACGACTCCCATGGACCGGCCGCCGAGGTGCTGCGGGTCGCAGAAGTGGAGCGGCCGGAGCCCGGGCCCGGCGAGGTCCGGGTCAAGGTGGCGGTGTCCGCGGTCAACCCGACCGACTTCAAGACCCGCGGCGGCGCCACCCCGCGCCCCATCGACGGATTCCAGATCCCGCATCAGGACGGCGCCGGGGTGATCGACGCGGTCGGCGATGGCGTGGACCCCGCCCGGATCGGCCAGCCGGTCTGGCTCTGGCTCGCGGCCGCCGGCCGCCGGTGGGGGACCGCGGCGGAGTGGACCGTCGTGCCCGGCCGCCAGGCCGTGCCGCTGCCGGACGGGGTGGCCATGGAACTCGGCGCCAGCCTGGGAGTCCCGGCGATGACCGCACACCGGTGCCTGTTCGCTGACGGGCCGGTCACCGGCCAGACCGTGCTGGTCGCCGGCGGGGCTGGCGCGGTCGGGCACTTCGCCATCCAGCTGGCACGCTGGGGCGGCGCCCAGGTGATCGCCACCGTCAGCGGGCCGGAGAAGGCGGCACTGGCCCGGCAGGCGGGCGCGGATCACGTGGTGAACTACCGCGAACCGGACCCGGTCGGCAAGATCCAGGCGGTGGCGCAGCGGGTGGACCGGGTGGTGGAGGTCGCACTCGGCGCGAACCTCGGCCTCGACCTCGCCCTGGCCCACCCGGATACCGTGATCGTCACCTACGCCGCGGAACCAGCCGACCCGGTCCTGCCGGTGCGCGCCTGTATGACCGCGAACGTGCTGCTGCGGTTCATCCTGCTGTACAACGTCCCGGCGGCTGCCCTCGACCATGCGGTCGCCGACATCTCCGCCGCGCTGGCCGACGGGGCGCTGACCGAACTGCCGAACCAGCGGCACCCGCTGTCCGGCATCGTCGGCGCCCATGAGGCGGCTGAGGCGGGGCCGGTCGGGAAGGTGCTCGTCATCCCGGCCTGAGCCGCCGCCCGTCCCTGCCAGGCCGCAACGGAGCGCCCGCAGCCCCTGACCGCAATCGGCGGCAAAACGATCGGCCGGCGCGGCGCGCCGGCCGTGAAACTGTCGTAGCGCTCCGCCATCATGTGGCACGTCCGGCTGGCCCGGCGTGCCGGGACGGCGAGGCGCTCCACGATTTGGGGCGGGGCGATGCGGCTGATCCACACGTCCGACTGGCACTTGGGGCGGACCCTGCACGGTGAGAGCCTGCTGGAGCACCAGTCCGTCCTCCTGGACTGGCTGCTCGGCCAGGCCACCAGCCACCGCGTCGACGCGGTGGTGGTGGCAGGCGATGTCTACGACCGGGCGGTGCCCCCCACCGACGCCGTGGCGCTGCTCGACCAGACCCTGGTCAGGTTTTTCCGCGCCGGCATCCCGGTGGTGCTCACCAGCGGGAACCACGATTCGGCGGTCAGGCTCGGGTTCGCGTCCGGGCTGAGCGAGGCCGCGGGCATCCACCTGCGCACCCGGGTCGAGGACATAGCGCGCCCGGTGATCGTCCGCGACGAGCACGGCGAGGTGGGCATCTACGGCATCCCATACCTGCTGCCCGACGCGGTCATGGCCGAGCTCGGCGCGGAACGCTCGCACGGCTCGGTGCTGGCCGCCGCCTGCGAGCGGATCCGCGCCGATGCCGCGGTCCGCGGCCTGACGCGCACCGTTGTCATCGCGCACGCACTGGTCACCGGCGGGCAGGTGTCGGAATCCGAGCGCGACATCCGGGTGGGTGGCATCGGCGATGCCCCGGCCCGCGTTCTCGCTGGATGTTCTTACCTGGCCCTCGGCCACCTGCACGGCCAGCAGCGGGTCGATGCCGGCGGCACGACCAGCGCGAGATACTCGGGGTCGCCGCTCGCCTTCTCCTTCTCCGAACGAGACCACCGCAAGTCGGTCACGCTGGCCGAGATCGCCGGCGACGGGACCGTGGTGACCCAGCTGCTGCCCACGCCGGTGCCCAGGCCGCTCCGCGAGGTGCGCGGCCGCCTCGACGAGCTGCTCGCCCGGGCGGACGGTGACCTGGCTGATCTGGCCGGCGCCTGGGTCAAGGCGGTGCTCACCGACCAGGCCAGGCCCGTCGCGCCGATGGAACGGCTGCGCGAGAGATGGCCGCACACTATCGCCCTGGATTTCCAGCCCGAGGGCGGGCTGACCGGCCCCGATGCCGATCTGGCGCGGCTGGCCGAGGCGGCGGACCCGGTCGAGATCTGCGGGCTGTTCGTGGACTTCGTGGCGGGGGCCCCGCCCGATGAGGCTCAGCTGGCGGTGCTGAGGCAGGCCGTGGAGGCGGCCCGCCGTGGCGAGGTGGCTGCCTGATGCGGCTGCACATCCTGGAGATCCGGGCGTTCGGCCCGTACGCGGCGCCGCATCGGATCGACTTCGACCAGCTGGCCGCCAGCGGGCTCTTCCTGCTCGAAGGCCCCACCGGGGCGGGCAAGAGCACGATCTTGGATGCGGTCACGTTCGCGCTCTACGGCGGGCTGGCCGGGGAGGACTCCGGGGAGGACCGGCTCCGGTCCCACTTCGCCGGCCCGGGTGCCGAGCCCTCGGCCATGCTTGAGTTCTCCGTGCACGGTGCCCGCTACCGCATCACCCGGGTGCCCGAGCACCTGCGGCCCAAGAAGCGCGGCGAGGGGTTCACGACCGAGGCGAGCCGCGTCCACCTGGAACGGATGACGGCAGGCGGCTGGTCCAGCCTGTCCTCGAACAAGGCCGAGGTCGGCGACGCGATCACCGAGGCGGTCGGGCTCAACCGCGAGCAGTTCACCCAGGTGATGCTGCTGCCGCAGGGAGAGTTCGCGCGGTTCCTGCGGGCTCGTGACGACGACCGGCGGGAACTGCTCACCAAGCTGTTCGGCACTCAGCTGTACGACCGGGTCACCGCGGAACTGGACCGGCGGCGCTACGACGCCACCCGGCTGCGGGAAGCAGCAGATCAGACGGTCTCGGCGGCGGTCTCGGCCGCGGCCGAGGCGGCCGGCCTCGATGCGGCCGCCCGCACCGAGGTGCTGTCGCTGTCCCGTGCGGAGCGCGAGACCCGCCTGAAGGAGGAGAGCAAGGCCCTGGCCGAGACCGTGGCCATCACCGGTGACGGACTGGAGGTGGCCAGCGCCAGCGTGATAGCCACGCGGACGGCAGCCGAGCGGGCCGGGCAGCAGGCGGCGCTGATGACCCGGCTGAGCGCGGCGCTGGCGGCGCTCGACGAGCACGAGCGCACCCGGCCGGAGCACGAGCTGCGGGTCAGGCGATTGGCCGCAGCCCGGCGGGCGGATCCGGTCCGGTCGCTGCTGCCGGCGCTCACCGAGGCAGAATCCCACGCCAGCGAGGCGCGCGATGCTCTGCTCCGCCTGGCCGCCGACGCAGACGAGGATTCGCTTGCGGGAAAGGGCGGCCGGGAAACGGCCGAGCGCGCCGACGCCAAGGACAACCAGGCCGCCTCCCTGGAGCGCCTCGCCGACCTGGAATCGGCCGTCCTGGACCGCCGGGCCGGGGTGGCGGAACTGGAGCAGACGGCCGCCACAGCGGCGCAGCTGGTGAGCGACCTGGAGGCGGCCCAGCAGGATCTTCCCGAACATATCGCCGCGCTGGAGCACGGGCTGGCGGCAGCGAGGAGCGCCGCAGCCGATCTGGCGGCAGCCGTCCAGCAGCAGGCCATCACCGAGAAGCAGAGCGAGGCGGCCAGCCACCTAGCCGAGCTGGAGCAGGAGCTGGCGGGTACGCAGGCGGCCCTGGCCGGGGCGGTGGACGCTCACCAGCACCTGGTCGACGAATACCAGACCGCCATGGAAGCCCGGCTGACCGGCATGTCGGCCGAACTGGCAGCTCAGCTGGCTGAGGGCGTGCCCTGCCCGGTGTGCGGCTCGACGGCTCACCCGGCCCCCGCCTGCCCGGACGGCACCGAAGTGTCCGCCGACGATATCGCGGGCCTGGTGAGACTGCGTGACGCCGCCGCTGACCAGCGGCAGCGGCTGGAGGACCGCCGCAGCGGGCTCGCCGCCGAGGTGGCGGCCTGCTCCGCGCTGGTGGGCGGCGGCACCCCCGACACCCTGGCCGCCGAGGCGGCTGCCGTGGCGGGGCGGATCGCCGGCGCGGAATCCGCGGCCGATGATGCCGCCCGCCTCGAACCGGAATTGGCCGACCGGCGGGCCGAGCAGGAGCGGGTAGCCGAGGAACTGCGGCATGCGGCGGCGGCTGCCGCGGCAGCCGGGGAACAGGCGGACCAGGCCCGTGCCTCTCTGGCTGCCCTGGAGGCCGAGCTCGGTGAGGCCGCACAGGGCCACCCGTCGGTGGCGGCCCGCCAGGCCGCGCTGCGGCACGAGGCTGCGCGGGACCGGGCGGTCGCGCGGGCCGTGGAGGTCCTGGCCACGGCGCTGGCCGCGCAGTCGGCGGCGCACGATCAGGCCGAGCAGGAAGCGGCAGCGAAGGGCTTCACCAGCCTGGAGGAGGCACGGGAGGCGGTGCTGGACGCCTCCGCGATGGCGGCACTGGAGACCGAGGTGCAGGCCTGGGTGTCCCGCCTGGCTGGCCTGACGTCCGCAGCGGAGGCCGGAGACCTGGCAGGCCTGGATCCCACCCGGGCCGGCGAGATCCAGGCCCACGCCAACGCGGCGGCGGAGGAGCTCACTCGCGCCATCGATGCCGAGCAGGAGGTGCGCGGGGCCCATGACGCCGCCCGGACCAGGGCCGACCGCCTGCGCGACCGGCTGGCCGATGTTCGCGCCGCCGAAGAGTCCCTCGACCGGCTGGCGGAGGAGACCGAGCCCGTGATCCGGCTGGCGGCCCTGGTCAAGGGGACCGACGGGCACCGGCGGGTGAGTCTGACCACGTACGTCCTGCGGCACTGGTTCAGCCAGGTAGTCGCGGCCGCCAACGTGCGGCTGGCGGCGATGTCGTCGGGGCGCTACGAGCTGAAACGGACCGATGAGGGGGACACCAGGCGGGAACGCGCTGGGCTCACCCTGGCGGTGATCGACCGGCACACGGGGACTGCGCGCAGCCCGGCGTCGCTGTCGGGCGGGGAGACGTTCTACACCTCCCTCGCGCTGGCCCTCGGCCTCGCCGACGTGGTCAGGGCCGAGGCGGGGGGAGTCGACCTGGACACGCTCTTCATCGACGAGGGGTTCGGCTCGCTGGACTCCGACACCCTCGACGAGGTCATGGCGGTCATCGATGACCTGCGCGACCGTGGCCGCGTTGTCGGCATCGTCAGTCATGTGAGCGACCTGAAGGACCGGGTGCCCGAGCGGCTCGAGGTCCGCCGCCTCGCGGACGGCTCCTCCACGATGAAGGTGGTGGCCTAGCGCCGTTCCAGGCCGTGCGCTGAGATTTTCGTCCGTGGACGGGGTGGGCGCAGGCGGCTATGGTGCCAGTGTCAAACGGCGGTGCTCATGTCCGCCGGTCCTGGGCCCGATTCCCAGCCGGGGCACCGCATCTGACCTGCGGCGGGACGGTTACCGGCGGGTTGTGAGAGCACTGCAATGAGAGCCCCGGGGAACAACGGGGGAACACGCCGCGCGCGAACGGCGTTCACGCCGGCTTCCGGGGCAGCAGCAGGGCGGCGACCTTCTCGGCCGCGTCGTCGGCCCTGGCCCGGCGGACGTGCTGGTAGATGTCGGCCGTGATCGCCGTCGTGGAGTGCCCGAGCTGGGCGCTAACCACCTTGACGTCGACGCCGGCCTCCAGGGCGAGGGTGGCGGCGGTGTGACGGCCCTCGTGTAGCTTGATCACTGGCAGGCCAGCGGCGCGGGCCGCCTGCCGGAACCTGGCCGAGATCAGGTCCGGCCGGTAGGGGCGGCCGATCTCGTCGCAGATGACCCACCCGCCGCCGGGACCGGGTTCGTAGGCGCTGCCGGCGGCGAGACGCTCGGCGAGCTGGGCCTTCCGGTGCTCGCGCAGCAGCCGGACTGTCTCGGCGTCCAGGGACACGTCCCGGGCCGAGGCCCGCGACTTAGGGGTGTCCACGATCACCTTGCCGCCGAGCTCCAGCATGGTCCGCCGGATGCGCAGGTATCCGGCGTCCAGGTTGATGTCATCCCACTGGAGGCCGAGCTCACCGCGGCGCACGCCGCGTCCGAGGATCAGCCGCCAGGCGATGTGCAGCCGGTGCCCGGCAGTCGCCTCGAGGAACTCGGCCGCCTGCTCCGGTCCCCATACTTGCGCATCGGGCCGCGGCACGGTGGGCAGTTCCACCCCGGCGCACGGGTTCCACGGGATCAGCCGCTGCCTGACGGCGGCGTTGAGCATGGCCCGCAGCGTGGCGTAGATCCGCTGCATGGTGGCCTCGCCGACGACCTGGGGGATCTGGCGCACGTCGCCGTCGACGTGGATCCATGCCCGGCCCTCGGCACGCTGCGCTTCGATCGAGCGGTTCCATTTGCGGATGGTGGTGAACATCCCGGCGATGTGCTCGGGGCCCAGCCTGATCAGCGGGATTTCGCCGAGAAGCGGGATCAGGAAGTTGGTGCCGTGCCCCTCGTAGGACCGGCGGGCGGACAGCTTTAGCTTGCCCTTGCTTTCGAGCCAGCCCGGGAAGTACTCGCCGACCGTCACGTCCGGGCTGTCTGGGTCAAGTCTCGCGCCGATCTTCCGCGCAACGGTGGCCACGTCGGGGACCCGGCCGCCGCGCAGGGTCGACGACACGATCAGGTCGCCGATCTTGGCGCGCATCACCGGGTCGTCGCCGAGGGCTATCAGCTCGGCCGCCCGGCGGCCTTCGGCGTCAGCGTCTGCCTGCCGGGGCGGCCCGTACCGCCGTACCAGGACGCGGCCTTCGCTCGTATCCATCCGTCCCAGCCAGCCCCACGACGGGGGTTTGACCTTGCGCCAGTTGGGACATGAGCGCGGGCACCGCTTGTCACCGTGCTCTGGGCATGGCGGCCGTGGCGGCCGGGGGCGCTTGCCGGTGCTGTACCTGAAAGCTGTCATTTCTGCTCCTCTCCGTGTTGGTTGGTGCGGACTTCGCCGGTCTGGAGATTGACAGTCCGTGGCGGAAGATCTGGCTCCGGTTCCCGTTCCTCCGGGGGCGGCGGGACGATGCTGACCTCACCGCCCGCACGCTGCGCCTCGGTAACGAACTGCCTGAACTCGCCGAGTGAGCTGAACCGGCCGCGCGTGGTCGGGGTGAGCAGCCCGGCCTGCCGCGCCTGGCCGACCAGCCGTCCGGCGGTGCTGCGCGACGTGGGCAGATCATCGGCCACGGCATTTACCGGCGGCCTGCCCTCAGCGAGAGCACCGAGGTAAATCTCTGCGACACGCTCCAGCCGTTCGCCCGTGGTGCGCCGCCCGCGGCCGGGCCCGGGTATTTCCTGCACGTACACCGGGCCGCCCTCATCGACGCGGAAGGCGCCGGGGATGCCCGTCTCGGCCTCGGCGTCGATGACTGGCCTGCTGAGCTTGCCGAGCCCGTCGCGGATGATGCGGTCGACGGTGACGGTGCGGAGGACGTTCATGGTCACGGGGTCACCGTGCTCGCGGCGCGGCTGCTCGACGACGACCGTGAGCGCCGCGGGGCCGCGCTGGCCGACCCCGGCGAGCACGCTGACGGTGTAGCCGCGAAAGGTGGCCCGCGTCCAGAACCGGGCAGGGATGGCACGTTGCGCGCCAATGCGAATCCACATGTCCGGGTCGACCGGCCAGGCCGTCACCGCACCGCTCATCCGGCTCACGGTATCTGGCATGGCTATGGCGTGGCCAGACTGTCCACTCCCAAGATCGTGAAGCAAACTGGCGGCGGCATCGCGTTGGCATGGACATGAAGTCAATGTACCATCGCCCATGAGCAGCAACAGCATGCGTGACCTCCTGGAACTGCGCAGCCTGATCGAATCAGGCCGCGCGCAGGAGCTCCGGGAAAGTGCCGGGCTCAGCGCGACAGCGCTGGCGCTCGACATGGGCGTGAACCCGAGCCAGGTCCTCAGGTGGGAGCAGAAGCAAAGGTTCCCGAACGGCGCAAACGCCCGCAAGTACGCCAAGACGCTCCGTCGCCTCGCCGACTGGGAGATGGCCCGCAAGGGTGCGGCGTCGTGAGCTCACACCGGCCTGCCGGGGCGGTCCTCCGTCCGCGGTGGACCGCGCGGGAAGT
>DASYQM010000392.1:0-25635 GCA_036005525.1 Streptosporangiaceae bacterium
CATGTGCGCGCTCACTCCTGCTCCCCCGGCCGGTCGCTACCGCCCTGCGCGTCCGCCGCCTCATCGGCGGCGGCGGCCAGCTCGTCCCTTGACGGCACGCCGGCCCAGCCTTCGGGGGTGTCCGCCCCGCTGGCCGCCGGCTCCGCCTCGCTCCCCGTGGCCACCGGGATGGAGCCGAGCAGGTAGTAGTCCCGTTCGCTGGCGCCAAGCCGCATCGGGTGCGGCGGCGTCTCCATGCCCGGCTCCAGCGGGGCGAGCAGCTGCTCCTTGGTCCAGATCAAGCTCTCCCGGTTGTCGTCGGCGAGCTCGTAGTCATTGGTCATGGTGAGCGCCCTGGTCGGGCAGGCTTCCACGCACAGCCCGCACAGGATGCAGCGCAGGTAGTTGATCTGGTAGACGCTGCCGTACCGCTCGCCGGGCGAGTAGCGCTCGTCCTCGGTGTTGTCCGCCCCCTCGACGTAGATCGCGTCGGCGGGGCAGGCCCAGGCGCACAGCTCACAGCCGATGCACTTCTCCAGCCCGTCCGGCCAGCGGTTCAGCTGGTGGCGGCCGTGGAACCGCGGCGCCGTGGGCTTCTTCTCCTCCGGGTACTGAACGGTGTCCACCTTCTTGAACATCTGCCGGAAGGTGACGCCGAAGCCCTTGACGGGGCCCAGGAATTCAGGCACCGGTGACCTCCTTGACGGTGTCGGCCTGGGTGGCACCCTGATCGGCACGCGACTGCCCGGTGGGGACGACCACACCGACTCCGTGATAGTGGGGCAGGTCCAGCGGCGGCACCGGGAATCCGGTGCCCGCGCCGGGCGGCTCTCCCAGCCCGCCGGGGCCTGGTGCACCGGGAGCGGCACCCCCGGCGGGTTCCTCCGCCTCCTGCCCGGTGGCGGCGCGGCGGCGCTCGGCGGCCACATCCACGGTCCACGCCAGGAGCAGCAGGACCGCAAGGATCGCCCCGCCGACGATGTAGACCGGCGTGCTGTAACCGTGCTGGCTTCCCACGCGGACGGTCGCGACCATCAGGATCCAGGCCAGCGATCCGGGGATGAGCACCTTCCACCCGAGCCTCATCAGCTGGTCGTACCGGGTCCGGGGCAGGGTCCCGCGCAGCCAGACGAAGCAGAACAGCAGAATCAGTACCTTGGCCAGGAACCACAGCAGCGGCCACCAGCCGGTGTTCGCCCCGGACCACACCGACAGCGGCCACGGTGCCCGCCATCCCCCGAGGAACAGCGTGGTAGCCAGGGCCGCGACCGTGACCATGTTGATGTATTCGGCGAGGTAGAAAAGCGCGAACTTCAGCGACGAGTATTCGGTGTGGAAGCCGCCGACCAGCTCGCCCTCGCCCTCGGGCAGGTCGAACGGCAGCCGGTTGGTCTCACCGACCATCGTGATCAGGTAGATGAGGAACGACGGGAGCAGCAGCACCGCGAACCATGAGGGCCAGTGCAAGACGACGCCGAACAGGTGGAACGGCGCGCCGTGGGCCTGGGCGGTGACGATCTGGGTGGTGGTCAGCGACCCGGCATACAGGAACACCGCCACGAAGGACAGCGCCATCGCGATCTCGTAGCTGATCACCTGCGCCGAGGAGCGCAGGCCGCCCAGGAGCGAGTAGGGCGATGTGGACGACCAGCCGGCCAGCACGATCCCGTACACGCCAATCGAGCTCATGGCCAGCACCAGCAGCACGCCAACCGGCAGGTCCGTGAGCTGCAGCGGGGTCCGCACACCGAAGATCGACACCTCGGGCCCGAACGGGATGATGGCGATGCTGATGAACGCCGGGATCACCGCGATCGCGGGCGCCAGCCAGAACAGCAGCTTGTCCACGTTCCGCGGGACGATGTCCTCCTTCAGCGGCAGCTTGAGGCCGTCCATGAGCGACTGGAGCAGGCCGAACGGCCCCGCCCGGTTCGGGCCAGGCCGCTGCTGCATCCGGCCGATCAGCCGGCGCTCGGCCCAGATCGCGAACAAGGTCGTGACCATCAGGAACGCGAAGATGACCACGACCTTGAGCACGATCATCCACCACGGCTGGCCGTAGAAGCTGGCCAGCGTCGGGTCGGGCGGGGCCGTGCCCGTCACGACGGCCAGATCACTCATCATGCGCTCCTCAGGGTCACCAGGGTGCCGTGCCCGGCCCCGAGCTGGCGCCGGACCTCGCACCCGGGCGAGTGGGCAGGCAGCCACACCATCCGGTCGGGCATGGCCGTGACCCGCACGCCGGCGGTGATCGCCCCGGCGGCCGTGGACACCGTGACCCTACCGCCGTCCGCCGTGCCGGCCTCGGCCGCGGTCGCCGCGGACATCCGCGCCACCACCGGGCGCGCCGTGCCCGCGAGGAACGGCTCACCGTCGCTCATCCGGCCGGTGTCGAGCAGCTGATGCCAGGTGGCCAGCACCGCCTGCCCGGGCCGGGGGTCCGGGGGTGTCTGCGCCGGGTGGGAGGGCGTGGGCGCCCGCGTTCCCCGCCAGCCGCCGAGGCCGGCCAGCTCCCGGCGGGCCGCGGCGGCATCGGGCAGGCCGAGGTGCACGTCCATCTCGTCGGCGATCCGCCCCAGCACCTGCAGATCCGATTCCACTCCGGGCACCTGGAACACGGCATCGAAGGTCCCCTGGCGGCCCTCCCAGTTCACAAAGGTGCCGGCCTTCTCCACGACCGCCGCCACCGGCAGCACCACATCCGCACGGTCGGTGATCGCGCTCGCGCGTATCTCCAGGCTGACCACGAACGGGACGGCCGCCAGCGTACCGAGCGCCGCCTGTTCGTCGGGCAGGTCGCCCGGGTCGACCCCGGCGATCAGGAGGGCGTCCAGGTTCCCGGCGGTGGCGGCGGCGAGGATCTGGCCGGCGTCCCGGGCCGGCCCGGCCGGCAGCGAGCCCACCCCCCAGGCCCGCGCGACCTCGGCTCGCGCCGCCGGGTCGGAAACCGGCCGACCGAGCGGGAGCAGGCCGGGGAGGGCACCGGCGTCGATAGCGCCGCGCTCCCCGGCCCGGCGCGGCACCCACGCCAGCTTCGCGCCGGTCGCATCGGCCAGGGCGGCGGCGGCGGACAGCGCGCCCGGCACCTCGGCCAGCCGCTCGCCCACCACGATCACGGCGCCGTCGGCGGCCAGCGCACGCGTGGCGGCGGTCTCGGCCTCGTCCAGGCCCTTCCCGCCGGCCAGCCGGGTGAGTGCGGCGGCCTCGGCGCCGGCCACGGTGGGCAGCAGCACGCCCGACATCTTCACCAGCCCCGGGCTGGCGAACGGCGCGTGCGAGTAGATGGCGATCCTGCCCCCGTGGGCCGCCTTGCGCAGCCGGAGGAAGATGATGGGCGACTCGTCCTCGGGCTCGAATCCGGCGAGGAGCACGGCGGGCGCCCGCTCCAGGTCGGCGTAGCTGACCTCGACGTCCCGCCCGGCCACGGCGGCGGCCAGGAACTGCGCCTCCTCTTGCGAGTGCGGGCGGGCGCGCAGGTCGATGTCGTTGGTTCCCAGGGCGATGCGGGCGAACTTGGCGTAGGCGTAGGCGTCCTCCTGGGTGAGCCGGCCGCCGGTGAGCACCCCGGCCCGGCCGCGTGCCGCGGCGAGCCCGGCCGCCGCGGCACCGAGCGCCTCCGGCCAGGAGGCCGGTGCCAGTACCCCGCCGGCGTCGCGTACCAGCGGCGTGACCAGCCGGTCAGGCTGGGTGGCGTAGGTGAACGCCCAGCGGCCCTTGTCGCAGTTCCATTCCTCGTTGACCTGGGGGTCGTTGCCGGCCAGCCGGCGCGTGACCTCCCCCCGGCGGGAGTCGGTGCGCTGGCGGCAGCCCGAGGCGCAGTGCTCGCAGATGCTGGGCGTGGAGACCAGGTCGAACGGCCGGCTCCGGAACCGGTAGGCGGCGCCAGTCAGCGCCCCGACCGGGCAGATCTGCACCGTGTTGCCGGAGAAGTAGGAGTTGAACGGCTTGCCGTCGGCGGTGCCGATGAACTGGTCCGGGCCCCGCTCGAAGAACTCGATGAACGGGTCCCCGGCGATCTGTTCCGAGAACCTGGTGCAGCGTGTGCACGAGATGCAGCGCTCCCGGTCGAGGAGGACCTGGGTGGAGATCGCGACGGGCTTGGCGAAGGTGCGCTTGGCGTCGGTGAAACGGGTGTCGCCCTGGCCGTTCGACATCGCCTGGTTCTGCAGCGGGCACTCGCCGCCCTTGTCGCACATGGGGCAGTCGAGCGGATGGTTGATGAGCAGGAGCTCCATCACCCCACGCTGCGCCTTCTCGGCGACCGCGGAGGTCAGCTGGGTGCGCACCGTCATCCCCTCGGTGCATGTGGTGGTGCACGAGGCGAGCGGCTTGACCTGCCCGGCCACCTCGACCAGGCACTGCCGGCACGCCCCGGCCGGCTCCAGCAGCGGGTGATCGCAGAACCGGGGGATCTGGATCCCGAGCAGTTCGGCGGCGCGGATGACCAGCGTCCCCTTGGGGACGGTGATCTCGAACCCGTCGATGGTGACGGTGACCCCGCCGGTCAGCGGCGCGACCGAGGCAGGCTCGTTGGTCTGCAGCGTCAACTCAGTGCCTCCCTCGCGCGCCCCCGCTGCGTCACCGGGAACCCCCGAACAGCGTGGCGGCGGCCGGGTCGAACGGGCAGCCGCCCCCCTTCTGGTGCTCGAGGTACTCGTCCCGGAAGTACTTGATCGACGAGGTGACCGGGGCGACCGCGCCGTCGCCCAGCGCGCAGAACGCCCGGCCGAGGATGTTGTCGCAGATGTCCAGCAGTTTCTCCAGGTCTTCCTCGCTGCCGCGGCCGTGCTCCAGCCGGTCGAGGACGCGGACCATCCAGAACGTCCCCTCCCGGCAGGGCGTGCACTTGCCGCACGACTCGTGCTCGTAGAACTCGGTCCACCTCAGCACGGCACGGACCACGCAGGTGGTCTCGTCGAAGATCTGCAGCGCCCGGGTGCCGAGCAACGACCCGGCCGCCGCCATCTCCTCGAAGTCGAGCGGCACATCGAGGTGCTCGTCGGTGAGGATCGGGGTCGACGACCCGCCGGGCGTCCAGAACTTGAGCCGGTGCCCGGCCCTGACCCCGCCCGAGAGATCCAGCAGCTCCCGCAGCGTGATGCCCAGCGGGGCCTCGTACTGGCCCGGGGTCGCGACGTGCCCGCTGAGCGAGAAGATGCCGAAACCGGTGGACTTGGGGGTTCCCATCTCGTCGAACCAGCCGGCACCGTTGGTCACGATCGACGGCACGGACGCGATCGACTCGACGTTGTTGATCACCGTGGGGCAGGCGTACAGCCCCTCCACCGCCGGAAAGGGCGGCTTGAGCCTGGGCTGGCCCCGGTAGCCCTCCAGCGAGTCGAGCAGCGCCGTCTCCTCGCCGCAGATGTACGCACCGGCCCCGGAGTGCACGACGATGTCGAGGTCATAGCCCGAGCCGAGGATGTCGCGGCCGAGGTAGCCGGCCTCATACGCCTCGGCGACGGCCTGCTGGACCCGCCGCACCACGTGCAGCACCTCGCCGCGCACGTAGATGAAGGCCTTGTCGGCCTTGATCGCGAACGAGGTGATGATGGAGCCCTCGATGAGCATGTGCGGGGTCGCCATCATCAGCGGGATGTCCTTGCAGGTGCCGGGCTCGGATTCGTCGGCGTTGACGACGAGGTAGTGCGGCTTGCCATCGCCCTGCGGGATGAAGCCCCATTTCACGCCGGTGGGGAAGCCGGCGCCGCCGCGGCCGCGCAGGCCCGACCCCTTCAGCGCGGCGACGATGTCGTCCGTTGGCATCCGCAGCGCCTTCTCCAGCGCCTGGTAGCCGCCCTCACGGCGGTAGCCCTCAAGCGTGAACGAGTCCGGCTCGTCCCAGTGGGCGGTGAGGACGGGCGTGAGCACGCCGCTCAATTCATTGCCTCCCTCGCGGGCGCGTCGCTGGCTTCGGGAGGCGGGTCCTCGGCGCCGGGACACCGCTGACGCGGCGCTGGGCCCGGCGCCTGCGGCGTTCCAGGTCCCGAGGGTGCCAGAAGGCGCATCATTGCTCGCTCCCCTCGCCGGCGGCGGCGGTCGGCGGCGGCGGGGCCGTCCAGCCGTGCTCCCTGGCCAGCCGCAGGCCGACCAGGCTGGCGGGCCCCGCTTGCGGGCCGAGCCTCGCCTGCCCGTCGGGGAAGCCCGCAAGGATCCGGGAGGCCTCCCGCCAGGTGCACAGGCGATCCGGGCCACGTGCTAGCGCGATCTTGGCGCCGGACCGCAGGCCGTCGACGAGGTCACGTGCGCTGTCAGGGGTCATGTTGTCGAAGAACTCCCAGTTGACCATGACGACCGGGGCGTAGTCGCAGGCTGCGTTGCACTCCACGTGTTCCAGGCTCACCTTGCCGTCCGGCGTGGCCTCGCCATCGGCGACACCCAGGTGCTCGCGCAGGTCGGCCAGGATCTGGTCCCCGCCCATGATGGCGCACAGGGTGTTCGTGCATACCCCCACGTGGTACTCACCGACCGGATGCCGCTTGAACATGGTGTAGAAGCTGACCACGGAGGCCACCTCCGACTCGGCGAGGCCGAGCCGCTCGGCGCAGTAGTCGATGCCGTCGTCGGAGACGTGCCCCTCCTCGGCCTGGACCAGGTGCAGCAGCGGCAGCAGGGCGGACCGCGAGCGCGGGTAGCGGGCGATGATCTGGTCGGCGTCGGTGTCGAGCCGGCTGCGCGTTTCGTCGTTGAACGGCATTACCTGCCCACCCCTCCCGTCCGGTCGCTCACCTGTCCACCCCTCCAAGTACCGGGTCAATGCTTGCCACCGCGACGATCACGTCGGCGATCAGGCCACCCTCGGCCATCGCCGAGACCGCCTGCAAGTTGGTGAACGATGGGTCACGCAGATGGACCCGGTAGGGGCGCGTGCCGCCGTCGCTGACCGCATGGCAGCCCAGCTCGCCACGAGGGGATTCCACGGCGGCGTAGGTCTGCCCGGCGGGCACCCGGAAGCCCTCGGTGACGAGCTTGAAGTGATGGATGAGAGCCTCCATCGACTGGCCCATGATCCGGGCGATGTGCGCGGGAGAGTTCCCCAGCCCGTCCGCGCCGACCGCGAGCTGGGCCGGCCAGCCGATCTTGGCGTCGCTGATCATCACCGGGTCGTGGGCGGGGCGCTTGGCGGCCAGCCGGTCCACGCACTGCTCGATGATCTTGAGCGACTCGTCCATCTCGTCCATCCGGATGGCGTACCGGTCGTAGGCGTCGCAGGTGTCCCGCGTCGGCACGGCGAACTCGTAGGTTTCATAGCCGCAGTAGGGCTGGCTCTTGCGCAGGTCCCACGGCAGCCCGGTGGCCCGCAGGATCGGCCCGGTCACCCCGAGGGCCATGCAGCCGGCCAGGTCCAGGTAGGCGACGTTCTTCGACCGCCCACGGAAGACCGGATTGTTGTCGAACAGCGCGCGTATTTCCCCGATGAGCGCCGGCTCGACACCCAGGAACTCGCGCAGCTTCTCCAGCGCGCCAGCCGGAAGGTCCTGCGACACACCGCCGGGGCGGATGTAGCTGTTGTTCATCCGCAGCCCGGAGATCAGCTCGAACAGGTCGAGCACCTTCTCGCGTTCCCGGCAGCCGTAGAGGAACACGGTGGAGGCGCCCAGCTCCAGGCCGAACGTGCCGATCGCCGTCATGTGCGAGGCGATCCGGTTGAGCTCCATCATCAGCACTCGCAGCACGTTGGCCCGCTGCGGGACCTCGGCCTCGATCCCCAGCAGGCGCTCCACGGCCAGGCAGTACGCGGTCTCGTTGAAGATCGGCGCCAGGTAGTCCGCCCGGGTGCAGAACGTCACGCCCTGCGTCCAGGTCCGGAACTCCATATTCTTTTCGATGCCGGTGTGCAGGTAGCCGATGACCGGCCGCAGTTCGGTGACGGTCTCACCGTCCAGGGTCAGGATCAGCCGCAGCACGCCGTGCGTGGACGGATGCTGCGGCCCCATGTTGACGACAAGGCGCTCTTCGCCTGGGCGGTCGCCCGCCTCGTCGGCGGCCGCGACGACCTCGTCCCAGTCCTGCCCGCCGAGGTTGTAGACCCGTCCCTCGGTCTCAGCCGTCACCGACGCGGCCCTCCGTTTCTCAGGCGGCACCGCGCCGGCCCGGGGGGTGAGCCCCCGGTGCCCCACGCGTGCATGGCCCGTTCGGTCATTCGTATGCCCTCCGCTCGTCGGGCGGCGGTATGGTCGCGCCGCGGTATTCGACGGGGATGCCGCCGAGCGGGTAGTCCTTCCGCTGCGGGTGGCCCTTCCAGTCGTCGGGCATCTCTATCCGGGTGAGCGCGGGGTGCCCGTCGAAGATGATCCCGAAGAAGTCCCAGGTCTCCCGCTCGTGCCAGTCGCAGGTCGGGTAGATGCTCACCAGCGACGGCATGCGCGGGTCGGCGTCGGGCGCACTCACCTCCAGCCGCAGGCGCCGGTTGTGGGTGATGGACAGCAGCTGGTAGACGGCGTGCAGTTCGCGGCCGCCCTGCCAGGGGTAGTGCACGCCGGTCACGCCCAGGCACATCTCGAAGGCGAGCGACGGCTCGTCCCGCAGCACGTTCGCCACGCCCGGCAGATGCTCGCGCCGCACGTGCAGGGTGAGCTCGCCGCGGTCGACGACCACCTGCTCGATCGCGTCATCGAACCCCGCCTCTTCCCGTCCCAGGCGGTCCGCCAGCCGGTCGGCGATCTCATCGAAGTAGGAGCCGTACGGGCGCGGGCTCGAGGGCACCGCCGCGCGGCGGACCTGCAATCCGCCGTAGCCGGAGGTGTCCCCCGTGTCCTCGGTGCCGAACATCCCGGTCCGCGCGATCTGCTCGGCCAGCCGTTCCTCGCCGGCCTCGGCCGCCCGGTCGGGCAGGTTCTCGCTGGTCACTCCCCGCTCTCCTGTTCAGCCTGAGCGGGCCCGGGCTGGGCCGGGGCCGGCCGCGGCCGGGGCGGGGCGGCCTGGTGCCCGCCGACGTTCACCGCCAGTGGCAGCCGCCGCAGCCTGGCCTGCTCCAGCTCCTCGATCTCCGCCTCCCGGTGGGGGCCCAGCTTCATGTTCTGGATCTTGTCGTGCAGCTTGACGATCGAGTCCAGGAGCATCTCCGGCCGGGGCGGGCAGCCCGGGAGATAGATGTCGACCGGGACGATGTGGTCCACCCCCTGGACGATGGCGTAATTGTTGAACATGCCGCCGCTGGAGGCGCACACCCCCATCGAGATGACCCACTTGGGGTCGGCCATCTGGTCATAGATCTGCCGCAGCACCGGCGCCATCTTCTGGCTGACCCGTCCTGCCACGATCATCAGGTCGGCCTGCCGCGGAGTAGCCGACGCCCGTTCCATGCCGAACCGGGCCAGGTCGTGCCGCGGCCCGCCGGCCTGGAACAGCTCGATCGCGCAGCAGGCAAGACCGAAGGTGGCCGGCCATACCGAGCTCTTGCGCGCGTAGCCGGCGATCTTCTCGACCGTCGTCAGCAGAATGCCGCTTGGCAGCTTTTCTTCCAGACCCATGTGCCTAGTCCCACTCCAGCCCGCCGCGCCGCCAGACATACACGTATGCGACCAGTACCGTCGCGATGAACAGCACCATTTCGACCAGCCCGAAAACCCCCAGGCCGGTAAAGGCGACCGCCCACGGGTACAGGAAGATGATCTCGATGTCGAACAGGATGAACAGCATCGCGGTCAGGTAGTACTTCACCGGGAACCGGCCGCCGCCACGCGCCTGCGGAGTGGGCTCGATGCCGCACTCGTAGGACTGCAGCTTCGCGCGGTTCCACCGCTTCGGTCCCGCCAGCGCCCCCGCGACCAGTGAGAAGACCGCGAAGACCGCGGCCAGTGCCGCGAGCACAAGGACCGGCACGTACAAGCTCAGCACCGCGTGCCCTCCCTTCTCGTGTCCCCCACCGCCGACGGCCGCCTAGGCCGCAGGCGTGATTCTGGATAGCGCATTGATCACCCGGTCGGCGGCGTCGCCGCCGCGTGGCTCAGTCAGGTTTGCCAGGAGTTTCATAGTGAAGCGCATGAGCGCCGGCCGTGGTAGCCCATGCCGGGTCGCGAACTTCATGAACCACGGATGGCCTATCGCCCCGACGAACTTGCGCCCGAGGGTGTAGTAGCCACCGTAGGCGTCTTTCAGTGCCTGCGGGTAGCCCCGCAGCGCCAGTTCCGCGCTAGGCCGGTCGGGGCGCGCCAGCGCCTGCACGATCACCTGGGCGGCGATCTCGCCGGACTCCATGGCGCAGGAGATGCCCTCACCGTTGAACGGGTTCACCATCCCGCCCGCGTCGCCCACGAGCAGCAGGCCGCTGGTGTAGTGCGGGGTTCGGTTGAAGCCCATCGGCAGCGCTGCGCCGCGAACCGGGGCGACCTGGTTCTCCTCGGCGAAGCCCCACTCGGCCGGCATCGACGCCAGCCAGCGCCGCAGCATCGCCCGGTAGTCAATGTGGCCGAAGGCTGCGCTGGTGTTGAGCAGGCCGAGGCCCACGTTGCTGGTGCCGTCGCCGACCCCGAAGATCCAGCCGTAACCGGGGAGCAGCGCGTTGCCGTCCCACAGATCGAGCCAGGTCTCCAGGTAGTCGTCGTCATGCCGGGGGCTGGTGTAGTAGGTCCTGATCGCCACCCCCAGCGGCCGGTCGTCCCGCTTGCGCAGGCCCATCGCGAGCGACAGCCGGGACGAGTTCCCGTCGGCCGCCACCACCAGCCGGGCCCGGTAGCTGCGCTCCGCACCCCCCTCGCCTGCCGCCGTGTCACGGGCGGTCACCCCGACGATCCGTTTGGCCGGATCGTCGAGAACCGGGCCGGTGACGGTGACGCCCTCGGCCAGCCGGGCACCCGCCCGCTGGGCGGCCCTGGCGACGATCTCGTCGAAGCCGCGCCTGGTGCGGACCAGGCCGAAGCCCGGGTAGCTGGACAGCTCCGGCCAGTCGAGCTCGACCCTGACCCCGCCGCCGATGATCCGGATCCCCTTGTTAGGGAACCAGCCGTCGGCGGGCTCCAGCGTGATGCCCATGCCCACGAGCTGCTTCACGGCCCGGGGAGTCAGCCCGTCGCCGCAGACCTTCTCCCGGGGGAAGGCGCTCTTCTCCAGCACGAGCACGTCGAGGCCGGCCCGCGCGAGGTGGTAGGCGGCCGAGGAGCCGCCGGGCCCGGCGCCAACCACGATGACGTCCGCGTCATCGGCCGCGGGGCGCGCACGCGGCTGCCCGGTGCGGGATGCGTCCTGGGTCACCGAATCTGTCCTGACTGTCGTGTGAGGCGGCCGGGAAGCACCGTCTTGTGAAGTCGTTCACAAGTGCTTTCTCTCCGGAGTCTAGACCTTTCGCCGTGGCGCGAGTGATCCGCCCTACCCGCTCCGGCGGCGCGCGGCGTGCACGGTCACCACCCCCAGCGTCAGGTCACGCCAGCGTACTGCCGACCATCCCGCGGCGCTGATCCGCCGGGCGAGTTCCTCCCGGCCCGGCCAGTCCCGGATCGACTCGGCCAGGTACTCGTAGGCGTCGCCGGCGGGAGAGAGCCGCCGGGCCACCGCCGGCAGGGCGGCCATCAGGTAACGCCCGTAGATCGCGTCCAGGCGGGGCGAGGGCAGGTGCCCGAACTCGCAGATGACCAGCCGGCCGCCCGGCTTGGTGACGCGGAACATCTCAGCCAGCGCGGCGTCGGGGTCGGCCACGTTGCGCAGGCCGAATGAGATCGTGACCGCGTCGAAGGCCCGGTCGCCAAAAGGGAGCCGGAGCGCGTCGCCCGCCACGAAGCGCACCGGACCGGGCCGGGCCACTCCGGGGCCGGCCCCTGCCTGTTGCGCCCCGAGCCTGCGCACTCCCGTTCGGAGCATGCCGAGCGAGAAGTCGCACGCGACGCAGGCCGCGCCGGCGGCGGTGAAGGCCACCGAGGAGGTTCCGGTGCCCGCCGCCAGGTCGAGGATCCGCTCACCGGCCCGAGCGCCGACGGCCCTCGCGACGACCTTGCGCCACCACCGGTCCTGGCCGAGCGACAGGACGTCGTTGAGCAGGTCATAGCGCTGCGCGACCTTGTCGAACATGGCGGAGACGTCGCTGGGCCGCTTGTCCAGCTGGGCGCGGGTCATGAACCCAGACTGCCATGCCCGGCAACAGCGCAGCCCGGCCGGCACCAGTGCCGCACTGCCGGTCACAAAGAGTCATCCAGCGGCATGATCTGGGCGTCAATATATAGGAGCCACGAAGACCGCCGACCCGGGCGCTCCGCGAACTGCGCGCCATCCCGGCTGCCCGGCGAGCGACCGGAGGGCTGAGGGCATGGGCGTGGCGTACAAGTGACGCGCGCGAAAGCGGATAATGGACGAGCAAAACGATCTGACATCGGCCGGGACAGTGAGAACCTGTCCCTGGCCATCCCGTCCCCAGCAGGCGGGGCGCCGCTAGGCCGACCCGGCAGCGGAAGGAGCTCACACCATGGCCTCGTCACCCGACCCCGGCGCCTTCGAGCTGGGGGACTATCTGGGCGTACTGCGCCGCCGCTGGTGGGTCGTGTTGCTCGCCGCCTCCCTGGGGACACTCCTGGCGGCCGCCTACGTCACGCTCGCCCCAAAGACCTACACGGCCACTACCACCGTCTACGTCACCGCTAACGCGGCCAACACAAACCAGCTCCAGGGAAGCCGCACGTCCGGTGCGGTCATCAACATGGACAACGAGGCACAGATCGCCCAGTCCAATCTGGTAGCAGCACCGGCCGCCAAAGCCCTGCACAGCAAGCTGCCCCTCGCCGAGCTCATCCGGCAGACCTCGGTGACCGTTCCGGCCAACACCACCGTGCTCGAGGTCAGCTGCTCCGCCTCATCCCCCCGCGGGGCATCGGCGTGCGCCCAGGCGTTCGCCACCTCATACCTCACCGTCCGGGCAGCGGCAGCCAGGGGCAAGATCGGTTTCGAGGTCGCGCAGCTGCAGCAGCGCGAGACGCCGCTGCTGACACAGCTCACCAAACTAAGACAACAGCTGCACACGCTAGCGCCAGGCTCGCCGAAGCGACCGTTGCTCAACACGCAGATCAAGAACATCAACTCTCAGCTCGCCACGCTGCGCTCCCACATCTCCGCGCTGGGCGGGTCGGTCAACTACAGGCCCGGCAGCATCCTCACCGCTGCCACCCCGCCGACCGCTCCCAGCAGTCCGAATCCGCTGCTGGTCCTGCCCAGTGGGTTGCTGGCAGGCCTGCTGATTGGCCTGGTCCTCGCGTTCGTCATCGACCGCCGTGATGACCGGATCCACTCGGCACGTGACGTCGAGCGGTTCCTTGGACTGCCGGTCCTCTTCCGCCTGCGCCAGAAGCGGCTCGACGAGCCGGCCACGCTCTCCGCCCCCCGGTCAGGCGCGGGGCGGGCCTTCACCGAACTCGCTGAGGCGGTAGGAGCTGGGCTCGGCGACGGCAACCACATAATCGCGGTCGCGGCCAGCTCCCCCGGCCATGGCGGCAGTATCGTCGCCGCCAACCTGGCCGCAGCGCTTTCCCGGACGCGGGCCGATGTGCTGCTGGTCTGTGCCGACCCACAGAACACCATCATGCGGCGCCTGCTTGGCATCGGCGACCGGCCCGGGCTAGCCGAGGTCATGGCGGGTAAGGCCACACTCGGCGAGGCCGCCCGGGGCGTTGCCGACGACGCCAGGCTCCGGTTGCTCACACCAGGGCTGACCACCGCAGCCCTGGTAGACCACCTCGACTACGACACCAATCAGACCCTGATGACTGACCTGCGGCGTCTGGCCCGCTACGTGATCATCGAGGTCCGGGCAACCGGCGAGGTCGCAGACGCCTTCGGCCTGGCCGAATTTGCCGACGCTGCCATCGTCGTGGTGGAGATATCGAGCACCCGGAAGACGGACGCGGCAAGATGTGCCGGGCGGCTGGACCGGATGCGCACGATCATCCTTGGCAGCGCAGTGATCCCGGCAATCCGCCGGTCCGTCACGCCCCCGCCGATCGCAGCCCCGAAACGGCCTGTGGCACGTCGCCCGGAGAGCGGGGTGACCCCGGAGGCGGCTCGTGAGGAGCCGCGCCGGCCACGCAAGGTGGCGGCGTCTTCCGCCATGCCAGGGCCCGGGGACCAGCACGACTAGCAATCAATGACCACATCGCTGAAGCCAGGCCGCCTGGAAGGCCGGGCGGGAGATCTGGGCAACCGGATCGTCCCCGGCGGCCGCTGGCCCGGCCGGCAGGCTCCGCCCGGCCCTCGCGCGCTTGCCCTCGCCGGGCCGGGCCGCTCTGGCGGCCCAATCAAACCCACGCGCTGGCTCGCCCGCCACCCCGCGTGGCCGCTCGTCGCCCTGCTCGCCGGGTACCCGCTCTGGTGGGCGCTTGGCTTTGGCGACTTTGTGTTCATCCTGGCGGCCATCCCGATGGCCGCGCGGATGTACGCGTGGCGGGCGCACAGCCTGCGGCCGGTGCGGACACCCCCCGGGTTCGGGCTGTGGCTGCTTTTCCTGGTCTGCATGCTGGCTGGAGCCGCGGCCCTGACCCTCACCGCCCCGGGGACCATCGCCACGCCTGTGGGGACGCGCGTGCTCTCGTTCGGGGTGCGGGCGGCCAGCTACCTCGCCGTTACGGTGCTCCTGCTCTACGCGGGGAATCTCACCGAAAGCGAGCTTCCCCGGGGCCGCATCGCCTGGCTGCTCGGCCTGCTTGGCCTCTACACCGTCGCGGGCGGCCTGGGCGGAGTGCTCGCCCCGCATTTCAGCTTCAGCTCCGCGCTGCAGCTGATGCTGCCGCAGAGCGTGCAGGCGAATCCCTATATCCAGGCGGAGATGCACCCAAGCCTGGCGCAAGTCCAGGACGTCCTTGGCGTTGCCCTCGGGCGGCCGGACGCCCCGTTCCCGTACACCAATACCTGGGGCAACTGCCTTGCCCTGCTGCTGCCCTGGCTGGTCACAGCCTGGTGGATACGGGGCACCCGCCGACAGCGGGTGATCGCGGCGGCGGCTCTCACGCTCGTGATCGTGCCGATCGTGTACTCACTCAACCGGGGCCTGTGGCTTGCCCTGATCTTCACCGGTGGCTACGTGAGCCTGCGGCTCGCTGCCCGGGGAAGGCTTGCCCTGCTCGGCATGGTTTGTGTGGGCACGGCCGTCGCCGGGATGATCATCGTCACTACTCCGCTGCAAAGCCTCGTCAGCCAGCGCCTGGTCCATGGCCAGAGCAATGCGCATCGTGCGTCGCTGTCGATCCTCGCTACGCGTGATGCGCTTTCATCGCCCATCATCGGATATGGCGACACCAGGCATCAGCAGGGCAGCGTCACCTCCATCGCGGTGGGGAGGACGGCCAAGTGCAAGCAGTGCGGCCAGGTCAGCGTCGGCAACAACGGGCAGCTCTGGCTGTTGTTCATCTGCAGCGGCTTCTTTGGTGCGGCTCTGTATCTCGCCTTTTTCGCCTATGGGACCTGGCGGTTCTGGCGAGATACCAGCCCCGAGGGGATAGCGGGGGTCCTCGTCCTGCTGCTGACCTTCGTCTTCATGGTGGCCTACGATGCCGTCGGGGCGCCGCTTGGCATCACCATGCTGGCCTACGCGGTGCTCTGGCGGAATGAGCGAGCCCGGCGAGAGGCGGCAGCGCTCGCGTTCACAGGCAGGCTCGATGGCAGTGGCAGACCCTGACCGCTCGTTGGGCCAGGAGGCACTGGTTACCGGGGAGCTCACCCCGCACCTTAGGCGGCGGGCGCCGGACGACCCCGTGGCAGACGCCGATGGGCGGGTGGTGCTGGATACACAGCCGATGCCTGCGGTCGCAGCCCCGGCCCGCGGCAAGCTGGCGGAGGTGGCGAGGGGCAGCACGCTTAACCTGGCGGGCGCTGCGTTCTCCGGCGCCGCGGCCGTTGCGCTCACCGTCGTGGTGACGCGGAGCTTCAGTAAGCCGCTGGCAGGGGCGTTCTTCACCGCCATCTCCCTGTTCCTCATCGCTGAGACGGCGGCGACCCTTGGCGGCTACGTCGGCCTGGTGAACTTCATCGCAGGGCTACGGTCGCTTGGCCAGGAGAGCCGCGTTTCCGCCATACTCCGTGCGGCCATCGTTCCGGTCGCCGTGGTATCGGTGTCCATGGCGGCCGCCATCGTCCTGGCTGCGGGCCCGCTGACCCGGGCGGTCATTCTCGGCGGTCAGCTAGGGCACGCCGATGCGGACCAGGCCACCGCCATCGCCGCGCTGCGGTGGCTCGCGGTCGCCCTCCCGTTCGCCGCGCTGCTCGACACGCTGCTCGGCGCCACCCGTGGCTACCGGGACATGAGGCCGACGGTGGTCCTCGACCGGCTGGGCCGCTCGGGGCTGCAGCTGCTCGGAGTACTCGTCGCCGCCGTCATGGGCGCCACGAGCCTGCTTGCGCCGCTGTGGGCACTGCCGTACCTGCCCACGGCCGTGCTCGCCTGGCTCTGGCTGCGCCGCATCCGGCCTCGGTGGGGATTGCACCGGGTGGGTGCACCGGCCGCCCGCGGCGACCGGCCGCGGCCAGCCGCCGCGGCGCTGACTCGCCGACCGGTTCCCGCCGCCTGGTCCGGCCTTGCCAGCAAGCAGCTGGCCAGGCCGGATGCCCGGGGGTTCTGGCGGTTCACCGCACCACGCGCGGTGGCCGCGCTCGCCCAGATCACGATCCAGCGGCTGGACATCGTGCTCGTGGCGATCATGCGCGGGCCCGCCGAAGCGGCGATCTATACGGCGGCCACCAGGTTCCTGGTTGCCGGGCAGTTCATCAACGCCGCCATCAGCATGGCGGCGCAGCCCCGTTTCGCCGAGCTCTTCACGGTGGGGAAACGGCGGGAAGTTAATTCCGTCTATCAGGCGACGACCGCCTGGCTGATGCTCCTCACCTGGCCGCTGTACCTGCTCGCCATGATCTTCGGCCCGGAGATCCTCACGGTTTTCGGTCACTCCTACCGCGCCGGGGCCAGCGTCATGGTGATCCTCGCTGGGGCCATGCTCCTCGCTACCGCCTGCGGCCAGGTCGACATGGTGCTGATCGCGAGCGGCCGGAGCGGCTGGAGCCTGATGAACGGCCTGTTCGCTGTGGCCGCGAACGTCGGCCTGGACCTGGTCCTGATCCCCAGATACGGGATCGCCGGGGCTGCCATCGGATGGGCGGTAGCCATCGCGCTCACTAACGTCGTGCCACTCATCCAGCTCGCTGTGGTGTCCCGGGTGCACCCGTTCGGCCGCAGCACCCTGGCAGCAGTCCTGCTCCCGGTAGTCTGCATGGCCGCGGTTCCCCTGGCCGTCCGCGCCGTCGCGGGCCCCGGGGCAGTCGCCGCGGTCGCCGCGATCGTCATCGGGTCCGCGCTGCTGGTGGCTGGGAGCTGGCGACTCCGGGAGACTCTGCATCTCTCCGAGCTGCCGGGCATCGCCGCCCTGGCGCGCAGATTCAGCAAGCCTGACGGGCACACACCAAAGAACCCGAGCGCGCCAAGAAACCCAAGGAGCGGGCTTCAATGACCAAGATCCTGGCGGTCCTTGTCTACCCCATTGTCATCGCGGTGCTCATCGTCGTGGGGGCCGTACTGGCCAGGCGTGCCCCCCGGCAATCGCCAGGGGTCACCCCGCCCGCCCGCGTCCCGCGGGGCCAGCACGTGGCCACCGGTGGCACACGCGGGCAGGCGCGGGGGGAGGCAACGGCCGATGCCGGGAGATACCTGCTGGTCTTCATCGGCGGCACGGTGGTGGTCTGCTTCGTCACGGTGCTGCTCGGCCTGCTGGTGGTGCACAATGGTCCGGCGATCGACAAGCCGTTCTTCAACTGGACAATCACGCACCGGGTGCATGTGTGGGCGAGCGTCATGAAGCGGGCTACCAAGGTAGGCGACGTGTGGACGACATGGGGTGCGGCTGGGGCCGCCGCCGTATGTCTCGCGGTGACCTGGCGAAGCAGGCGCTGGCTGCCTCCGCTCGCGCTGGGCTCACTGATCGTCTTCAGCAAGTACGCTGTCATTGGCATCCACCACTTCGTCCACCGGGTTGGCCCCCCGACCAGCCCGCTCGGAACGTTCCCGTCCGGCGGCGTGAGCCGCGTGGTGGTCTTCTACGGGCTCATCGCGTACCTGCTCTGGCGGGAGTTCAGCGGCAGCAGGCGCGCGGCCATCTGGTCGGCCACGGCCGTGGCGGCGCTCGCCTTCAGCGAGTGCTATAGCCGGGCCTACCTCGCGCTGCACTGGCTCACCGATGCCCTGAGCGGCCTGGTCTTCGGGTCCCTGCTGCTCGCCGTGTGTATAGCCGCGGTGCGCTTCGTCGCCGGGCCGCCGCAGGCGCCCACCGCGGCGGCCCGGCCCGCACCACCCGCAGTTCAGTCGCAGGCCGCTGCGCCGGAGGGCTCCGCATGACAGGTGGGCCCACGGTCGTCTATGTCGCCGGCTCCGGCCGCTCCGGCAGCACGCTGCTGGAGCGGACGCTGGGCGAGATGCCTGGCTTCGTGAACGTTGGCGAGCTCATCGATCTGTTCCGCCGCGTGGCACCCCGGAACGAGCGGTGTGGCTGCGGCCAGCCGTTCACCAACTGCCCGTTCTGGACGCAGGTGGGTGCCGGGGCCTTCGGCGGCTGGGACGCCGGGCTCCTCGACGCCACACACCAGCTGCAACGCAAGGTCGCGCGCCAGCGCCACCTGCCCCGCCTGCTGGCCGGCCGTCGCGCAGGAAAGGACTTCCTGGACGCGGTCAGCTCCTACGGCGAGATCTATGCCCGGCTGTACCGGGCCATCGCGGCGCAGGCCGGCGCCAGCTATGTCGTGGACGCGAGCAAGTGGCCGGTCCAGGCGCTGGCGCTGTCGCTGGCGGGCCTTGACGTGCGCGTCATTCACCTTGTCAGGGACGTACGCGGTGTAGCCCACTCGCTGGCGAAGCCGGACGTGGCGCGGCCGCACGCGATGGCGGGCACCGACGTTATGTGGCATGTTGGGCCGGCCAGCGCAGCGGCCCGCTGGGTGGCCTGCCAGAGCGAGGCGGACCTCTTGCACCGCCGCGGGATCGCCGTGGCCCGCTTGAGGTACGAGGATTTCGTGCGGCAGCCTCGGCGCAGCATCACCCGAGCGCTCGGCGAGCTCACGGTCCCGGCCACGGCATCCCAGCTGGCGCACATCGCCGACGGCCGGATCAGCCTGGGCACTAGCCACGGCTTGTCGGGGAATCCATCACGTTTCGCCGCCGGCGAGGTCACCCTGCGGGTGGATGAGACCTGGCGCGACGAGATGTCCCAGCGCGACCGGGCCTTGGTGACGGCCATCGGCCTGCCGCAACTGATCCGCCACCGCCGGCCCGCCGGTGGCCGGCCGGCCTACCCCGCCCGAGCCTCGATGACCAGCCAAGGGGTCACCTCCGGGCAGCCCCCGGCCAGCGATCACCTGGAGTGGCCGCTCGTGTCGGTGGTCCTGCCGACCCGGGGCCGACCGGATCTGGTGCGTGAGGCGATCGCGAGTGTGGTGGGCCAGACGTACCCCGGCGAGATCGAGTGCATCGTGGTCCATGACCAGGAACCCCCAGACCCGGACCTGACCCACCTTGCCACGGCGCGGCGCAGCGTGGCCGTGGTCGCGAACTCCCGTACCGCCGGCCTGGCGGGCGCGCGCAACACCGGCGTGGCCGCCGCCCATGGCGACTACCTCGCCGGCTGCGACGACGACGACGTCTGGCACCCGGCCAAGCTGCATGCCCAGATGACGCGCCTGCGCGACGACCCCAGCCTGCTCGCCGTCGGCTCTGGCATGCGGCTGCTGCTGCCCGGCGGCCAGGTTGCCTGCTGGCCGGGCCGCGCCGAGCTGATCAGCTATCAGCTGCTGCTGCGCAACCGGGTGAAGGAACTGCACTCGTCGACCCTGGTGATGCGGCGCGAGGCTGTCACCAGAGCCGGGCTCTACGACGAGGACCTGCCCGGCGGTTACGCGGAGGACTACGACTGGACGCTCCGCCTGGCCCGGGCCGGCCGGGTCGGCACGGTTACCGAGCCGCTGGCGGACATCAGGAAGGACACCTGGTCGTGGTATATGGGCGGGATGGAGAACACGGCCGCGGGACTTGAATACCTGTTGGCGAAGCACCCCGATTTCGCGGCGTCGCCTCGTGGCCACGCCCGGATCCTCGGCCAGATCGCATTCGCCCGGTCGGTGCTCGGCCAGCGGCGGCTGGCGCTCCGTTACGCACTGACCGCACTCGCGAAGTGGCCGGCGTCACCGCACGCCTGCGTGGCGCTCGCACATATCGCCACCGGGATCGACCCGCGCCACTTTCGGCGCGCTGCGCGGCTGCTCGGCCGCGGCATGATCTGACCGGCGGTACGAGGAGGCACCGTGATTTCTGTGCGCAAGGCCGCGCCGGAGATAGTCAAGCGCGCTGGCCGCCACGCCTACGTACTCGCAGGCACCGCGACGGCCGGGCTGCGGCTGCAGCCGGATTTCATCATGATCGGCGCCCAGCGCTCCGGCACGACGTCACTGTTCCGGGCGCTGCTCACACACCCGCAGGTGATCCGGCCGACCTTCCACAAGGGGATCAACTACTTCGACCTGAACTACTTCCGCTCCCTGCGCTGGTACCGCGGGCATTTCCCGGTCGCTGGGCTCGCCGCGCGCCAAACCGCCCGGCACGGCGGGCCAGTGGTCTTCGAGGCGAGCGGGTATTACCTGTATCACCCGTTCGCGCTGGAGCGGATCGCACACGACATGCCGTCGGTGAAGCTGGTGGTGATGCTCCGGGACCCGGTCGAGCGCGCCTTCTCCGCCTACAAGCACGAACTCGCGCGTGGCTTCGAATGGGAGAGTTTCGAGAAGGCGCTCGAACTCGAGGACTCCAGGCTCGCGGGCGAGATAGACCGGATGCGGGCCGACCCCCGTTATGAGAGCGTCGCGCACCGCCACCATTCCTACCGTCACCGTGGCCACTACGCCGAGCAGCTTGAGCGGGCGTTCCGGCTCTTTCCCCGCCAGCAGGTCCACATCATCGACAGCGAGGCGTTCTTCGCCGAACCGGCGGGCGAATACGAGCATGTCCTGGCGTTCCTGGGCCTGCGGCCCTTCCAGCCGACCAACTTCGACCGCTACAACACACGTCCGGGCACCGGGATGGCGCCGGGCACGCGGCGCATGCTCACGGAGTACTACCGGACGCACGACGCCCGGCTCGCCAGCCTGCTGGGCCGCGAGCCGCGTTGGACCCGGCGAGCACGGATGAGCGGCGCGTGAGCAAACGGATGCCATCACAGCAGCAGAAACCCAGCCCAGGCGCCGTCGGGCGGGGCGACTACCTCTGGGAGGTTCTCGGCACGCTCTGGCCGTCACCGGAGTCGGTGATCCGATGCGGCCGCCCGAGGCTGGGCAGGCCGGGCGGGCCGGGCAGGCCTGACGGACCCGGCAGCACCGAGCTTCTCATCTTCCCGGACGAGCGGCGGGCTGCCCTGCTGGTCCCCCGCCGGCCTCGGCGGGCGGCGGCGGCGGCGCTGCGGAACTACAAGGCGTCAGCCACGGCGCGCGACCGGCTGCGGCTGCGCGCGGCTGCCCTCGTGGCGCGGGCCGGCCTTGCGGAGGTGCTGCCCGACCGGATAAGGATCGAGCCCGGGCCGCCGGGAACCGATGCCGACATCGCCGATCACCTGCGCGCGGCGTTGCGCCGCGACGTGCTGGTCAGCCTGTATGTCGGCGCCCCGCGCGCGAACCGCAAACCGGTCCTGCAGGCGCTGACACCGGACGGGGAAATGCTCGGTTTCGTCAAGGTCGGCGTCAACCCGCTGACCCGCCGACTCGTGCGCGCCGAAGCAGCGGCGCTGGCCTTCCTCGCCAGCGTGCCCTTGTCAGGGCTGGAGCCGCCGCGCCTGCTGTATCACGGCCAGTGGCGGGGGAACGAGGTCCTTGTGCAGCAGGCATTCCCCGCCGGGCGCCCGGCGAAGAGCCATGCCGAGCTGGGTGGTGCCATGGCCGAGCTGGCGGGGGTTCGCGGGCTGTCGCGCCAGCCCTTGGCGGACAGCCCCTACCTGGGCGGCCTGCGATCCCGGCTGCGGGCATTGGCCGACAGCGAGCTCGCAGGCCCGATCGGGCAGGCGGTCGACCTGCTCAGCCCGGGTGCGGGCGTCCTGGCATTCGGCTCCTGGCACGGAGACTGGACGCCATGGAACATGACGATGTCGCGCGGGCGCGCCCTGGTGTGGGACTGGGAGCGCTTCGAGACCGGGGTCCCGGTCGGTTTCGACGCCGTGCACTTCTGGCTCCAGGGTGCGATCATCCGGCGCGGGATCGCCCCGATGGCCGCCGCGGAGCGCGCGGTCACCGGGGCGCCTGAGATCCTCGCGCCGTTCGGCCTTGACCCGGGCGCGGCCAGCCGCGTGGCCGCTTTCTACCTGGCCGAGATCGCCGCCCGGTACCTCCAGGACGGCCAGGCCGAGGCGGGCGCCCGGCTCGGGCGGATCGGCGACTGGCTGCTGCCCGTGCTCATGCGCCATTCGCGGCGGCTGGGCGAGACCACTGGGCCCGCCCGCGCCTGACGCGATGGCCCGCGCGGCCGACCTCACCGGCCAGAGCGCAGCCCCAGCCCTTCCGCCGCGGACCTGGCCAGCAACGCGGCGGCGAACGGAAGGTCGTGGACGACATAGCGCGTGAACAGCCGCCGCGGCTCGTGGGCCAGCCGGAAGAGCCAGGCCAGGCCGCTGCGCCGCATCCATTGCGGTGGCCGCGGCAGCACCCTCGCAGCGTACGGGATGGCGGCGCCGCACCCGAGGAACCAGGTGGCCGGGAACGAGGGCGCGAAACGGGCGATGAGGCGCTCTTGCCGCGGGAATCCCATGCCCACGTACACGATGTCGGGAGCGGCGGCTGCCAGCCGGCCACGTACCCCCTCGACCGCCCGCGGATCGGCGTCGAAGCCGAAGGGCGGGGCGTCCGCGCCCGCGACCACGAGTCCCGGATAACGATGGCGCAGCTCCTCACCGGCCCGCTCCGGCACGCCCGGCGCGCCGCCCAGGAGGTAGACCGAGCGGCCCTGCCGGGCGGCCGCCTCGCTCAGCGAGAAGATCAGCGAACCGCCTGCCACCCGTTCCGGCAACGGGTCGCCGCGCAGCCGCGAGGCCCACACCAGCGGTGTCCCATCGGGCACGATCAGCGAGGCACCCGCCACCAGGCTGCGCAGCGCGAGGTCGCGCCGGGTGAGGCGGCAGATGTCGATGTTCGGGGTGGCCACCCACCCGCCCTCACCGCGACGGCTGGCCGTGATGATGTGCTCGAGGACCTGCTGTTCGGTGAGCCGGTCGAATTTCAGGCCAGCCAGCGGCGACGTGTCACGGCTCACGATGATCCGTCGGGCCCGCGCAGCCGGTCAGGGTCGAAATAGGGCTGCTCGGCGATGCGGCGGAAGGCCAGCAACGGGGCGGAGCCTGGATCGAGCCCGTACCGCCATCCCTGACCGTTGCCGGGCGGGTCGCCATCGAAGTACACCAGGGCTTTGATCTGTGGGTTGGAGCGTGCCAGTTGCGCCACCCCGCGCAGCCAGACCGCCCGCGGATGCGGCCCGTAGCTGCGCGGCGCGCCGTACTCCCCGATCATGATCGGCTTGTGGATGTGGGATGCCCAGGCGAGGAATGGCTGCGCAAGGGTGGCGAACGGAGTGTATGGGCCTTTCCTGGGATAGGCATCGATGCAGAGCCAGTCCACCTTGTTGTTGCCGGGGTAATAGGACGGGCCGTTTATCTCCCAAGTGAGGATCGATGGGCACCATACCCAGGCCACGTTCTTGACGTGCTCCTGAGCGAAGATCGACCTGATGCGGTTCCACGCCGCCACAAAATCGGTCGGCGAGTGCACCTGGGAGGAGAGCCCGGGACGGTTCATCTCCCATCGCCACTCCAGGAAGATCGGCTTGCCCGCTGCCTTGATGGCAAGTGCCTGCCGGCGGATCCAGCCGTCCTCCGCGCCCGAGGCGATCGCCTGGGTATCGGTACCGGCCCAGGACAGCAAGAGGATGCTGCCCTGGTCCATGATGGCCCGCTGGTCCGGCTTCGGGAACGGCACCCGCCATCGCAGGTAGCTGTGCACGATATCGAGCCGTCCCCCGGCCTGGTGCTGCAGCGCATCTAGCGCGGCGAGCTTGCCAGACACTGAATAGTCGGTCGGCTGCGTATAGGCACCGACGTAGACACCATGGGCCGGCACGGACGGTGCCACCGCAGCATTGACGGTGGTGCTGGGTGCGGGCACGGGCGTGGTCGGTACGGCTGCTGGTGCGGTTACGGGCATCGGCGTGCGGGACCCGCCGGACGGGGCCGACCTCACCAGAGCGAAGGCGACCACCGCAGCGACAGCCGCGAGCGCCACAACGGCTATCCCGCCGACTGCCCTGCGTGCGCGCACGATCATACGGTAATGCCCTGTGGGCGTCTGCTACGCCGGGTACGGAAGGAAGCAGATCCCGGCGTGCCCCGAGACACCGTTGCACACTTGGCTTGGCTGGAAGGTGCCGTTCTGCACGATGCCGTTGTCGCTGGCGATCCACAGTCCCGCACTCGTAACCAGTTCATCGTCCGCCCCCGACCCGCGCGACCTGGTATACAGCGCGGTGCCGCCGGAGTTGAGCAGGTCATTTCCGGTGCCCGGGTCCAGGCCCTCCATGCCGGCGTCGGTAATCGCGCCGGGCCCCTTGAAATCGCAGCCTTTAGGATTCTGCGACCACCGCTCGTGGCCGGCCGCGTACATGGCGCCGGCATCGGCCGCGGCAGTGTACAGGGAGTCGCATCCGGTGTAGTTGATCCACTTGTGCAGGACCGATGTCTGGGTGGCGGGGAACGCGGCCGCGGCATCGCACAGCCCGCTGCGCGGGGTGGAGCCGGTCCCCACGTTCCACGGGTGGAAGCCGGTGGTCGCGATGTAGACCGTCTGGTCGTTCGGCGACCAGGCCGCGTCCTGGATGTAGAACGGCTCGGTGAACCAGCACTGGTAGGGGTAGCCGCCGGGGAGGTTACCCTGGCTGCCGTCCCACTCGGGCGAGGTCCAGCCGGTGACGCTGGCCGGGGTTGTCGCCAGGTTCAGCATGAAGATCTGCTGCCGCGGCAGCCCGCCCACCGAGGTGAAGTCCCCCTCGACTAGATCCAGGGTTCCGCCGTTGCTGAGCTGCTGGTTGAAAACCCTCGTCGGATTCAAGCCCGTGCACCGGCTGGAGTTGCAGAACTGGTAGTTGCCCGAGATGTTCAGGTTGATGAACCCGTCATCGACGCCGGTGGTGGCGTTCAGGCTGGTCATATACTTGTGGGCCGTGCTGTTGTTGATCGAGGTGTAGTAGCCGCCGGCAATGATGTGGTTGCCGTAGCCGAGCAGCGTCTCGACCTGGCCGTTGGCGCTGTGCCTGAAACCCGTGACGACGGCGCCGGTGGTGGTGGTGTCGATCTCGGCGATGTTGGTGGCGGCGGTCCCGCCGACCGAGGTGAACTTTCCGCCGATGTAGGCGTGCGCGCAGTTCCCGGGGCTGAAGGTGATCGAGTTGACCACGCCGTTGACGTTGGGGTCCCACGAGGTGACCTTGTACGGCGCGATCGCGCTGAAGCTGAAGACGTTGTTCCGCGTGTAGGTCGTGCTGAAGCGCTTGATCGTGGTGAACGAGCCCACCGCGTACATCGTGTTGCCGCACTGCACCAGCTGCCTGACCTCCTGGGGCTTGCCGGTGTTGGCTAGCTGCGGTGTCCCGCTCGCCGGTGTCGGCGACACCGGGCCGGTGGCAGCGCTCGC
>DASYQM010000393.1:0-16586 GCA_036005525.1 Streptosporangiaceae bacterium
CCTGCATTGTGACCTCGAAGAAGACCTCGCCGTTGTCGGCCGTGCGGACGTTGAGCTCGACCTGATTGGTCAGATAGAACCGCCGCTCGGTCTCCACCACATGGGTGAATAGCTTCACTACGTCCCGATATTCGCGATAGAGCTGCAACTCCATCTCGGTTTCGTACTTCTCGAGGTCCTCCGCGCTCATGGTCACACCTCCAATCAGGCAGCGACGGGGGCTTCGGCCCAGCTGAGGTCAACCATAGGTCAATTCTCCAAGCTCATAGGATCGCGGGCCTCCATGCCCAGGGGATCGCCGTTCCCCAGGCCCATAGGCTCGCCGGTGCCCGCGCCCAAGGCGTCGCCCGCGCCCGGGCCCACAGCGTCGCCGGTATCCGGGGCCATAGCGTCGCCGGTATCCGGGTCCACAACGTCGCCAGCCCTCAGGCCCATAGCGTCGCCGACCCTCAGGCCCGTGGGATCGCCCGTCTCGGTGTCCACAGGGTCGCCGGTCCCCGGGCCAGTGGGATCGCCCACGCAGCCGACGTTCGCGAACGAGCGCCGGTGCTCCGGGCACGGACCGTGGGCGGTGAGCGCCCGCATATGGCTCGGCGTGGAATAGCCCTTGTGCCGGGCGAAACCGTACACGGGATAACGTTTGTGCAGGTCGCGCATGAGCCGGTCCCTGGTGACCTTGGCAACCACCGAGGCGGCGGCCACACACGCGGCTACTTCGTCCCCCTTCCACATGGCTAGTGCCGGCACCCCGAGACCGCGCACCGGGAAGCCGTCGGTGAGCACGTACTGCGGCTGCGGGGACAGGCCGGCCAGGGCCCGGCGCATCCCGGCGATGTTGCAGACGTGCAGGCCCGTCCCATCGATCTCCCCCGGTGGTATGACCACGACATGCCATGACAGGGCCAGCGCCATGACCTGCTGGTAAGCCTCCTCGCGGGCAGCAGCCGTGAGCGACTTGGAGTCGGCGATGTCGCCGATGCTGGACCGCCTGCGGGGATCCAGCATGACGGCCGCCACCACCAGCGGGCCGGCGCAGGCCCCGCGGCCAGCCTCGTCGATGCCGGCGACCTGCGCGAAGCCGGCCCGCGCAAGCACCCGCTCGTACCCAGTCAGGCCTGCCGCGCGCCGGGGGGTGTAGCCGGGATGCCGTACCGGGGGAACCAGCATGACGTCACCCGGGCCCTGGCCTGCGCGGGTCCCGCAACTCCGGGCGCCCCAGGCGCCGCCGGCGCCCTGCCCCGCGCCGGGGCGGTGGCCGGCCGCGCCGGGCCAACCTGGCCAGTCGCCGCCGCAGCCGCAGCTGGAGCCAGGTGAGTGGGAAAGCACCGGTAAGGCCGAGTCCTATCGGCACCGCCGGGGCCACCGGACCGGACACGGCGGCGAATGCGGCCGGGCCGGCCGTGCGAGCTGCCGAGGCCGGCCGGGCAAGCCGACGCTGCTGGAAGGTGGCCGGGATGGACAGCACCCTCCACCTGCTGATCGGGGCGACGATCACGAACGCGCGCCCGACCACCCGGTCCTGCGGGATCGTGCCATTGCCTGGATCCCGCATGTGGCCGCGGGAGTCGTATGACACGCTGCGGTGATCTCCCATCACCCACAGTCGGCCGGGCGGCACAGTGATGCTGAACGAGACCGTGGACGGGGAGTTGCGCGGGTAGAGGTAGGACTTCTCGTTCAGCGGCACCCCGTTGACCGTGACCCGGCCCCGCGCATCACAGCAGGCCACATGATCACCGGGTACCCCGATCACGCGCTTGATGTAGTCATGCACTCCCGGGGCGGTGCCGAACAGGCCCGAGATCGCGTTCCACAGCCTCACCAGCGGCGGCTCTGACTGGGACGTCACCGGATCCCAGGAGCCTTCCCCGTTGAAGACCACGATGTCGCCACGGTGAATGGGACGGAAATCGTAGATCATCTTGTTGACGAGCACCTTGTCGCCGATGTCGAGGGTGTTCTCCATCGACGATGAAGGAATGTAGAACGCCTGGACCACGAATGTCTTGATGATCAGCGCCAGCACCAGGGCGAAGGCAAGGAGGATCGGCAGTTCGATCCACCACGACCTGCTCTTCGAGCGTTTCGTGCGCCGCTGCTCGCCCGGGCCGGCCCCGCCGCGCCTGCCGCCGGTCCTGGAACCCGCGAGGCTGTCGGCACCCGGCCGCCCGCCGACCCCCGCCAGGCCGTCGCGGTCGCCACCATGCCCCAGAGCCGGGCCGACCTGGTGACCATCGGGAGAGCCAAGCCGACTGTCCGGGTCGGCCCCGGCGCGCTGGTCGCCGCGCGTGCCCCGCTCGTCGTTCATCGAATCGAGCCTAGCGCCGAGCCCGGAACGCCGCGACGCCGACGCAGCCCGGTACCCGGCCGCCCCAGGCCGAGCATCCTGCTGCCGGGGGACATCGTTCTGCCGGGCGGCGAGCACGCGCGTATTGGCGGGACCATGTCGCGCACCAGCTGGACCACGTCGCGCACCAGCGAGACCACGTCGCGCACCATCCGACCGCGCGAGCGCCTGCCGGGACCGGTGCCCAGCATTCCGTTGCTTCGCTCTGCAGCAGCGGTACTCCACCCGCCGGGGCCGGACATCCGCGACGTCGCTGTGATGTGCGGCTGCCTAGCGCGCTGGCGTCTCGCGCCGCTCCCTGATCCGGGCACGCTTGCCGCGCAGGGAACGCAAGTAGTACAGCTTTGCCCGGCGTACCCGGCCCCGGGTCACCACCTCGATCTTGTCGATCGTGGGGCTGTGCACCGGGAAGGTGCGCTCCACCCCGACGCCGTAACTGATCTTGCGGACGGTAAAGGTCTCTCTTGCTCCGCCGCCCTGGCGCCGGATGACAACGCCCTGGAAGACCTGGATCCTGGACCGGCTGCCCTCGACCACCCGGACGTGCACCCTGAGTGTGTCTCCCGGCCGGAAGTCCGGAATATCGGAGCGGATCTGGGCCTGCTCCAAGTCGGTGATCGCGGTGTGCATGGCTGGCGTTCCTCGGCTGATCCTCGCGCGCATGGGCGGGCACGTGCAGTTCGGTCTTGACGGTCTGTCGGTGGTCCTGAAGCCCTGGCCCGGCAGCGCCGGGAAGCGTTCCGCTCGGGTGAGCTTCCACTCGGTGAGCGGGCAGGGGCGGGTTTCAGTGTGCCATATCTTCGCCCCGAACCGGAAAGCCAGCCTCCGACAGCACCTGCCGGTCGCGGGCGTCCAGGGCGCCGGCGGCGATCCCCGCCAGCAGGTCCGGACGGTAGGCCGCGGTACGGCGGAGCGCCTCGTCCCTTCGCCAGCGTGCGATGCCGCCGTGATCCCCTGACAGCAGGACATCAGGAACGGCACGTCCCCGCCAGACCCGCGGCCTGGTGAAGACGGGACCTTCCAGCAGGCCGGCCATGGGCCCGGCTCCGGCCCCGAAGGAGTCGTCGGCAGCGGACTCGCTGTTCCCCAGCACGCCGGGCAGCAGCCTGGCCACCGCGTCGATCATGACCAGGGCGGCGGGCTCCCCGCCCGAGAGCACATAGTCACCCAGGCTGACCTCGTCGACGCGCAGCCTGGTCCGCGCGTCCTCGATGACACGGGCGTCGATCCCCTCGTACCGGCCACAAGCAAAAACAAGACGGTCATAACGCGCGTATGCGGCGGCCATCTCCTGCCGGAAGGGAATGCCTGCTGGGGTGGGCACCACCAGCAGGGTCCCCGCAGACGAGCCGGTCACTACGTCGAGCGCTTCCCCCCACGGGCCGGGGGTCATGACCATGCCGGGACCGCCGCCAAAAGGCGCGTCGTCTACGGTCCGGTGCGCGTCGCGTGCCCACATGCGCAGGTCGTGCACCTCGAGCTCGACGATGCCGCGCTCCACCGCCTTGCCAAGCAGCGAGACCCGAAGCGGGCCGAAATATTCGGGGAAGATCGTGATGATGTCGATACGCACAGGGGGTCACCCTTTGCCGCGGCCGCGGTGGGCGCTGCTGTCTGCGCTGCCCCCACCTTGCCCGCGGGAAGCACCCTGCCCGTGGGAAGCAGCCTGCCCGTGGGAGCTGACCTGGCCGTGGGAGCTGACCTGGCCGCAGGCAGCACCCTGTTCGCGCGCGCCCTGTTCGGGGGGAGCGTCCTTTTCGGGGGGAGCGTCCTTTTCGGGGGGAGCGTCCATTTCGTGGGAAGCAGCCTGTTCGCGGCGAGCAGCCTGTTCGCGGAGGGCTGAGCCAGCCGGGCCAGCCGACGCGAGGTCCAGAAGGCCCGCTGGCGGGTCGATCACCATTCGGCCTCCGGTCACGTCCACGTCTACCGCGATCGCGGCCACAAACGGGACCAGCACCTCGTCACGGCGGTGCGAGCCGGCTGTCGGCTCGATCACCAGCAGATCCTGGCCGTGGTGGCGCACGTCGGTGACGACGCCGACCCGCTCGCCGGCGGTAGTGACGACGGTGAGCCCGACCAGCTCGTGGTCATGGAACTCATCCGGGTCCTCCGGGGAGGTGACCTGCGCGGCGTTCACGGTAAGCCAGACACCACGGAGCGGCTCGGCCTGGTTGCGGTCCGTGATCCCGGCGAAACTAACCAGCAGGCGCCCGCCGTGCCATCGGGTGGACACCACGGTCAGCGGCCCGGCGGCCAGGGGATCGGTGCCGAGCACCGAGCCCGCGGCGAAACGCTGGCCCGGATCGTCGGTCCGGACCTCGACCGCGACCTCGCCGCGGATTCCGTGCGGCCGGACCACCCGGCCGACGTCCAGTTGCTTGCTCAGCTAACGGACCTCGTCCACATCCAGCAGGTCTACGCGGACATAACGGCCGCGCGCCAGCGACCCAATGACCTTCCGCAAAGCCCGGGCGGTCCGCCCGCCGCGCCCGATCACCTTGCCGAGATCGTCCGGGTGCACCCGCACCTCCAGGACCCGGCCCCGACGCAGGTCGTGGCTGTCCACCCGGACATCGTCGGGATGATCCACGATGCCCTTCACCAGGTGCTCAAGAGCCTCTTCGAGCACCTCACGCCTCGCTGTCCTGCTTGCCAGCCGCAGATGCCGCCTCCTCGGCGGGAGGCGTGCCGTCCTCGGCGGAGGTTGCACTGCCCTCGGCAGGGGCCACGCCATCGCTGGCGGAAGCCGCACTGCCTTCAGCGGAAGCGGCACTGCCCTCAGCGGAAGCCGCGCCGTCCTTGGCGGAAGCGCCGTCCTCAGCGGAAGCCGTGCTGTCCTCAGTGGAGGCCGCGCCGTCCTTAGCGCCCGTGCCGCCCTCGGCGGTGGCGGCACGGACCTGGGCGCCCTTGGCGGACCTGCCAGCGCTCGCCCGCTTGCCGTCCGTCTTGGCCGCCCTGCCGGACGCTGCCTTCGCGTCCTTGGCGTCCTTGGCGGAGTCCTCGGAGCCCGTGGCGGCTTTGCCGTCCTTGGCGTCCTTGGTGTCCTTGCCGCCCTTGGCGTCCGTGACTTCCTCGGCGTCCTTCGAGTCCTTGGCCTTCGAGTCCTTGGCGCCCTTGGCCTCTCTGGCGCCCTTGGCCTCCTCGGTGTCCTTGGCGTCCTTGGCCTTGGCCGTGTCCGCTGCAGCGGCCGACCTGCGGGACCTGCCCTTTTCCGGCTTGGCCTCGGCCGTCTTCAGCGTCTCGGCAACGGCCGCGGCGAAGGCTTCTTTCTTGTCCGCCTTGGCCTCAGCAGTCTTCAGCGTGCCCTCGGTCCCGGGCAGGCCCTTGAACTTCTGCCAGTCGCCGGTGACTTCAAGAAGCCGACGGACCGGGTCCGTGGGCTGCGCTCCCACCGACAGCCAGTGCTGCGCGCGCTCCGAGTCGACCTCGATGAACGAGGGTTCCGCCTTGGGGTGGTACTTGCCGATCTCCTCGATCGCCCGGCCGTCCCGCTTGGTGCGGGCGTCGGCGACGATGATCCGGTAAAACGGCGCACGGATCTTCCCCATGCGCTTGAGCTTGATCTTGACAGCCACTGCTGCGGTCTTCTCCCTGAAAGCTCGGCTGCGGGCAGTGAGCACGCCAGGTGAGGAACCGGCGGCATGGCCCGGATGGACCCAGGGCCGACGAGCGAGAGAGGGCGTCGTCAGTCAAGGGACGGTAGAAACAACTCTGCCATTGTGCCAGAGGAGTTGACCGCAGGCGTAATTGCTTGCGAGCGCGCCGGCCCGGGCGCCCGTTGCGCGGGAGGGCGGAGCACGGGTGAGACGGCGTTACGTTAGCGGTCGCCCTGCTTGCCGCGGCGGAAGCGGCCGAACCCGGCCGGCAGGTCGGTGGGAGCGGGACCGGAGCCCGGCTTGTCGTCATCTTCGGGCAGCACGAGGAAACCGGGATTCCCCTTGGCCAGCGCCTCCAGGCCCGCCGCCAGGTCGTCGTTCGCACCCGGCTTGCGCAGCCCGGCGGGCAGGCCACTCGCGGGTCCCCCCAGAGCCGGCTCCGGGGAGCCCTTTCCGGCGCTGCGAAGGCCATCGGGGACGGCGCCGGCCGGGCTGCCACCGCCGCCGGCTGGACGCGCGGGCGCGCCCGGGCGGCCACCCTTGGGCTTCTTCTTCGCCGACGACTTCCGGCCCTTGGCCGCCTTCTTTGTCGCGCGCCGCATCCCCGGAATCTGCGGCATGCCCGGGATGCCCCCACCTCCGAGCATCTGGCGCATCATCTTCTGGCCTTCCAGGAACCGGACGACCAGGTTGCTCACCTCGCTGACGGTGACGCCCGCGCCCCGGGCGATGCGCGCGCGGCGCGAGCCGTTAAGTATCTTGGGGTTCCGCCGTTCGGCCGGGGTCATCGAGTTGACGATGGCCGCCGCGCGGTCCAGGTCCTTGTCGCTGACCTGGCTGAGCAGCTCGCGGTTCTGGGCCGCGCCGGGAAGCATGCCGAGCAGGTTCCCGATCGGGCCCAGCTTGCGCACCATCGCCAGCTGCTCGACGAAGTCCTCCAGGGTGAACCCCTCGCCGGAGGCGAGCTTGCCGGCCATGGCCGCGGTCTGCTCTTCGTCGAACGTCCGCTCCGCCTGCTCGATCAGGGTGAGCATGTCGCCCATGTCGAGGATGCGCGAGGCCATCCGGTCGGGGTGGAAGAGGTCGAAGTCCTCGAGTTTCTCCCCGGTAGAGGCGAACATCACCGGGCGGCCGGTGACCTGGGCGATGGACAGTGCGGCACCGCCCCGGGCGTCGCCGTCCAGCTTGGTCAGCACGACGCCGTCGTAGCCGACGCCGTCGAGGAAAGCCTGGGCGGTGACTACCGCATCCTGGCCGATCATGGCGTCCACCACGAACAGGATCTCGTCCGGGTCGATCGCGTCCCTGATCGCCGCGGCCTGGCGCATCATTTCCTCGTCGACGCCTAGCCGGCCGGCCGTGTCCACGATGACGATGTTGTGCAGACGGTGCCGCGCCTCCTCCAGCGACTGGCGGGCGACGGCGACCGGGTCCCCAACGCCGTTGCCCGGCTCGGGCGCGAACACCGGGACTCCCGCGCGCTCGCCAAGGACCTGGAGCTGCTGCACCGCGTTCGGCCGCTGCAGGTCCGCCGCGACGAGCAGCGGCGTGTTTCCCCGCTCACGCAGCCAGAGCGCCAGCTTCGCGGCCAGCGTCGTCTTACCCGAGCCCTGCAGGCCCGCCAGCATGATCACAGTCGGCGGAATTTTCGCGAAACGCAGCCGCCGTGCCTCGCCCCCCAGGATGGTGACGAGTTCGTCGTGGACGATCTTGATGACCTGCTGGGCAGGATTGAGCGCCGCTGACACCTCGGCCGACGAGGCGCGTTCCCTCACCCGTGCGGTGAACTCCCTGGCCACCGGCAGGGCGACGTCCGCCTCCAGCAGCGCGATGCGGATCTCGCGCAGGGTCGCGTCGATGTCGGCGGCCGACAGCCTGCCCCGTCCGCGGAGCGAGGAGAAGACCTGGGTTAGCCGGTCGGAGAGAGTCTCGAACACGCCTCTCAGGCTATCCGGTGCGGCCTGCGCCGGGGATCCCGCGGCTGCGGCCGGTGCGTCTACCCAGCAACTGCGCCGAGGACCTCCGCGGCGATCTGGCCGCGGGTCCTCCCGTCCTTCACCGGCTGGCCACCTGCGTCCACCACGTAGAAGACATCCACCGCCTCGGCGCCCAGCGTCTCCACCCGGGCCGCCCGCACGTCGAGGCCGCAGTCTCCGAGCGCGCGGCCGATCCGCCACAGCAGCCCTGGTGCGTCGTGTGCCCGAACCTCCACGACCGTGGCCGTGGCCGAGGCATCGTCGACCAGCGTGACCTTGGGCGGTGCCACTCCAGCCGCGGCCCGGGGTGCCACCTGCTCCCGCCGGCGCAGCCGCTGGGCCACATCAAGCTGGCCGGTCAGCGCCCGGCGCAGGTCGCTGGTGACCAGCGCCGGGTCGGGAGGCTCGCCGTAGTGATGTGCCACCGTGAAGGCGGTGACCGCCATGTCACCGCACGATGTGGCGTTCGCGGAACGGACCGCCAGCCGGTGGGAGGCGAGCACGCCGGCGGCCTGCCACAGCAGGCCCGGGCGGTCGGGCGCGACCACGGTCACCTCGGATCCGTTCAGCATGACCCCGGGCTCGCCAGCGGCGGCGAGCGCGATCTGCTCGGCGCGCAGCGGGAGCGGGGCCGGTGGGGGCTCGCCGCCCAGCGCCGCGCCGACCCGCCGCACAAGCTCGCTCACCAGGCCGGCCTTCCAGTCGTTCCACGCGGCCGGGCCGGTGGCCTTAGCGTCGGCGATCGCCAGCGCGTGGAGCAGGTCCAGGAGCGGCCGGCCCCCGACAGCCTGCGCGACCTGCGTGACCGTCACCGGGTCGTCGAGGTCACGCCTGGTCGCCGTGCGCGGCAGCAGCAAATGATGGCGTACCGCACGGGCAACCAAGCCGGCGTCGCCTGCTCCGAGCCCCAGCCGGTGCGCGGTGTCCCGCGCCACTACCTCGCCGGTCAGCAGGTGGTCACCGGGCCAGCCCTTGCCGATGTCGTGAAGCAGCGCGGTGATCAGCAGCAGGTCCGGCCGGGCCACGGAGCGGGTGAGCGCAGCGGCGTGGGCCGCCGTCTCGACCAGGTGCCGGTCCACCGTGTAGGTGTGCAGCGGGTTGCGCTGCGGGCAGTTGCGCACCCTCTCCCAGTCCGGCAGCAGGCTGGTGACGAGTTCCTCCTGGTCCAGAGCCTCCCAGACGGCGATCGCGGCCTGGCCGGCGCCGAGCAGCGCAAGCAGTGCGTCCCGTGCGCCAGCGGGCCAGGGGACTGGCAGTGGCGGGCAGTCGGCCAGCCGGGCCAGCGTCCGCGGGGCCAGGGTGAGCCCCGCCTGGGCGGCCGCCGCCGCCGCCCGCAGCGGCAGCGCCGGGTCACCTGCCGGGTCGGCGGACCGGGCGAGCACCACGTCGCCGTCCTGCTCGACCAGGCCCTCGGCCAGCGGGCGGCGATGAGCGCTGACGGGGGGAACACCGCGCCGGGCCAGCCCGACGCCGGGCAGGGCGAGACGGGCAGCAGCGGGACCGGCGCGCCCAGCCCAGCCCGGCCGGCCCACCCGGCTTGCCCGGCCACCGCTGCTGCGGTGGGCCTGCCGGAACGACTGGTCGAGCGCGTAGGCGACGGCGCGCCCGGCTTCCGCCAGGCGGCGCAGCAGTGTGTCGGCGTCGGCCAGGTCGAGCACCCGCGCCACCTCGTCCTGTTCCTGCAGCACCAGCCGGTCGGTGGGGCGGCCGGTCACCTCGTGCAGCGCGTGCCTGGCATCGAGGATGAACTCCCGCCCGGCGCGGACGCGTGGCCCAGGTCCTGGGGCCACCCAGGCGGCCGCGACCGCGTGGATCGCGCTGGCGTCGCGCAGGCCTCCCCTCGCCTCCTTGAGGTCGGGCTCGAGTAGGAAGGCGAGCTCGCCGCTGCGCTGTGTGCGCTGCACGTGCAAGGCCTGGAGCTCGGCCAGCCGGGTGCCCGCCGCCGCTCGCCAGTCCGCCAGCACACCGAGACGGAGCTCGGCGGTGAGGCCGGGGTCGCCTGCCACGTGCCTGGCGTGGAGCAGTCCCAGCGCGGCGCGCAGGTCGGCACGGGCCACCTCGCGGCCCTCGCGCGGCGTGCGCACCGCGTGGTCCAGGCGGATGCCGGAGTCCCAGATCGGGTACCAGATGCGGTCCGCGAGTTCGGAGATGTCCGGCCGCCCCGTATGCAGCAGCAGCACGTCGAGATCACTGCCGGGCACCAGTTCGCGGCGGCCGTACCCGCCTACGGCCACCAGCGCCACACCGGCCTCGCCGCCGAGCAGCGAAGCCAGCCAGCGGTCTGTCTCGGAGGTACGCCGGGCGCGATCGGCGCCGAAGCTGGCGGCCCGCCGTACCGGCGTGGCGTGGCGGCGCGAATCCGGGCGGCGGGTCTTCAGAGCGCCTCCGGGCCGCGCTCACCGGTGCGCACGCGCACCACCGCGTCCACGGGGACGCACCAGACCTTGCCGTCACCGATCCGGCCGGTCTGCGCCGCCTTGACCATGACGTCGATGAGGTCCTCGGCGTCCTCGTCCTCGCAGAGCACCTCCAGCCTGATCTTGGGAACCAGGTCCACCTCGTACTCCGCGCCGCGGTACACCTCGGTGTGGCCGCGCTGACGGCCATACCCGCTCGCCTCGCTGACCGTCATGCCGTGTACCCCGAAGGCCTGCAGCGCCGACTTCACCTCATCCAGCTTGAAGGGCTTGATCACGGCGGTGATGAGCTTCATCCAACGCACCTCCCAGGGCACCCTGCCCGGCCCTCACCCTCCCCCGGCGGCGTTTCCGCCGCCATCACGCAGTGTTTCCGGGCCGTGAACCACCCGCCCGGCATGTTACGTGCGTGTTTCGCTCGCCAGGACCGCCGCGTCGGCAGGGCTCCGGCACCGTCAGCCGTCGCCGGCACGAACCATTAAAGGTCCAAAAGAAATTGCCCATTCAGGCGGTTGCCCTGGTGCCATCGGCGATCGGCAGTCATAACCCAGCGCATAACAACTAAATGAGTCTCTTGATCATAGGCGCGACCGGTCGGCGATCGGCGCCGGTGCCGGAGACATTTGCTGGTGGTTCCCGCCGATCCACCCCCAAGACCGGCCTAGATGAGAAACCCCGGCCTTTCCCGGAGTTTGCTCAAGAAATGGCGTGCGCGCACCAGGCTGACGTTCGCGGGTTGCGACAACCCGCGTGGGCGAAATGACGCAGGTCACGCGCCGCGCGCATCAGAGATCCATTAGCCACGCCTTCGGAGCACAATCACGGTGATATCTCGTAATGGCGCTCCGGCCAGGACGGAAGGTATCAGGCAGGCAGAGCCGCCGGCCCGCGGCCGACCGTTTCAGTCGCCCAGGATCGCGTCGACGAACGTCGCCGGATCGAAGGGGGCGAGATCGTCCGGGCCCTCGCCGAGCCCCACCAGCTTCACCGGCACCCCCAGCTCCCGCTGGACCGCGATCACGATGCCGCCCTTGGCCGTGCCGTCCAGCTTGGTCAGGATGATCCCGGTGATGTCCACCGCCTCCGCGAACACGCGCGCCTGGCGCAGGCCGTTCTGCCCGGTGGTGGCGTCGAGGACGAGCAGGACCTCGTCTACCGTCGCCCGCTTCTCGATCACGCGCTTGATCTTCCCAAGCTCGTCCATCAGCCCGGTCTTGGTGTGCAGCCGCCCAGCGGTGTCCACGATGACCGTGTCCGTCCGCTCGCTGATCCCCTCCTGAACGGTCTCGAACGCCACGCTCGCCGGGTCCGCCCCCTCCCGGTCCGACCGGACGACCCGGGCACCCACCCGCTGGCCCCAGGTCTCCAGCTGGTCGACCGCGGCGGCGCGGAACGTATCGGCCGCGCCGAGCAGCACGGACTGTCCCTCCCCTATGAGGGCGCGGGCCAGCTTGCCGCAGGCGCTGGTCTTGCCGGTCCCGTTGACCCCCACGATCAGCACCACCGCAGGCCGGTCGCCGTGTGGGCCGATCCGCAGGCTCCGCTCCTGGTCGGCGCCGATCGCCTGGATCAGGTCGGCCCGCAGCAGCGCCCGGACCGCATCGCCGCGCGCGCCTTGCACCCTGACCTGGGTCCGCAGCTCACCGACGAGCTGCCGGGAAGGCGCCACCCCGATGTCGGCGGCGATCAGCGTGTCCTCGATCTCCTCCCACGACTGATCGTCCAGGCTATCGCGGGACAGCAGCCCGAGCAGCACCGAGCCGAACCCGCTCTGCGAACGCGCGAGCCTGCCACGCAGCCGGGCCATCCGGCCCGCCAACGGCGGCGGCGCCTCGGCGACGGGCGCCGGGCCGGGCAGCAGCGGCGGCACGCCGGGTGGCGCTTGCGCGGTGTCGGCCGCCGTAGCGGTGCCGGCCTCACCAGGCGCCGGGGGCGCTGGCGGAGGGGGCGCTGGCGGCGCGGGCGGCCCGGCCCGGCCTGCACGGCGCCGCGGGGGCCGGAGGAGCACGGCGCCGCCGACGATCGCGATCACGACGACAAGGGCAATGGCGATGATCAGGTATTCCATAACGGCCCCAGTCTGGCAGATGCGCGCGGGGCGCTATGGGCACGGCACCGCAGACATGCCCTACGCGTGCTCGGGCTCCCGCAGGCGCTGGCTCACGACCGAGGACACACCATCGCCCTGCATGCTGATCCCGTACAGCGCGTCGGCGGTCTCCATCGTCCGCTTCTGGTGCGTAACGATGATCAGCTGCGAGTTGTCCCGAAGCTCCTCGAAGATCTGCATCAGGCGCTGGAGGTTGGTGTCGTCCAGCGCCGCCTCGACCTCATCCAGCACGTAGAACGGCGACGGCCGGGCCTTGAAGATCGCCACCAGGAAGGCGATCGCCGTCATCGAGCGCTCGCCACCGGACAGCAGCGACAGCCGCTTGACCTTCTTGCCGGGTGGCCGCGCCTCGAAGTCGATCCCCGTTGCCAGCATGTCGTCGGGCTCGGTCAGGATCAGCCTGCCCTGGCCACCGGGGAACAGCCGCCCGAAGATCTGCTCGAACTCCCTGGCGGTGTCCTCGAACGCTGCCGCGAACACCTGCTGGACCCTGTCGTCCACCTCCTTGACGACGGTCAGCAGGTCGCGGCGGGTCTTCTTGAGATCCTCAAGCTGGCGGGCGAGGTAGGCGTGCCGTTCTTCCAGGGCCCCGTACTCCTCAAGGGCCAGCGGGTTCACCTTGCCGAGCTGATTGAGCTGGCGCTGGGCCACGGCGGCGCGCTGCTCCTGCGCGGCCCGGACGTAGGGGATGGTGGGACGCGCCGGGCCGTCGCCGTCCGGCGGCGGCGCGATCGGCTCACCGTCGGCTGGGGACGCCGCCGGCGCCGGTGCGCCCGCTTCCTGAGCGGGCTCCGGGACCGGCACGTCCGGGCCGTACTCGGCGACCAATGCCGTGGCGTCCACGCCGAACTCGTCCACGGCGCGGAAGGCGATCTGCTCCAGCCGCATCCGGTGCTCGGCCCGGACGATTTCCGCGCCATGCGCGCTGTCGACCACCCGGTCGAGTTCCTCCGCAAGCTCCCGGACCTGCGCTCGAACGGTCTTCAGCGCGTCCGACCGGCCTTCGCGTGCCTGCTCGGCCGCGCGGCGGTCCGCGGTGGCGACCGTCAGTGACTGCTCGAGCCGCTCCAGCGCGATCCCCGCCCCCTCGGCCACGGCGCGGGCGACCCGTGCCTGCTGCCGCCGCAGCCTGCCGCGCTCGGCGGCGGCCCGGGCTGCCTGGCGCTCGCTGACCGCCGCGGCCGCCAGCGCGTCCGCCCGCCCAGCGATGGCCCGGAGCCGTTCCTCGGCGGTCCTGACCTCGAGACGGGCGTTCGTCTCGGTCTCCCTCGCGGCGCTGGCCCGTCCGGTCAGTGTCTCCCGGTCCGGCTCCCCGGCCGGCTCGCCGACGGTGCCGCGCTGAGGGGCATCGGTTGCACCGTGCGCCCCGCCAGCCCCACCGGTGACTCCGACGGCATCACGGATCCCGTCAGCCTCTCCGGCCTCGTCAGCGGCGCTCTCCGGGCCGTCGGCCGCGGCTCCGCCGGGCGCCTGGTCCGTCCCAGAGCCGGACGCCGGGCCCGCCCCGGGGCCGGGCGCCGGTGGCGTCTCGCTGGCTTCCTCGGCCGCCAGCCGCGCGCTCAGCTCCGTGAGGGCCGCCTCGTCCTGACCAGCTTTCTCGCGGGCCGCGGCGATCGCCGCCGCCAGCCGCGCCGCCTCGTCCTGGGCGGCACGCGCCGCGCCCGCGAGCCGCCCGAGCTGTCCGGAAACCGCCGCCGCCGCGGCGTCCGCCTCCTGCATCAAGGCAAGCGCCCCGGCCACCGCCTGCTGCGCCCGCTCCTCCTCAGCCATGGCGGCAGCCAGCCCGGCGGCGGCCACCTCGCAGGCGCCATCGGCCGCGGTCAGGTCGGCGGCCGCGGTGTCCGCGGCCGACCTCATCGCCAGCACGCTCGGCGGCCGGGCCGCACCGCCCTGCGCCCAGTGCGCGCCGAGCAGGTCGCCGTCGCGGGTGACGACCCGCAGTTCCGGGTGGGCGCGCACGATGTGGCGGGCGTCATCGAGGTCGGCGGCGACCACCACCCCGGCCAGCAGCCCGGCGAGGGCAGCGTACAGTTCGCCCGGCGCCTTCACGAGATCAAGAGCGGGCAGAACGCCAGGTGGGTATCTGATGTCCGCCCGGCCGGCCGGGTCCTGCCCGGATTCCCCTCCGGCAATGACCAGCGCGGTGCTCCCGGCATCCGCGGCCTTGAGCTGCCGCAGGATCGTCACCGCCGCGTCGAGGCCGGCCACCGCCACCGCGTCCGCCGCGCCGCCAAGCGCGGCCGTGACCGCCTGCTGCGCCCCATCGGCCACGGTCAGCAGGCCGGCGACCGCGCCCAGGACCTCGCCTGCGAGCACGGGGTCCGCGAGCAGGACCTCCGACGCCTCCGCGCCCCGCTGGACGGCACGGATGCCTTCCTCAAGCGCCTCCCTGCGTGCGACGAGGGCAGCCCGCTCCGCGCTGGCCCGCCGCTCGGCGGCCCTGAGCTCGGTGACACGGGCCGTGACCTCGCCGAGCGCCGTGGTCGCCTGTTCGTGTGCGGCCGCCAGGCCGGCCCGGTCGTCGTCGCGCCCGGCCGAGGCGTCCTGAAACTCCTCGTACTCCCGCAGGGCCAGCTTGGCACGTGACTGCGCCTGGTCAAGGGCATCGGCAAGGCGGCCCTCTTCCTCCCTGGCGGCGGCCACCCTGCTGCGGGCCGCGCCCACCTGCCCCCGCAACCGGGCCAGCCGCTCCGCCCTGGCGGCGGCCGCGCGGGCCTGCGCGGCCAGCCGCCGCTCCGCCTCGGCGAGCTCCGCCTCGGCCGTCTCCCGCGCGCCAGTCGCCCCGGCGAGCTGCGCGCGGGCGGCTTCCAGCCGCTCGCCGAGCTCCGCCTCCTGCTCGCGCATCAGGGCGGCCTCGGCGTCGAGCTGGTCCGGGTCCCGGCCCGGGCGCGGCGGCTCCGGCTCGGCCACGAGGTGGGAGTGACGCTCCTGCGCGACCCGGCCGACGCCGCGCAGACGTTCGGCAAGCGAGGAGAGCGAGAACCATACCTCCTGCGCCTGCGCCAGCCGCGGCGCATGCTCCTGCTCGGCGGCATCGAGCGAGGACTCCTGCAGCCGCGCCTGCGCCAGGGCCTGCTCCAGCTCGCCCCGCCGCGCCAGCGCGGCGGTTTCATCACTCTGCCCGCGCTCCAGGTCGGCGGCGACGGTGACGTAGTCGTCGGCGAGCAGGCGCAGCCGGGCGTCCCGCAGGTCGGCCTGGATGACGGCCGCGCGCCGCGCGAGCGCCGCCTGCCGGCCGAGCGGCCCCAGACGGCGGCGCAGCTCACCGGTGAGGTCGACCAGCCGGGTCAGGTTCGCTTGCATCGCCTCGAGCTTGCGCAGCGCCTTTTCCTTGCGCCTGCGGTGCTTGAGGACGCCGGCCGCCTCCTCGATCAGCGCGCGGCGTGCCTCAGGCCCGGCCTGCAGCACGTCGTCCACTTGGCCCTGGCCCACGATGACGTGCATCTCCCGGCCCAGGCCGGAATCGGAGAGCAGCTCGGCGACGTCGAGCAGGCGGCAATGGTTGCCGTTGATGGCGTACTCGCTCTGGCCCGAGCGGAACAGCAGCCGGCTGATCGTGACCTCGGTGTAGTCGATCGGGAGCGCGCCATCGCTGTTGTCGATGGTGAGCGTGACCTCGGCCCGGCCCAGAGGCGGCCGCGATGAGGTGCCCGCGAAGACGACGTCCTCCATCTTGCCGCCGCGCAGCGTCTTGACTCCCTGCTCGCCCATGACCCAGGAGAAGGCGTCGACGACGTTCGACTTTCCCGACCCGTTCGGGCCGACCACGCAGGTGATGCCCGGCTCGAACCGCAAGGTCGTGGCCGAGGCGAAGGACTTGAACCCGCGCAGGGTGAGAGTCTTCAGGTACACCTGCGGGCTCTCCTCCTCGTCCGGCCGTCGGCCCACCCGGCACGCCGTCGCGGGAGCGCGCTGCGGTCCGATCCCTCCGCACCTTACCGCCATCAAGCGCTCCGCCCGGGTCTCCCGCGCCGCTCGGGCGGGACGAACTCGCCCCGTACGGCGCCCGGCCCTGCGCAGACCGGGAGAATGGGACAATGAGGACATATCCTCCAGGCCCGCGTTGCCGCCGACGCTGTACGCCGGGCATGATCATGGGATCGCTACTGCAAGAACGATAGTGATCCCATGATCACGGTC
>DASYQM010000394.1:0-6979 GCA_036005525.1 Streptosporangiaceae bacterium
CAGTATTATGCCGATAAGTGACATTATGTAAAGTTGGCCGTCCGGCCGCCCGGCCGCACCGGTCCCCCACGCTTGGCATGAGACGGCTGCCTCAGTAGGATTCCGTCGCCCGTCGTCCAGCTGGCAAGGCTTCCCGCGCGCCACTGCACGGGCACCCGGGCCGGACCTACCCGCCAGGATCGCCAACGACGCTGGGCCCGCCTCGTACGCCGTACGCCGCTACCGGGACCGGGCACTCAGCTCAGAAGTCGGCTGCCGAGCGCCCGGGACCCTTGGATGAACGCCTCGTTGACAGGGTCCGGGGCGGCCAGCACATTGATCATCACCCCGAGCTGCCGGCGGCTGTCGGGCGTGCTGAGGACGATGCTCTCTCGGCAAGCGCCTTCAGCGCCTCATAGAGGTTTCCCGCTCAAGCGCACGACGTGCCCACCCGCGCGTCCCGGGCCGTCTCACTGATGGTGCCTTGTGAACTGGCTTTCCGGCGGGTTTCGTGCTGTCCTTAGGTTTCGGCTGGATTCGTGCTGTCCCACCGACCGGGACGCGGGTACCCGAAGGAGGCTCAGACATGGCCCAAGCAGCCGTGCCCGTCACCCGGCCCCGGCCGGTTCCGGTCACGATCCCGCTGCGGGAGATCCTCCCGTGGGCCGTGTTCGCCGCTGTTCTCGGTCTGCTTGTTATCTACTTCGTCGGCGCCGAGCAGGGCGCGACGTCCCTCATCGGCGGGCACTATGTGCACGAGTTCGTGCACGATGGCCGTCACCTGCTCGGCTTCCCCTGCCACTGACCACGCGGGGATTTGCCGCCCCATGCTGATGAGCGTCCCATGCTGATGAGAACGCTGCTGGTGCGCGGGATGCTCGCCGGGCTCGCTGCCGGCGCTCTCGCGCTCATCTTCGCGTGGATCTTCGGTGAACCGCAGGTCGGGCACACGATCTCCTTCGAAGACCAGCAGGCCCGGCTGGCGGGCGCCGCGCCCGCGCCGGAGCTGGTCTCCCGGACCGTGCAGGAAACCTTCGGCCTGGCAGTCGCCGTCGGCCTGGTCGGCCTGGTCCTCGGCGGCCTGTTCTCCATCGCGTTCGCGATCTGCTACGGCCGGATCGGGCGGTTCGGCCCGCGGGCGGCCTCCGCGCTGGTGGCCGCCGGCGCGTTCGTCGCGGTCGAGCTGGTGCCGTTCCTGAAATACCCCGCCAACCCGCCCTCGGTCGGCAACCCCGCCACCATCGGCCACCGCACGGCGCTGTACTTCACGATGATCGCCATCAGCGTCGCCATAGCAGTCGCCGTGATCTACCTCGGCCGCCGTCTCGCCCCGCGTTTCGGGAACTGGAACGCCTCGCTGCTCGCGGCCGCCGCCTTCATCGCCTTCGTGACGATCGCCTACCTGGCGCTGCCCGCCGTCAACGAGGTGCCCAGGGACTTCCCGGCCGTGGTGCTGTGGCGGTTCAGGATCGCGTCGCTCGGAACCCAGGCCGTCCTGTGGGCGACGCTGGGTCTCCTCTTTGGCGCGCTGACCGAACGCAGCCTGGCCAGGGCGGAGCAGCGCACCGGGCAGGTGCCGGTCACCCGGACCTGACCTGGCCGCCCGCACCGCCCAGGCGGCGCCCGTTCCGTTGCAGGTGCTGTCCGCGATGTGATCACCGCAGGTCGCGGCGCAGTCGGCCGGGCCGGGCTGTCCGGAGGCGGGACTAGGGTCGGGCCATGGCTAACCGGATTACAGCGATCGCGATCGATTGTGCGGATCCCGAGCTGCTCGCCAGCTTCTGGACGGCGGTGCTCGGCTGGCAGGTCACTGACCGAGACGATGACGGCGTGTCTATCGGGGCGCCCGCGGCGCCGTTCGGCATCGACTTCTTCAAGGTTCCCGAGCCAAAGCGAAACAAGAACCGGCTGCACCTGGATCTCAATGCCACCGACCGCGAGCAGGACGATGAATTGCGCCGGCTGCTCGATCTCGGCGCCAGGCCGGCCGACGTCGGCCAGGGCGAGGTCAGCTGGTACGTGCTCGCAGACCCGGAAGGCAACGAGTTCTGCCTGCTGCGCCGCCGGGTTGACCCGGTGTGATCGGGCCAGGCCATACGTGGCTGCGGCCTCCTTGCGTTCCTGGTCAGCCTCTCCCCCGCCACTCCCCTCCCCCGGCTGATCATTAGATGGCCCGGGTGCGTGCGTCTTCCGGCTTCCTGGACTGCGCGGTTCGTGACTGTCCCGGCCGCTTCCCGGACCGCCCGCCCCGTGACTGACCGGCCGCGGTGCGTGCACGGCGATCGGCCGCCCGTCTCCCCCACCGGGCGGCGGGCGAGTGCCCGGCACGCCGGGACTCGGGCGTTTGCCTGCGGGACAATCGAGATATATCGTGGCTGCCATCGCTGCCGGCTGACCGCACGCCGGCGAGTGCACGCGGAGGTGGAGATGGCGACGGGGGCGGACTGGCGAGCTGGCGACGCCGAACGCGAGGCCGTGACAGGACAGCTCCGCGAGCACTACGCCGCTGGGCGGCTCGCCATGGATGAGTTCCGGGCCCGGCTGGACGCTGTCTACTCGGCCACGACGGCGCGCGAACTGAGCCGGGTCACCGCGGACCTCCCAGCGGTTGGCCCCGGGCCGGCCGCCGGCGCGGCATGGGAAGGTGCCCGGGCAGCTGGGCCCCGCCGCCCGGCCGGCCCGCGCCGCCGCCGCTGGGCAGCGCCCGCCGCCTTGCTGATCTTCGTTAGCCTGGTGGCGGCGAGTGCGCTGGCGCTCGGCTCACTCCCCCACGGCGGCCTGCTTGTGCTTGCGCTGCTGCTCGTGGTGCTGCCGGTGATGCTGCTGGCCACGCTCGCTGGCGCCCTGATCTGGGTCGGGCGCCGCGCCTGGCGCAGCGGCGCCTGGCTCGAGGCCGTGCCGCTCGCAGCGGGCATGCCCTGGCTGGGCCGCGTGGTCTGGCTGGCGCGCGCCGTCCTGGTGGGCCGGGCGTTCTGGCGGGCCGGCGAGAGGGCCACCCGGCCGCTGCGCTCGCGCCGCGGGCGCTACCATCGTCACGGCTACGCCCAGTACCAGCGCTCCGCCGGCGGGCCATGGCATCAGGCGCGGGTGGGCGACCTCAGCGGCACCACCAGGTAGCGGAACGAGGGCTCCGCAGCTGGCCCTGCTCCCCCGCTGTCCCCGGTTTCCTCCGGCTCCCGGGTTTCCCGGGGCCCGGCCTCTTCCGTGCCGTCACCGGCCGACGTGATGAGGGCTGGCTTGGCGGGGCTGGTGAACTCCAGCCTGACCGCGGCGGCAGCCGCGGCAGGGGCCGACGTGTCCTCCGGATCGGCTGGTTGCCGGGCCGCGCCGGGCCCGCCGGCCGCGGCCGTCAGCCCGTCGAGCAGGTAGTGCGGGTTGAAGGCGATGGCCGGCTCGTCGCCCTCGAAACTCGCGGTCACGGCCTCTGCCGCCCGTGCCCTGCCCTCGGTCTGTGCCTCCACCACCACCTGGCCCTGGCCGAAGGTGAGCCGGACCGGGCTGGCCCGGTCGGCGACCAGGGACACGCGGCGGACGGCCTCGATGAACGGGCCGGCCGGCATTTCGGCCCGGCAGCCGTACGCGTCGGGGAACCGGGACCGGTAGCGGATGAACTCCCCCCCGATCAGGCGGCCGGTCAGGCGGCGCCCACCGCACTCGAAGCTGATCATGCCCTCGACCGGGTGCGGGTCCCGTCCCGCTGCCGGTGCGCGCGCGGGGGTGAACGCCACAGGGACCGGCTCACCCGGCGCCATCGTCCTGGCCGCGTCGGCGAGCGTGCGCGCCGGAACCAGGGCGACCGCCCGCAGGTCAGGCTGGGCTGGCTCCCAGCGCAGCTCCCGCACGGCCAGCCGGTACCGGTCGGTTGCGGCGAGCGTCATGGACTCGCCCCGGATGTCCAGGCAGATGGCGGTGAGCATCGGCAACGTGTCGTCGCGGCTCGCCGCGGGCAGGACCTGTGCCACGGCGGCGGCCAGCTCACCACCATCGATCGTGCCGGCCACCGGCGGCGTCTGCGGCAGCTCGGGATAGTCCGCCAGCGGCAGCGAGACCAGTGCGAACTCGGCGCTGCCACAGGTCAGGCTGACCACATCACCGTCGGCGGTGAACTCGGCTGGCTGGGCGGGCAGGCTCCGGGTGATCTCTGCGAGCAGCCGCCCGGGCACCAGCGCCGTGCCCGGCTCGGCGACGTCCGCCGCTACCCGCGCCGTGGCCGCCAGATCGTAGTCGAAGCAGGACAGCGTCAGCCCGTCGCCTGCCTCCAGCCGGAGCCCGGCCAGGACCGGCACCACCGGCCGTGACGGCAGCGCTCGTGCCACCCACGCGACCACATCGGCCAGCGCGTCATGCTCGACCCGGAACTTCATGCCACCGCCTTCGTCAGATACTCGATCCTGGCACGGCCCACCGACATTTCTGCGGCCCTGCCCGGCAGTGCCCGGGCCGGACCGCTCAGATCAGTCCCGGCGGAGTTGCTGCCAAAGCCGACTCGATGGCCGCGGCCAGGGCACGGGCCGACTGGGCGGTGAGCTCCACCGCTACCCTGGCCCCCGGCCCCTGCTGGGGGTTGAGGAAGTCGATGTTGAGAGTGTGCTCCGCCGGGGCGTGCTGCGGGTGGTCGACGTACACGGTCGCCTGGCTCAGCGCGAACCAGCCAGCCGCCCCCTTCCCGCTGCCCTCGACGTCCAGTTTCTCCGTCAGGTAGGTGCACATCGCCGGCCTCCGTTCAGCCCGCCAGGTGGCGGCCGTAGAAGTTCCAGATCTTCTGCCAGCCGTCTATGGCGGCCTCCGGGCGGTAAGCGGGCCGGTTCACCGCGAAGAAGGCGTGCCCGGCGCCGGGGTAGCTGTGGAACTCGTGCTCCTTCCCGGCCTCGGTGAGCGCCTTGTCCAGCTCGGCGACCTGGTCCGGCGAGGGGTGCTGGTCGTCGGCGCCGAACAAGCCGAGCAGCGGGCAGGACAGGTCCTTGGCCAGGTGCACAATGGGCCCGACCTTGAGCGGCATGCCCTCGGGCGGTGTGCCGACGACGAACGCGCCGTAGCAGTCGACGGCGGCGTCCAGCGGCAGGCTCGCCGCGGCGAGGAACGACTGGCGGCCGCCCGAGCAGTAGCCGATCACGCCCACCTTTCCGTTGGAGACCGGCATCGCCCGCAGGTAGGCGGCCGCTCCCCCCACGTCGCCGACCAGCCGTTCATCCGGCACGCCGCCCTGGGCGCGGGCGGCGGCCGCCGCGTCGTCCGGGCTGGCCCCGGGCGCCTCGCGCGTGTAGAGGTTCGGGCACAGCGCCAGGTAGCCATGGATGGCGAAGGTGCGGGTGATCTCCTTGGTCTCGGGGTCGTAGCCCGGCATGTGGTGGATCACCACCACGCCGCCGAACGGGCCGGGGCCGAGCGGGCGGGCTAGGTAGGCCTCGATCTGGTCCCCGCCATGCCCGGTGATGCTGATGGTCTCGGCCATCATCGCGTCGTACATCGCCGTACCTTCCTCACGTCCGTCGGTGCCCGCAATAGTTGCTTGTCCCGTGCTAATAGTGCCAGCCAAGGGGTGCAACCGGCCAAGGGTGCACGTAGCGGCGGCGATGGGGTGCAAGACTTGCCGCATGGGATACCTCGCCGCCGCCGACCGTTACCAGCATGTCGGATACCGCCGCTGCGGGCGCAGCGGGGTCATGCTGCCGGAAGTCTCGCTCGGGCTCTGGCAGAACTTCGGGGACGAACGGCCGCTCGACACGCAGCGGGCGATCATCCGGCGGGCGTTCGACCTGGGCGTCACGCATTTCGACCTGGCGAACAACTATGGGCCGCCGTACGGCTCGGCGGAACGGAACTTCGGCCGGATCCTGCGTGAGGACCTGCGGCCCTACCGCGACGAGCTGATCATCTCGACCAAGGCGGGCTACGACATGTGGCCCGGGCCCTACGGCGACTGGGGGTCCCGGAAATACCTGCTGGCGAGCCTGGACCAGTCACTGGCCCGGATGGGCCTGGAGTACGTGGACATCTTTTACAGCCACCGCGCCGACCCGGACACGCCGCTGGAGGAGACCATGGGCGCGCTGGCCACCGCGGTCACCTCGGGCAGGGCGCTGTATGCGGGGATCTCGTCCTACTCCGCCGAGCGGACCGCGCAGGCGGCCGCCATCTTGCGCCAGCTCGGCACGCCGCTGCTGATTCACCAGCCGTCCTATTCGATGCTCAACCGCTGGATCGAGGATGGCCTGCTGGACACGCTGGCCGCCGAAGGCGTCGGCTGCATCGCGTTCTCACCTCTCGCGCAGGGCGTGCTCACCGGAAAGTACCTGGCCGGCGTGCCGGCCGGCTCGCGCGCGAGCCAGGATGGCTCGCTGACGACGGATCAGCTGAGCGAGGAGAACCTGGCGCGGGTCTCCGGGCTCAACGACATCGCGCTCGCCCGCGGCCAGTCGCTGGCGCAGATGGCGCTGAGCTGGGTGCTGCGTGACCAGCGGGTCACGTCGGCGCTGATCGGCGCGAGCAGCGTGGCCCAGCTGGAGGAGAATCTGGCCGCGGCCGGCCAGGCCGGGTTCAGCGAGTCCGAGCTCGCCGCGATCGACCGCTACGCGGCCGAGGGCCATCTCAACATCTGGGCCGCTTCCAGTGAGGTTCCGCCGGCGCAACGGCGCACAACGTGACGAAGGGGTAGAACACCGCTACGCCATGCGAGATGCTCGGGTGCGAGGCCAACTGCGGCCGAGCTCCCGGGAAGGCAGGGATTAGTGGGAACCACCGCAGCCGGTTTGGCGCTCATCGTCGGCGTCGTCGGGGTCTTTATCGGCTGGAACGCCCGCAGCGCCCGGGGCGCCCACAGCGACGTCAAGCTGCTCAAGGGCAGGCTCCCCGCCTCCCGCGGGGCGCGCAACCGCGCCGGCCTGTGGTCACTGGGCCTAATCGTGCTCACCCTGCTCGCGCTGAGCGCGCTGATCCGCGGCTAGGAGGGCACTGACTAAAGCGGTGCTGTGGTCGCGCGTCTGCCGGCATTGTGTTCGAT
>DASYQM010000395.1:0-1680 GCA_036005525.1 Streptosporangiaceae bacterium
GCGAGCATCTCGGTCTCCTCCGGCTGCTCAATCTTCCGCCGCGACGCCGGAGGTGACGTTGAGGCGCCCCGCGCAGGTTCTCCAGCGCCCGTCCCGCCTGGAGCCGCGTGCCGGGCCGTGCGATGCTCTGGTAGGTGAAACGCATACCAAGGGCGGCGGGCACGCTCGGTTTGACGCTCGGCATGGTGGCGCTGAACGTCGCCGTCCCGCGCGAGCTGTCGCGGCTGGGCGATCATGCCGGGCGGCCCGCACCGGCCCCGCCCGCCGCGCGGGGCGCGGGGCTGCTGCTGGTGGCGGCGGGCGCGACGCTGACGGGGTGGGCGGTCGCGACCCACTACCAGGCGGCACCGCGGGGCTGGGCGCTGGAGGCCGCGCCCACGCCCGGGTACCTGCTGCGCAGCGGCCCGTACCGGTGGAGCCGTAATCCGATGTACGCCGGAGAGGTGACCGTCTGGGCCGGCTGGGCCCTGTTCTACGCCAGCCCTGCGGTCTGGGCCGGGCTGGCCGTCGTGTCCGCCGCCTTCGCCACGATCGTGCCGTGGGAGGAGCGCCGGCTGCTGGAGCGCTTCGGTGAGGACTACCGCGCCTACCTGGCGGACGTGCCGCGCTGGGTGCCCCGCGCTCCGAGGCGCCCCCGACCCGCCGATCGGCGCCGGTTGCGGGCCGACCGGGATCGCAACCACCAGGGAGGGGCGCTGGAGAAAGAGCATTACCGTTGATCATGACCTGGCGTGCAGAGAACATGCCATCAACACCCGGCCAGGGGTGAGGAATCGTGGGTGGCGAACCGGTACTGGCCAGGTTGCCTGGAGTTGCCAGGCGGGTAGCTGCCGGTGCTCCTTGCCCAGCCTGGGGCGAGCTTGGTGAGCGGTTCAGCATGCCCAGGCCATTATCGTGCGCACTGTGAGCGGTGCTGTGCCACCCCCCGGCGGCCATGACGTGACCGCCGGCGATGACCTGCTCGCGGCGCAGGTGGCCTACTACCGCCGCCGGGCCGGCGAGTACGACATGAGCGCCTATGAGGATCTGGACGCGGCGCGGGCCCGCATCACGCGGATAGTGGCCGCGCTGCGGCCCGCCGGGAACGTGCTGGAGATCGCCTGTGGGACGGGCATGTGGACCAGCGCGCTCGCCGGAGCAGCGACCGCCGTGATCGCGATCGACGCCGCCCCCGAAATGATCGGCATCGCGCGCGGCCGGGTCACGGCGACCAACGTCAGGTTCGAGGTCGCCGACGTGTTCTCCTGGACGGCGGCGGCGCGGTTCGACACCGTCTTCTTCGCGTTCTGGCTGTCACACGTGCCAGCCAGCCGGTTCGAACAGTTCTGGTGCCAGCTCCACGGCCTGGTCACCGAGCAGGGCCGGGTGCTGTTCGTTGACGAGTACCCAGACGTCCACGACAAGGAGGCATACGCTGCGGGCAGCGACGAAATCATCCAACGGCGGCTAACCGACGGCTCCGGGCACCGCCTGGTCAAAGTCTTCATCCACCCCAGCCAGCTGCGAGCCCGGCTGCACCAGCATGGCTGGCAGAGCCACATCCGCCGGGACAGCAATGACTGGGTCATCGGCGAGGCGCGCCCCGCAAACCCGTAGCCGCAGGACCCCCGGGATGAGCACGATTCAAGGACAAAGAGGAAGGTCAACTGTCCCAGGACAGCTGCGCCAGGTCACGAAGTA
>DASYQM010000396.1:0-22383 GCA_036005525.1 Streptosporangiaceae bacterium
CCCACGATCACCAACGATGGCGTGTCCATCGCCAAGGAGATCGAGCTCGAGGACCCGTGGGAGAAGATCGGTGCCGAGCTGGTCAAGGAAGTCGCCAAGAAGACCGACGATGTCGCCGGCGACGGCACCACCACAGCGACCGTGCTGGCACAGGCGCTGGTCCGTGAGGGCCTGCGCAACGTGGCCGCGGGCGCGAACCCGATGTCGCTCAAGCGGGGCATCGAGGCCGCGGTGGAGCGGGTGAGCGAGGAACTGTCCAAGCTCTCCAAGGACGTGGAGACCAAGGAGCAGATCGCTTCGACGGCATCCATCTCCGCCGGGGACACCGCGATCGGCGAGATGATCGCCGAGGCGATGGACAAGGTCGGCAAGGAAGGCGTCATCACCGTCGAGGAGAGCAACACCTTCGGCCTCGAGCTCGAGCTCACCGAGGGCATGCGCTTCGACAAGGGGTACATCTCGCCCTACTTCGCCACCGACCCGGAGCGGATGGAGGCGGGCCTCGACGACCCGTACATCCTGATCGTCAACTCCAAGGTGTCGGCCAACAAGGACCTGCTGCCGCTGCTGGACAAGGTTGTGCAGTCCGGCAAGCCGCTGGTCATCATCGCCGAGGACGTCGAGGGTGAGGCGCTGGCGACCCTGGTCGTCAACAAGATCCGCGGCCTGTTCAAGTCCGTCGCGGTGAAGGCGCCCGGCTTCGGCGACCGCCGCAAGGCCATGCTCGGTGACATCGCCATCCTCACCGGCGGCCAGGTCATCAGCGAGGAAGTCGGTCTCAAGCTGGAGACCGCCGACCTCGACCTGCTCGGCCGGGCACGCAAGGTCGTCGTCACCAAGGACGAGACCACGATCGTGGACGGCGCGGGCGAGGCGGAGCAGATCTCCGGCCGGGTGAACCAGATCCGGGCCGAGATCGAGAACACCGACTCCGACTACGACCGCGAGAAGCTGCAGGAACGGCTGGCCAAGCTCGCGGGCGGCGTCGCGGTGATCAAGGCTGGCGCGGCGACCGAGGTCGAGCTGAAGGAGCGCAAGCACCGCATCGAGGACGCGGTGCGCAACGCCAAGGCCGCCGTCGAGGAAGGTGTCGTGCCCGGTGGTGGCGTGGGGCTGCTCCAGGCCGGCATCAACGCCTTCAAGAAGCTCGACCTGTCGGGCGACGAGGCGACCGGTGCCACGATCGTGCGCCGGGCGGTCGAGGAGCCGCTCAAGCAGATCGCGATCAATGCCGGCCTCGAGGGCGGCGTGGTGGCCGAGAAGGTCAAGACGCTCCAGACCAACAACGGGCTGAACGCCGAGACCGGCGAGTACGTCGACATGTTCAAGGCCGGGATCATTGACCCCGCCAAGGTCACCCGGTCCGCGCTGCAGAACGCTGCCTCCATTGCCGGTCTGTTCCTCACGACCGAGGTAGTGATCGCCGAGAAGCCGGAGAAGGAGAAGGCACCTGCCGCCCCGGGCGGCGGTGACATGGACTTCTGAGTCCGGCTAGTCGTAAGGGGCGGCCCCCACGGGGCCGCCCCTTCGGCATTCCTGGGCCGCCCGGCACGCGCGGCAATCCCGGCACATTCCGCGGTAATGGCGTGGGCTCCACATTTAGCGGCATTGAGGGGATCATCTGGGCATGAAGGTTCCTGCGGACCTCTCCGCCGACCGGCTCATCCGGGAGTATCTCGCCCGGGTAGCCGAAGCCGGCATGCACTACCTGCCCATGGGCAGGCGAGGTGCGTTCGTGGAGGGGACCAGGCGCCGGATCGAGCGGGAGATCGGGCCGGATGGCATCGGGGATGCCGCACGCGCCAGGGACGTGCTCAGCAGGCTTGGCGACCCTGCGGATCTGGTCAGGGCCGAAAGTGCCCGGCTGGATGCCGAGCGGACCAAGCGCCAGCCGGGAAACAGGGGGGCCGGCGGGGCTGACCCGGCCGGCGCCACGGCACCCCTGGCCGCCCGCCCGATCAAATCCCGGTGGCGGCCGGGCAGGGACGCGCGCATCACGCGCTGGCAGCCCTCCGCCGGCCAGGGCGACGACGCGGGGCCGCAGAACCGGCCGGCCGGCCAACGAGGTACACCGGGGGAGGGGAAGCGCAAAGGCCGGCTGGGAGGGCTGCTGCTCGACAGGTCGGGCCGCCGGGGTGCCCAGCCGGGAGAGCAGGCACCGCAGCAGGGCGGGCCGCCCTCACCTGCTGCCACCACCGGCCAGGCACCAGGCGGCACGGTCGGCCAGGCACCGGGCGGCACGGTCGGCCAGGCACCAGGTCCGGCCGGTCGGGCGCTGGGCGGCACGGCCGGTCAGGCACCGCACGGCACGACTGGCCAGCCACCGGCCAGTCCGGCCGGCCAGGACCCTCGATGGTTCCCCTGGGCCTCGGAGGATGCGGACGCCCCGGCGTCTGATCGCACAATTCCACTCCCCTCCGGTCGTGGGACGAACCAGGCACCCGGCGGGCAGGGAACCCAGACACCTGGCGGGATCACTACCCGGGCGCTGGGGGGCGGTGGCACCGTGCCCCCGCAACGGGAGCCTGCCAACTGGGTGGGGCCGGCCGCTGCCGATGCCAGCCGGGCCGGGTCTGCTGCCCCGTCCGGGGGCGATACACCAGCCGACGGGATTCCCCTGCCGCCTCGCGAGGTGTACACGGTGCGGGGCACCATCGCTGCGCTAGGCAGCGGCGCGGCGCGGCTGGCCATGGATACCGCCAGGCTGGCCCGCCAGTACCCGCTGGAGAGCGCCGCGGTCACGCTGCTCGCCATCGGCGGGCTCATCCTCCCCTTCCCGTACTGGCTGTTCGGCGGCCTGCTGGGCGGAATACTGGCGATCCGCTCGCGGATCTGGAATGCCCGCGACAAGTGGCTCGCGATTGTCGGACCCGCGGTCTTCGTGCTGGTGGGTGTGGTGCTGGCTGCTCTGATCATCGGTAGGCGGGGCCACACTGTCACGGCGTACCCGCACGAATTCAGCCTTTACGCCGGCACCCTGCTCCGGGTCGGCAACGCGTTGTGCGCCGTATATCTGGCGCTGCAGGCGCGGCGTGGGCCACAGCGCCGGTTGCCCCCTTGGAGGCGGTAGGCGCGGCGGCAGGGCGTCGCCGCGCCGGTGATGGATCAGACTTTCTGCCGATTACCGCTGATCACGGCCCAAGGTGGCTGCCGTCAGTCGCCTATGACCGATAATCTGGGGAACGCGTGCTCCGCGCGTGCCCGCCCGCTCCTACACCGCGTGAGGTATGTCCGTGCCCACTGGCAAGGTCAAGTGGTATGACGCCGACAAGGGGTTCGGCTTTCTCACCCGCGATGACGGCGGCGAGGTGTTTGTGCATTCATCCGCCCTCCCGGCCGGAGCGACGCTCCGTGCCGGGCAGCGGGTCGAGTTCGGCGTGGCGGAAGGCCGCCGGGGTGTCCAGGCGCTTCAGGTCCGCATCCTGGAGCCGCCGCCCACTGTGGCCAAGACCGGCCGCAAGAGCCCCGACGAGATGATCGTGATCGTCGAGGATCTCATCAAGCTGCTGGACGGGCTGTCGGCGTCCTACCGGCGCGGCCGGCACCCGGACGGACGCGACGCCAGGAAGATCGCCGCTGTGCTGCGGGCGGTGGCCGACGACGTCGAGGCCTGACCCGCCGCCCCCACCTCGTCACCGGCTGCGTCCCTGACCCGGCCGTTCCCGGCCACACGGATCACCGCACTCCCGGCGTGGCCAGGCCGCGTGCCGGGCTACGGTTCATGGCCGGATCCGTGCTCCGGCCGGCGTGTCACCGACATCGTGGCCCGGGCAGCTAACGGGCGGGCGCGGGGCCCGCTCCGGTGCCGCTGACGGGCGGCCGGGGCGCGCGCCTTCGTGTCGCCGCCAGGACTCGCCGCCGCCGCTGAAGCACCAGCAGGACGAACGAGATGCCCAGCCCGGTGGCGGCTACCGTCAGGCCCGCCACACCGCTGGACGTCAGCGACATGAGCAGCCCGGCCAGCCCGCCCGCCACCCAGGACAGCTGGTTCAGGGTCTCCGAGACGGCGAAGGCGGAGGTCCGGATCTCCTCGCCGACCTCTTGCTGGACGGTGGAGTCCAGCGCGAGCTTGCTGAGCACCTGCCCGAAGGCGGCGACGAGCGCGACCACCAGGGCGGCCCAGAGCCCGAAGAACACCGCGCACAGGGCCGTGATCACCGTGGAGGCCGCGAGCAGGCCGAACGTGATGATCTGTGGCCGGCGGGCCCGCGTCGCCGATCCCAGCAGGCTGCCCAGGAGACCGCCCAATCCCGCTGCCGCGATCATCTCGGCTAGTGCGACCTTGTCGGGGACGCCGGGGAAGTGCTCGATCCGGAGCAGGAACGCCAGGAAGAACACCATGAATCCCGAGAAGGCGCGCAGGGCGGCGTTGGCACGCACCGCCTCGCCCACGACCGGCCCGAGCTGGCGCAACGTTCGCCATCTCGTCCGGTTCGGCGACGTCCTTGCGCCGTTGCCATAGCCCCCACCATGAGTCGACCCGCGACCGGTGGGCCGTTGCTGAGGGTGAGCGGCCCTTGGCTGCCCGGCCTGCGGGCGGGCGGCCGACGGCTCGCCGTCCAGCGGGCGGGTGCCTGCCCCCGGGCCGGGCGCCCAGCTTCCTGCTTCCTGCTCCCCGGTCGCTGGTGCCGCCGGGTCGGCCTCCTGCGGGCGCGGTACGTCGATCCGGGCTGGCACCCGGAAGGACAGGGCCGTCGCCGCTAGGTAGATCACCGTGCCCACCCGGAGCACCCACGCGGCGCCGTCCGACCCGCCCCCGGCGGCGAGAGTGATGCCGCTGGCGAGGAGAACCCCCAGGGTGGAGGCGATCAGCGCGGCCAGTCCGATGCGGCCGTTGGCGGTCACCAGAGTGATCTCTCTGGGCAGCAGCCGCGGCGTCACGGCGCTGCGGGTCACCCCGTATGCCTTCTGGAGCACCAGCACGCCAAACGCGGCGGGCAGCAGGGTGACCGAGTCGTGGTAGAAAACGGCGCCCGCCATCCCCCAGCACAGCAGCCCGCGCGCCAGCAGCGTGCCCGCCAGGATGTAGCGACGGCCGTCCTGGACCCGGTCCAGCAGCGGTCCCACGAGCGGGGCGAGCACAGCGAACGGTGCCATGGTGACGAGCAGGGCAAGCGCGACCTGGCTGCGGGCCTGGCTGACCGAGACGCCGAAGAACAGGGTGCCCGCCAGCGCGACGGCCACGAAGGCATCGCCAACGCTGCCGGCCGCCGTCAGCTCGATGAGACTGGACAGGCCGGTGCGCCCGGCCCCGGAGGCCCGCGTCAACCGCTGGACCACGCGGCCGGCGCCGCGGCTGGCGGATGCCCCCACCCTCGCGCCAGATTGGGCGGCGGACGTCACCCTCCGCGTTGCCCGCCTGGCTCTGAGCCGGCCGTCCGCCCATCCCATGGTTCCAAGTATTCTGCGCATTGGCGCGCGCTACGAATCGGCGGGCTTGACCGGACGTTAGCGGCCCGGCAACAGCCATAATGCTGGGCGATTTAGCCCGATCTGAGGCAAATCACGGTGCGAGCATGCGCCTGGATGGGGAAGAATTACTGAACGTGAGCCCACCTCGGACGCGGACCCGGGAACCGGATGAGGTCTGCGCGCAGGCCGTGGACCTGGCGCGCCGTGCCGCCGACGAGATGGCTGGGCCGTCGGCCGTCGGCGACTACCTGGGCGTGAGAGCGGACGGGGAGCGGGTCGTCACCCACCTTTTCTGCTGTCTCGACCCCGCCTACCACGGATGGCAGTGGTCGGTCACAGTGGCCCGGGCTTCGCGCTCCAAGACCGTCACCGTGAGCGAGAGCCTGCTGGTGCCCGGCCCGGACGCCATCCTGGCCCCGGAATGGGTTCCCTGGCGGGAGCGGCTGCAGCCGGGTGACCTGGGCGTGGGAGACATCCTGCCCGCACCCGCCGATGACGAGCGACTGGTGCCTGCCGCGACGCTCGAGGGAGACGACGGGATGAAGGACCTGACAGAGGTCCTGTCCGTGGTGGCCGACCTGGCGGAGGCGGCCATGGGCGGTCCCGCGCCGGCCGATCTGTCTCCCTGCCGGGCACGCGTGCTGTCCGCGACGGGCCGCGACGAGGCCGCGCTGCGCTGGTACACCGGCGAGCACGGGCCGCGGAGCCCGCTCGCCCACGCGGCGCCGGGACTGTGCCGTTCCTGCGGCTTCCTTGTCCGTCTGGGCGGCCCGCTCGGGCAGGTGTTCGGCGTGTGCGCCAACAGCTATGCGCCGGATGATGGCCGGGTGGTCTCGGTGGACCACGGGTGCGGCGCACACTCAGAGGCGCTGCTGCCGCCGGGCAGCAGCCAGCCCGCCGTGCCGGTGATCGATGAGCTTGGCTACGACCTGGTTGACGTGCCCGGCGTCTCGGTGGAGGAGGCGGTCTTCGAGTCGTTCGAGCACGGCTGAGCTGCCTGACCGGCCGCTACCGCGCGGATTTCCGCCCGCCGCTGCGCCTTGCGGGCGCGGGCTCGCTTGAAGTAGGGCACGTACCACAGCCCGAACAGCCCCATGCAGAGCCCGGCAACGCAGGTCCACACCCACCACTGCTCGTCGGCGGGGAGCCGCGGGCGCAAGACCAGAACCACCACGAGGGCGATCGCCCATGCGATCGTGATAACCGCCGTCACCCGCTGGTCATTGGCCTCAAGTGGCGGCGGCGCCGGCCGCCTGTTTCCGGTCACGTGTCCAGGCTAACCTGGTCGTCGGCGCGCTGGTTGACGAAATGTTTCGCCTCCGCGTACTGTTAGCAAGAGTAATGACTCAGGCTAATAAAGATGACACTACAGCAGCGGGCCGATATCGGCCTGGCCACCGCACTCCGGATCTCGGTGAGCCGTCTGGCACGACGGCTCCGGGTCGAGCGGCTCGTGCCCGAACTGGCCGGGCCGGCGCTCTCCGACACCCAGCTGGCCGCCCTGGCGACGCTGGAGCGGCACGGCGCGATGACCCCAGGGGAGCTGGCCGAACACGAGAAGGTGCAGCCGCCTTCCATGACCCGCGTCATCGCCGCTTTGGTGGACTGGCAGCTCGTGGCCCGGGCGCCGCATCCCACGGACCGTCGTCAGGTGATACTCACCGTGACCCAGGGCGGCCGGAACTTGGTGCAGAAGGTCCGCCGGCGCCGGGAGGCCTGGCTGGCGAGGCGGCTGGCGGAGCTGACCCCGGAGGAGCGGGCGACCTTGCGGGCCGCAGCGCCGATCCTGGAGAAGCTCAGCCAGTCCTGACCGGCCGGCCGCGACGTTTCCGGGCCGGTGGTCCGCGGCGTTTCCGGGCCGGTGGTCCGCGGCGTTTCCTGACGGGGGGCCCGCGGCGTTTCCTGGCCGCCTGGCCTTGGCGCCCCCGGATCAGCCGTCCCCGGCGTTCGTGGCTGCGCACCTTCGCATCGCTTGGGACTCGCAACTACCGGCTGTTCGTGACCGGACAGGTGGTCTCGAACACCGGCACCTGGATGCAGCGTGTGGCGCAGGACTGGCTAGTGCTGGAGCTGACCCACGGCAGCGGCACCGCTCTCGGCATCGCCACCGGGCTCCAGTTCCTGCCCCAGCTGCTGTTCAGCCTGTGGGGCGGGATGATCGCGGACCGCTATCCCAAGCGCCGCATTCTGTTCGCCACCCAGGCCAGCATGGGCGCGCTGGCGCTCATCCTCGGCGTGCTGGCCCTGACCGGTGCGGTGGCCGTCTGGCAGGTTTACGTGCTGGCTTTCGCGCTCGGCATGGTCGCCGTCGTGGACAATCCCACCCGCCAGACGTTCGTCGCGGAGATGGTGGGCCGGACCGGGATGGCCAACGCCATAGCGCTGAACAGCGCCGCCTTCAACCTGGCCCGGATCACCGGCCCGGCAGTCGCCGGCCTGGTCATCAGCACCGTCGGCACCCCGGCCGCGTTCCTGGTGAACGCCGCCTCCTTCGGCGCCGTCCTCGTCGGGCTCAAGCTGATGCGCCCCGCCGAGTTCCACCCGGTGGAGCGGGCGCCGAGGGCAGCCGGCCAGTTGCGGGAGGCACTGGCCTATGTCCGGGCCCGCCCGAACCTGTGGCTGACCCTGGCGCTCGTGTTCTTCGTCGCCACGTTTGGCATGAATTTCCAGGTGACCACCGCGCTGATGTCCCGCGGCGTGTTCCACAACGGGGCAGGGGCGTTCGGGCTGGCCTCCGCCATGTTCGCGGTGGGCGCGCTCGGCGGTGCGCTGCTGGCCGCCCGCCGGGCACGGCCCGGCATGCGGCTGCTGCTCACCACCGCGCTCGCTTTCGGCGTGCTGGAGGTGGTGGCCGGGCTGATGCCGACGTTCTGGTCGTTCCTGGCCCTGCTGGTGCCGACCGGCCTGGCGCTGCTGATGTTCACTACCACCGCCAACTCAACCACCCAGCTCGGCACCACCTATGCCGTCCGCGGCCGGGTGATGGGCCTGTACATGCTGGTATTCCTCGGCGGTGCCCCGCTGGGGTCGCCTCTGGTCGGCTGGGCGGCCGAGCAGTTCGGGGCGCGGATGAGCCTGATCGCCGGTGGCCTGGTCTCCGTGCTGGCAGCCGTCGTGGCGGCGTTTCTGCTGGCCAGGGCACGAGAGGTGCCGGTCCGCGGCTACCTCCGCCGCGGCGCGGCCGCTCCAGCGCCACCTGACCCGCTGGCGGCCTAAACACGGCGCTCGCGCCACCTGACCCGCAGGAGGCCTAAGCACGGCGCTCGCGCCGCCTGACCCGCAGGCGGCCTGAGCATGGCGGCCGCGCCGCGTGAGGTCATCGGTGCCGCCGGGGAGGAGTTCTCGCTCCGGCGGGATCATGATGCACATGATCGAGGAGTACGCGCGCCGCACAACGGCCGCGCGGACCTGCTGATCGAGCGGATCGACGGCAGGGCGGGCGCCTGACCGCGGGATAGCGGCGCGGCCGGGCTCGGACTGCTACGAATGGCCTATGAGGCTCTTCGTGGCGATCGCGCTCCCTGCCGGGGCAGCCGGCGAGCTGGACAACGCGGTGGCACCGCTGCGGCTGGCCTGGCCGGAGCTGCGATGGACCGGGCGGGACGCGTGGCATCTGACGCTCGCCTTCTTCGGCGAAGTGGACGAAGGGCTGACCCGGAAGCTTGGGGTCCGGCTCGAACGTGCCGCCGCCCGGCATGCCCGCCTCTCGCTGTCGCTCGGCGGAGCCGGAGCCTTTCCCACGGCCGGCCGGGCCCGGGTGCTGTGGACCGGTGTGCAGGGCGACCGCCGTGGGCTGGCACGGCTGGCGCAGTCGGTCGCCGCCGGCGCGACCCGTGCGGGCGTGCCCCCCGCCCAGGAGGGCAGGCGGTACCAGCCGCACCTGACCCTCGCGCGGTGCCGGGCGCCCGCCGATGTGCGGACTCTGGTGGCGACGCTGGCGGGCTTCGCCGGCACGGGCTGGACCGCCGGCGAGATCTACCTGATTCGCAGCCGCCTGCAGCAGCAGCCCCGCTACGAAACCCTCGGCGCCTGGCCGCTGCTCGCGCCCGCCTCGAGCCAGCCCGCCTGAATGGCCAGCTGGACTGGCCCGGCGGAGCCGCCCGGCCGAGCCGCCCGCCTGAGCCGCCCGCCTGAGCCGCCTAGCTGAGCCGCCCGCCTGAGCCGCCCGGCCGAGGCGGGCCAGCCTGGGCGCCGGCTGAGCTGGCCCGGCTGAGCGGGCCAGTAAGCTGCCAGCTGTGAACCGCACCGCGCGCTGGCTGCTCCCTACGGTGCTCGCGCTGCTGGTGCTGGGTGTGCTCATCGGGGCCGTGCTGCACTGACCCAGCCGTGCTGCATTGACCCAGCCGTGCTGCACTGACCCAGCCGTGCCGCTCTGACCCAGGGCCGCGGCCGGCGGGTCGTTACAGGCGCTCGATCAGGTAGTCGATGCAGGCGGTCAGCGCCTCCACGTCGGCCGGGTCCACCGACGGGAACATGCCGATGCGCAACTGGTTGCGCCCCAGCGTGCGGTACGGCTCGGTGTCCACGATGCCGTTCGCCCGCAGGGCCGCCGCGACCGCGGCCGCGTCCACCGTGTCGGCGAAATCGATCGTGCCGACCACCTGCGACCGCATGGCCGGGTCGGCCACGAACGGCGCCGCGTGCGGCGACTTCTCCGCCCAGGTGTACAGGCGGGAGGACGAGTCCGCCGTCTGGGCCGTGGTCCAGTCCAGGCCGCCCTGGCCGAGCATCCATTCCACCTGCTCGGCGAGCAGGAACAGGGTTGCGACCGAGGGGGTGTTGTAGGTCTGCAGCTTCGCCGAGTTGTCGATGGCGAGCGGCAGCGAGAGGAAGCCGGGAACATAGCGGTCGGCCGCGATCTCGGCGGCCCGCGCCAGCGCCGCGGGCGACATCAGCGCGATCCACAGGCCGCCGTCGGACCCGAAGCATTTCTGCGGCGCGAAGTAGTAGACGTCGGTCTCGCCGATGTCGACCGGCAGCCCGCCCGCCCCGCTGGTGGCGTCCACGATGACCAGCGCGCCCGGGTCGGCCCCGGGCACCCGGCGGACCGGCATGGCGACGCCGGTGGAGGTCTCGTTATGGGTGAGCGCGTAGGTGTCCACGCCTGGCTCCGCCCGCGGCTGAGGATGGCTGCCTGGCGGCGATTCGATCACGGCCGGGGCGGCCAGCCAGGGCGCGCCCCCGATCACCTTCGCGAACTTCGACGAGAATTCGCCAAACGAAAGGTGCAGGGATCTCTCGCTGACCAGGCCGAATGCCGCAATGTCCCAGAAGGCGGTCGTGCCGCCGTTGCCCAGCACCACCCGGTAGCCGTCGGGCAGGGCGAACAGTTCGGCGAGACCCTCGCGCACCCGCCGGACCAGCGAGCGGACCGGGGCCTGGCGGTGGGAGTTACCCAGGTAGGTGGCGCCGGAGGCGGCGAGCGCGGCCACTTGCTCGGGGCGCACCTTGGACGGGCCGCTGGCGAACCTCCCGTCGGCGGGCTTGATCTCTGCCGGGATGGCGATGAAATCGGTCACGCCATTCACCCTAACGGTGACGCTCAGCTGACCCTGCCGGCCGCGACGCGTGCGGCACGCCGGGTTCCTCTCGCACCACCGCCACCGCTGCAATCATGATCATGGGCTTACTATCGCTCTAACAGCAGTAATCCCATGATCACGAAGGAGCCGACGCAAACCGAGTGACGGGTGTGACTGTTGGGGCTGGTGGGGATAGTGAGGACGGCCAGTGGCCGGGCCCGGGTCAGGCCTCGTCCAGCGCGGCGGCGCCCTCCACGTCCCGGACCGGGCGCGGCCCCGGGCCCACGTACCGGGCGCTCGGCCTGACCAGCCGCCCGGTTTGCTTCTGCTCCAGGATGTGCGCGGCCCAGCCCGCGGTGCGCGCGCAGGTGAACATGGAAGCGAACATGTGCGAGGGGACCTGGGCGAAGTCCAGAACGATGGCCGCCCAGTACTCCACGTTCGTGGCCAGGACCCGGTCCGGCCTGCGGGCGTGCAGCTCGGCCAGGGCCGCTTCCTCTAGCGCCGCCGCGACCTCGTAGCGGGGGGCGCCGAGTTCCTTGGCGGTCCGGCGCAGCACACGGGCGCGGGGGTCTTCGGCACGGTAGACCCGGTGCCCGAATCCCATCAGCCGTTCGCCACGGTCGAGCACCGCCTTGACGTAGGCTGTCGCGTCGCCGGTCCGCTCGACCTCCTCGATCATGTGCAGCACCCGCGCGGGCGCGCCGCCGTGCAGCGGCCCCGACATGGCGCCCACGGCCCCGGACAGGGCCGCCGCGACGTCGGCCCCGGTCGAGGCGATCACCCGGGCGGTGAACGTGGAGGCGTTCATGCCGTGCTCGGCGGCCGAGGTCCAGTAGGCGTCCACCGCCTTGACATGCCGCGGGTCCGGGTCGCCGCGCCAGCGGATCATGAACCGCTCGACGATGTTGTCTGATTCGTCCACGCGTTCCTGGGGGATCGCCGGCAGGCCAGGCCCCCTGGCAGCCTGAGCCACGAAGGACACCGCCAGCACCGAGGCGCGCGCCAGGTCGTCGCGGGCCTGCTGGTCGCTGATGTCGAGGAGCGGCCGCATGCCCCATGCGGGGGCGAGCATAGCGAGCGAGCTTTGCACGTCTACCCGGATGTCACCGGAGTGCACGGTTATCGGGTACGGCTCGGCTGGGGCCAGGCCCGGCGTGAAGGCGTTGTCCACCAGCAGGCCCCATACGCGGCCGAAGGTGACGTGGCCGACGAGATCCTCGATGTCCACGCCGCGGTAACGAAGAGAGCCCCCTTCCCGGTCGGGCTCGGCGATCCCCGTCTCGAATGCCACGACGCCTTCGAGCCCCGGCCTGAAGTCGGACATTCTGCGCCTCCTCGCGTCTCCTCGTGAGTGACGTGACCCGGTTCGGGTCGCTTCCGGCGCCGTGACGGGTGGCGCGCGTACCGCAGCCTGATCAATTCAACCTCGTGTGGAGTGCCGGCCGGTAGCGCTGCGGGACGTGATAACCGCCACCAGGTGCTCCCGGCTCGCCGGTCCGGCTGCGGCTGTGTGAGGATCAGTACCCGTGAAGGCCGACGATCATCCGCCCGCGGCGGGCCAGCCAGCCGGGCCAGAGCGCCCGGACCCGGGTGAACCGGCCCGGCCGCAGGGCCCGGGCCTTGATGAACCGGCCTCGCAGGCGGGCCCGGGCCTGGGTGAACCGGCCCCGCGGCAGGGGCCGGGCCTGGGTGAACCGGCCCCGCAGGTAGGCCCGGGCCTGGACGAAGCCATGCTCGCTTCGGATCCCGTGGTCCAGTTCACGGGCTGGCTGGCCGACGCGGAAGCGGCTGGCCTGCCGGAGCCCAACGCGATGGTGCTGTCCACCGTGACGGGCTCCGGGCGGCCGCGCGCGCGGTCGGTGCTGCTCAAGAGCCACGGGCAGGACGGCTTCACCTTCTATACCAACCGCACGTCCGCCAAGGCCCAGGACCTGTCGGGCAACCCCTGGGCGTGCCTGCTGTTCCCCTGGTACGCGCTGCGCCGCCAGGTCATCATCCAGGGCGCGGTCTCGCCGCTGTCCGAGCGGGAAAGCGAGCCATATTTCCATTCCCGGCCACATGGCTCCCAGCTCGGGGCGTGGGCAAGCAGGCAGTCGTCGGTGATCGGCTCCCGTGCGGTGCTCGACGACCGTTACGCGCGGCTCGAGCAGCGCTGGCCGGCGGGTACGGCGGTGCCCATGCCCAGCTTCTGGGGCGGCTACCGGCTCAGGCATGACATCGTCGAGTTCTGGCAAGGCCGTACGAACCGGCTGCATGACCGGCTGCGTTACAGCCGCCAGGGAGCGCACTGGGTCGTCGAGCGCCTCGCCCCCTGACCGAGCGCGTGTCCCGCGGATCTCCAGCCCGCTGCGCGGCTGCCGGGCGGGCGTCTCGCGGCGTTGTCGTCGCCGCCGATAGCCCCACTGTCGGCTCCTCCTCCGCCTTGCGATCCAGCCCGCCGGCAACCGCTCGCGACGGCATAGATCCACGAGACATGCCCTTCCCGTCGCGGCCGCAATTGCGTAACAGGCGCAAGCGCATACCATCGGCTGCGAAGGGAGTAGCGGTGACCGCGCACGGGCTGATCGACACCACGGAGATGTATCTGCGGACCATCTTCGAGTGTGAGGAGGAGGGCATCGTCCCGCTCCGTGCCCGGATTGCCGAGCGGCTGGGGCAGAGCGGGCCGACCGTCAGCCAGACCGTGGCCAGGATGGAACGCGATGACCTGGTGAGGCTGGAGGGCGACCGGCAGCTTGTGCTGACCGAAAACGGCCGCGCGCTCGCGACCCGGGTCATGCGCAAGCACCGGCTGGCCGAGTGCCTGCTGGTGGGGGTGATCGGCCTGCCCTGGGAAGAGGTGCATGTCGAGGCGTGCCGCTGGGAGCACGTGATCTCCGAGCAGGTCGAGCGCCGCCTGGTGGAACTGCTCGGTTATCCGGTGTGCTGCCCGCACGGGAACGTCATCCCCGGGCTCGGCGAGCTTGGGGTGCCCGCCGACGCCGCCGACCGGGCGGTGGCGGCGGGCCGGGAGTCCGTCGAGCCGATGGACAAGGCGGCGACCAGCCGCGCAGGCCCGGCCGTGGTCCGGCGGATCAGCGAACAAGTCCAAAGCGACGCCGACTTGATGCTTAAACTCCGGCGCAGCGGGATACAACCCGGACGCGAGGTCACGCTCGCAACTACCGACGACGGCGTGCGGGTGACAAGTGAGGGCAGAGCCGGCAGCATCACGGCGGACTTGCCCCGCCGGGTTGCCGCGCACGTGTTCGTCGACGCCCACTGACCGCCGCGGTGCGCCGGGCGCCCGCCCTGACCGGGAGATCGCCCGGTGAGGCGCCGGGAGAAGAGCGGGCTCGCCGCGTTCCTGCCCGCCGACACCGTCCTCGGGCAGATCGAGGCGGCGGTGCTGGTCACCGACCCGGTCGGCAATCTGCTGTACGCGAACGGCTGCGCGGTTGAGCTGTTCGGCTTCCCGGATCAGGCCGAGCGGCTCGTCGGCCGGCCCATCGTCTCGCTCGGTTTCGACGAGGGGGATCTCGGCAAGACGGCCGAGCTGGTCCGGCAGGTGCTTAACGGCGGTGCCTGGGACGGCACCTTCACCAGCGTGCGTTCCGACGGGTCGCGGGTCTTCGTCCGGGCGCAGGCCGTTCCGCTGAGCCGGTCCCCCGGCGCGATCGACGGGATCGTCATCATCGCCCACCGGGCCACCAGGCGCGCCAGCCTGCGCGAGCGGGACCGGATCGGCCTGCTGGAGCGGATCGGGGAGCGGCTGGCCCGCTCGCTCGAACTCGACGTCACCTTGCGGCATGTGGCCGAGACGCTGGTCCCCCAGTTCGCCGATCACTGCTTCATCGACCTGTTTCACGGCGACAAGCTGATCCGCCGGGCACAGATCAACGTCCAGGGCTGGACGCCGCCGCCGGGCAGCTGGGCCAGGGTGGGCGAGCAGATCGTGTTCCCGGACGGTCATTTCTGCCAGCAGGCGATGGCCCTCCGGGACGCGGTGGTGGTGGGGGACCTGCGCGACGGGCATTACCCCGCGCCGCACGCGGAGAGCCTGCGCGCCAGCGAGGAGGCCGGGCTCGTCTCGGTCATCGCTGCCCCGCTGTGCGCACGTGGCGAGCTGCTCGGTGTGATGAGCCTGGGACTATCCCGGCTCACGGGCTCCGGGGAGCGCCACTATGACGCCGGCGACCGCGGTTTCATGGCGGCGATCGCCGACCGCGTGGCCATCGCCATCGACAACGCGATGCTGTTCGAGGAGGAACGCCGCACCGCGCTGGCGTTCCAGACCAGCCTGCTGCCGCAACGGCTGCCCACCCTGGACGGCCTCGACGTCGCCTGGCGATACGTGCCCGCCAAGCCGCTGGAGACCCACGGCCAGGGGATCCAGACCCAGGTCGGCGGCGACTGGTACGACCTGATCCCGCTGTCGGCGGGCCGGGTCGGCATCGTCATCGGCGACGTGGAAGGACGCGGCGCCCGGGCGGCCGCGGTCATGGGCCAGCTGCGGGCCGCGCTGCGCGCCTTCGCCCAGGACGACATACCGCCCGCGGAGATGCTGCGCAAGCTGGATGACTGGTGCCGGACGCTGGGGACGACCACGCCGGACTCGCCTGACCAGCTCGATCCGCCCACTGTGAGCTGCACCTATCTGGTCTATGACGCATGGTCCCGCGCGCTGTCGTTCGCCAACGCCGGGCACGACGCGCCCTTGCTCATCACCGACGGTGAGGTGGGTGAGCTGGAGATCGAGCACAAGGGAGTCCTGCTGGGGGTGCGCGGCAAAGGTATGCCGGGCCTGCCTACCTACCGGGAGGAGACCCGCCAGCTTCCGCCGGGGTCCACCCTGGTCTTCTACACCGACGGCCTCACCGACCGGCGGCAGCGCACCGACGGCACCGGCCACTACTCCGAGGCGGAGGCGGTCGAGATGCTCCGCCGCGCGGTCCGCGCGGTGGCGGGGGCCGGTGTCGAGGCGATCGCCCAGGCTGCGGAGGAGGCGGTGCCGGGGGATATCGACGACGACATGGCCATCGTCGTGGTGCGGACCTCGCGGAACGACCTCGCTTCGTGGGAGTGGTCGTTCCCGGCCGAGGCGATCAAGGTTTCCGAGGCGCGCCGCCAGGCGCGGGCGGCCCTGGCACGCTGGGGCGTGCCCGCCAAGCAGGCCGATCTCATCTGCCTGCTTGTCTCGGAGGTGGTCACCAACGTCGTCCTGCACACAGCCCTGCCGGTCCGGCGGCCGCGCCGGACCGCGCTGGAGCCGGCGGGGGCCGCCCTCGGGCCGGGCCGGCCGCCACGGGCGTGGGCGGCGGGGAAGTTGCGCGACGAGGTCCCGCCGCCGCCCGCCAAGCACTTCACGCTGCGGCTGCGCCGGGGCGCCGCGGCGGTATGGGTCGAGGTCTTCGACGCCGATCTGCGCATGCCGCGGATCCGCAGCGCGGAGGAGACCGACGAGGGCGGCCGGGGGCTGTACCTGGTGGATCAGATCGCCAGCCGCTGGGGCACGCGGCCGACCAAGAAGGGCAAGGTGGTCTGGTTCGAGATGCCGATCAGGACCGGTCCAGCCGCCGGCTGAGCCAGCTGGACGGCCAGCTACCAGCCTGCCGGCGCCACCAGATCCCCGCCTGGCTCACCGGCGGGTCCGCTCAGCCGCCCCCCTGGGTGGAGTACACCCACAACGCCAGCACGCCCACGATGAACACTGCCATGACGATCAGCCAGGTCCGGCCGCTGGTGGTGCCCATGCCCAGACGGCGGCGCAACCTGGACCAGCTGAACGCCACCAGCAGCGCCAGGAACACCAGCAGGATCAACCCTGCGGCCATAGCATCCTCCTGGCTCGCTGGCGGCCCCCGCCGCGACGGGGCTTCTGTTACGAGCATAGGTCCGCTACGGTCCGGGGTCAGTCCCCGGCCCGCCGGGCAAGGGTGCCGCCGGGGCAGCGGACTGCCACGGTATGTCGTTGTGTGGCATGGGCCCGAAGGTTAACCCGGCGGTAACATCAGGGTGACTGAGCAGATCAAGGGGCGGTTCGTCCCCAGCGCGCGGAGGGCGTCGTGGCGGAGGCATTCATCGTCGGAGCGGTCCGTACCCCCGTGGGCAGGCGCAACGGCGGCCTGTCGGGCATCAACCCGGTGGACCTGGCGGCGCACGCGCTCACCGAGCTGGTGGCCCGCACCGGCGCCGACCCCGGTGCGGTCGAGGACGTGATCATGGGGTGCGTCTCCCAGGTCGGCCCGCAGTCGCTGGACATCGCCCGTCAGGCGTGGCTGTCGGCCGGGCTGCCCGAGCACGTGCCGGGCGTCACCGTCGACCGGCAGTGCGGGTCCTCTCAGCAGGCCGTGCACTTCGCAGCGCAGGCGGTGCTGTCGGGAACCCAGGACCTGGTCGTCGCGGCGGGCGTGGAGAGCATGAGCGTGGTCCCGATGGGGTCGTCGATCATGCTGGCGGCCGAGAAGGGGATGCCGCTGCCGTTCGGGGAGGGCTGGAAGGACCGGTACGGGGATCAGGAGATCTCCCAGTTCCGCGGCGCGCAGCTGGTCTGTGAGAAGTGGGGGATCAGCCGGGATCAGCTGGAGGAGTTCGCGCTGGAAAGCCACCGGCGCGCGGTGCGGGCGATCGACGAGGGCCGGTTCGAGCGGGAGATCACCCCGGTGAACGGGGTGAGCGTGGACGAGGGGCCGCGCCGAGACACCTCGCTGGAGAAGATGGCCGCGCTGGCGCCGCTGCGCGAGGGCTGGGAGATCACGGCGGCGACGTCGTCCCAGATCTCCGACGGAGCTGCCGCTGTGCTGGTGGCCTCCGAGGCGGCGGTCCAGCGGCACGGGCTCATCCCATGGGCCCGGATCACCGCGCTGGCGGTCACCGGCGGCGACCCGGTGTTCATGCTCACCGCGCCGATCCCCGCCACAGAGCAGGTGCTTGCCAAAGCGGGCCTGCTGGTCGGCGACATCGACGTCTTCGAGGTCAACGAGGCGTTCGCGCCGGTGCTCATCGCCTGGTCGGGGGACACTGGGGCGTCGCTGGAGAAGACGAATCCCAACGGCGGTGCCATCGCGCTGGGCCACCCCCTTGGCGCCACGGGTGTCGTGCTGATGACCAAGCTGCTGCATGAGCTTGAGCGCACAGGTGGCCGGTTCGGACTGCAGACGATGTGCGAGGGCGGCGGCCAGGCGAACGCGACCATCATCGAGCGGGTCGGGTAGGCCGGGCGCCCCGGGCCGGCGCGACCGGGTCAGGAGTTGCAAACCTACAACTTAAGTGTTAGGTTTCTTTATGTAGAAACCTAAACGAGCCTTGATCTATGGATCCAGGAAACTTTGGAGGTGAACCGCAGTGCTGCTTACCTCGTTCGACCCCTTCACGCAGGAGTTCGACCGGTTCGCTCGGCGGGTGTTCGGCACCACCAACGGTGGCGCCGCGACCAGGCGGTCCGTCATCCCGATGGACAGCATCCGGCGCAAGGATGAGGTGGAGCTCCGCTTCGACCTGCCCGGCATCGACCCCGAGTCCATCGAGGTCACCGTCGACCGTGGCGCGCTCACCGTCGGCGCGAGCCGCGCCGAGGAGTACGCCGAGGGCGAGCGCCCGTTCCGGCGTGAGCGGGTGATGGGTACCTTCACTCGCCGGGTCTACCTGTCGGACGCGCTCGACTCTGAGAAGATCGACGCCGCGTACACCAACGGTGTGCTCGCTGTGCGGCTGCCGCTGCTTGAGAAGGCGCAGCCCCGTAAGGTGGAGATCCACACCGGCCAGAAGGAGATCGCTGCCTGAGGGCGGTAACAGACCGCGGGCCCGGTGGGAGCCTCACCGGGCCCGCGACCGCATCCCGGGCTTTTGGAGTCCTGGAGTGAGCTTTGCCTCCGCTGCCCATCGACGACGAGAACCTGCCCCTGTTCACGGTCGGGCAGGTGTCAGTCATGCTCGAGGTCCAGCAGGCGTTCCTGCGGCGCCTCGACCAGTTGAACGTGGTCAGGCCGTCCCGGTCCGATGGCGGCCAGCGCCGGTACACGCGGCGTGAGATCACGGTGGTCCAGTACGTGGTCCGGCTTGCGGATGCGGGCATGAGCCTGGCCGGCATCCGCCGCATCCTTGAGCTGGAGGCGCAGGTCAGGGACCTGGAGCAGGAATGTGCAGCGCTGCGGGCGCAGCTGCGCCAGTACCAGGAGAGCCGGTAGGCGACCGGGTTCCTGCCATGGGCGTCCGCTCGTGCTGTCGCACTCTCGTGCCATGCCTCCCGGGTCTGCCCACCAGGCCAGCTTGAGCAGCCCGCCATCCCCGGTCTACCGCCTCGCCCGTCCGGTACGATGTCGGGGCGTGCCCAGGCCCGGCAAAGCGGAATGAGCCGGGGACGCGCGGGTGTAGTTCAATGGCAGAACGTCAGCTTCCCAAGCTGATAGTGCGGGTTCGATTCCCGTCACCCGCTCCAACGTTTTAACTGGTCAGTTGCTCGCAGATGCCTCGATCAGGCGAATGAGATCTCGCGCTTGACCGTCATTTGACCGCCGTTACCTGGCGTCCACTGCGTGCTATCCAGTTCACCGCGTGCTTCTGAGTCTGGACGGTCACCAGTGGAGGCGGCGCCGTCGGCAGCGCCATCAACCCAGATTCCTCATGAGGGGTCGTTCACAAACGGGCCGGTGATGGCCGACATGACGGTTAGCTGGGCGCTTTGATCAAGGCCTCGTGGTGGGACAAGAAGCCATCCGTCACCGCTTGGTCGAGGTCGTAGAAGTCCGTGGGGACTTCGCGTTCGAGGTCGAAGAGGCGGTACGTGTTGACGTCAACTTCGTCCCGAACTGAGCGCTCAGATCTACAAAACCGGTGCTTGATGACGTTGCTGCACGTCAGAGCATTTGGGTAAGGCCACGATCTGCGATGCCCGGTGATCGATACGACGTCAGTCCGCATCCGAATGGCAACGGTGATGCAGGGTCTGCGGCTCCGGAAACGACATGATGGCTGAGACAAGATGGGGTGCCAGCGTCTCAGAGCCCCGTCGATCCGCAGGACTTTGCCGACGTGACGGCTGAGACGGGACAGCTCGTACCGCTTCAACGAAGACGGATCGCTCCGCGTCACAGCGGCAGCCTTCGATTGAGGCGGGTCGGAGCTGTACAACGAGTCCGGGCGCGCCCTGTTCGCGTACGGTCTGCGGGTCGACAGGGCCATGTCGGCGATTGCCTCGCGTAGCTCCTGTTTCGAGTGGCGTTCGGCACTCGTTGAGTATCCAGTGGCTTCGGACGATCTCGCGCTGACCACGCTCGACGGGCACGCGGCGGTCCTCAGCTCCGCCAGGACGGCGCGTAATGATCTTCATCTCGTCCGGCTCCGCGCCACTCCCGGCTCAGCAGTACCCCGTTCCTACCAGCGAACCCATTATGTGACCTTCCTCGTTAGATGGCGGGGAGTCTTTGACGCTATTTGGCAGGTCACCTGACGCAAGAGATGGCCCGTTACGGAAAGTGAGCACTTGGTATGAACGGCAACCAGACATACCGGGCATAACGCCGAGTATGAACGGTCCGTGAATCCGGCGTTCAGCCAGGTCAAGGAGCGCAGAACAATTCGATATGGCCGATGCGGCTGGCGTGACGTCAGGCAGCCGCAGGCGGTCAGGGCGGATAGGGCAGCAGTTCACCATTTCGCGGCCGCAAAGAGGGCGAGTCGTGGACAGGACGAGCATGCGGCGCTGGTTATGGGTGCCGGGCTGGGGGCTGAGGGCCACTGCCCGGCCCTTGAGAGCGTCAAACCACGTGTCCTTGGAGATGGACCGGCCGTCCATGAACACCGGGCTGGGATCCAGGCCAGCTGATCGTTACCCCGGGCGGGTGATGTGCGGGCCATGACGCCAGTGCGCATCCTGGCATCGGACCGAGAGGACCCGTATTACCTTGGCCGTCGGCAGGCTCGCTGTTGTGGTCTGGGGAAGCGGCTGATACCCGTCGTCGTGTCTGCCGGGGATGCGGTGAGAACAGGGAGACGACATGGCGAAGCCTGATGCGGTATTCATCTGCATCGGCACTTACCCGGACGAGGCCGCGGCGCGGGTCGGCTACGGCGTCGTCAAGGACCTTCATGCGGCTGGGGTGGTCGGGACCTCCGACGCCGCCGTGGTCACCAGTGACGACGCTGTGGGGTGTCAGAAGTCTGCATGCTCTGTGAGCTGCAGCGATGGGCCAGCTCGGCGTACGGCATCATGATCATCCGTGTCTTTCCGCCTGCTCTATCTCATCTTCATCCGCCTCTGCGGGTGGCTGATCCTACTTGGCCGGTCATCGGCATCAAAGAATGCTGAGCTGCTCGTGCTGCGGCACGAGGTCGCTGTGCTGCGCCGGGCCAATCCGCGGCCTCGGCTCGACTGGGCTGACCGCGCGATCCTCGCTGCGCTGATCCGGCTCCTGCCAGCACGGTTGCGGATACACCGGCTGGTTACCCCCGGTACCGTCCTGCGGTGGCACCGCCGCTTGGTCGCCCGCAAGTGGACCAATCCTCGCCGGACGGGCCGGCCGCCGGTCAGCACCGAGATCGCGGCGCTGATCGAGCGGCTCGCCACCGAGAATCATGGCTGGGGATATAAGAGGATCCAGGGCGAACTGCTCAAACTCGGCCATCGGGTCAGCGCGTCCACGATCCGCCGGGTGCTCAGGGCGCTGAAGATCCCTCCGGCACCGCAACGGCGCTCCGGCACGACGTGGCGGCAGTTCCTGAACGCGCAGGCCGCGACGATGCTCGCCACCGATTTCTTCCACGTGGACTGCGCGGTGACTCTGCAGCGGCTGTACTGCCTGTTCGTCATGGAGATAGGTAGCCGCTTCGTGCACATCCTCGGGATCACTGCGTACCCGGACGGTGCCTGGACCGTGCAGCAGATCCGCAACCTGCTGATGGATCTTGGTGATCGTGCCGCCGACTTCCGGTTCCTGATCCGGGACCGGGCCGGACAGTTCACCGTGGCCTTTGACGCGGTCCTGGCCGATGCCGCATCGAGGTGGTGAAGATCCCGCCGCAGAGTCCGCGGGCGAACGCTCATGCCGAGCGGTTCGTGCTCACCGCCCGGACCGAGGTCACTGACCGGATGCTGATCTTCGGCCAGCGGCATCTGCGGACGGTCCTGGACGAGTACGCGGCCCACTACAACGGACGGCGGCCCCATCGCGGTCGGCAGCTCCGCCCGCCCCGGCCCGATCACCCTCTCGCGGACCTCTCCCATGAGCGGATTCAGCGTCGGCCTGTCCTCGGCGGCCTCATCAACGAGTATGAGCGGGCTGCATAGAAGCCCAGGTCAAGACCGATGGCCGTGTTATGCAACCCCACAGGCCCTCCGGGAACGGAGCCTGCCCTTCTTCGAGCTCGAACACGCCAGCGCGGACAGTTGTCTCACTGACCCCCGCCACCTCAGCAACAGCCCGCACACCGCCATGCCCCAGCAGCCGGGCCTCAGTCGCCAGCAGCAACC
>DASYQM010000397.1:0-10068 GCA_036005525.1 Streptosporangiaceae bacterium
GGAGCGGACCAGGACCGGGCACTCGGCCTCCCCGATGCCAAGCCCTTCGATCAGGATCCGGCTGTCGGCGTCGGTGGCGAGGTCGTGCCAGGTGAAGGGAACGAGGTTGCGCTCCAAGAGCTCCCTTACGGCGAAGGACTCTCCCGACCATCGTGAGCCGATCAGCCGGTGCTGACCCAGACCGCGGCCCTGAAGCCACTCTCGGCGGGTGACCATCGTCCGCAGGAGCAGGTCGCCTAGCTCGGCCGTGGTCGCGACGACCCGGCGCACATCCTCCGGCGCGAGCGCCACGAGCGAGGTAGGCTCGGCCGCGTACCCGGCGGCAAGGGTCGGCTCGCCGGTGAACATCGAGATGTCGGCGGCGAACGTTCCCGCCCTGCACTGGGTGAAGTACCGATCGCCCTCCGGCGCGTGGTCGATGATGTCGATGGCTCCGCTCTGGACCACGTAGAGCGGGGTCTCGCGCTGGCCGTGCTCGAACACGACGTCCCCGCGCGCGAATGTGAGCTGGGTGCCGATCTCCGCCAGGTACTTGATCTGCTCCGGCGTGAGCCGGGGAAACAGCGTCGGATGGTCGGGGTCGAGGAAATTCTCTGCCGGGGTCGGCGCGTAGTCGCTCGCCATCGCTCGCGCCCGACTCTACGGCGCCGAGCCGGCGCACCCGCCGCAGCCGATCACCACTCGCATGCCCGTCTCCTGGCAGCCCGCGGCCTGGGTCTCGGCGTAGGCCGGGAGCGGCTTGACCCGGAACGAGGGCGCCTCCGGCTTGGTGGCCGCGCCGGGAGCCGGCTCGGTGGGCACCTCGGGAACGGGTTCGGGCTGCGGGGCGCCCTCGGGGACCCGAGCGCGCAGGAAGCTCACTGCCACCGCGATCGCGACGGCCACCAGCCCGGCGCCGGTGAGGTATGCGAGGTGGTAGCCGGAGTTGAGCGCCGCGGCCGCGGGCTCGCCGCCGGCGACCAGATTGCCGGTTCGCTCGGTCGCGAGCGTGGCGAGCACGGCCAGCCCGATCGCGCCGCCCACCTGAACGCTGGTGTTGACGAGCCCCGACGCAAGCCCCGAGTCGCTTTCCGTGGTGCCCGACATCGCGAGCGTCATCAGGGACGGGAAGCCGAGCCCGGCGCCCAGCCCGGTCAGGATCATTGGAGGCAGCAGGTCTTTCACATACGTAGCGTCGACCGGCGTGCGGGCGAGAAGGAGCAGCCCGGCGAGGATGAAGCCCATCGCGGGGACGAGCGTCGCCTTCGGGCCAAACCGCAGGTTGAGCTGCCCCGTGAAGCGGAAGGACATGGTGCCCATCGCGACCGTCATCGGCAGGCAGGCGAGGCCGACCTGGAGCGGGTCGTAGCCCAGGATCTGCTGCATGTAGAGCGCGCCGAGGAAGAACATCCCGAACATCCCGACGACGAGGAGCGCCTGCACCACGTTCGCCCCGGAGACGTTGCGGGAGCGGAAGAGCCGCAGCGGCATCAACGGGTTCGCGGCCCGCGACTGGCGGGCCACGAACGCGCCGAGCAGACCGATCGCCACGGCACCGAGGGCGAGCGTCTGAGTTGATCCCCACCCTTCTTCGGCCACCCCGAGGATCGTGTACACGCCGAGCATGAGGCCGCCGGTGAGCAGCGCCGCGCCCGGGAGGTCGGCGCCGGCGGCGAGGCCCAGCCCCTCGCGGCCGGGAACCAGCCTGATCGCGAGCAGCGCGGTCGCGACGCCGATCGGCACGTTCACGAAGAAGATCCAATGCCAGTTGATCGTCTCCGTGAGCACGCCGCCCAACAGCAGCCCGACCGAGCCGCCCGCGACCGCGACGAACGTGTAAACCCCGATCGCCTTCGCCTGCTCCCGGGGCTCGGGGACCATGGTCACGATCATCCCGAGGATGACAGCGGAGGTGAGCGCTCCGCCGACTCCCTGGACGAAGCGGGCTCCGATCAAAAGACCCTGGCTCTGGGAGAGCGCGCAGAGCAGGGACGCGCCGGTGAAGACGCCGAGCCCGACCAAAAAGACGCGCCGCTGGCCGATCAGATCGCCGATCCGTCCCGAGAGCAGCAGGAGGCCGCCGAACGCGATCAGATATGCGTTCACCACCCACGCGAGGCCGTTCTGGCTGAAGCCCAGGTCCTCCCGGATAGACGGCAAGGCGACGTTCACGATCGTCGCGTCGAGGACGATCATCAGCATGCCGGCGCAGAGGACGTAGAGTGCCAGCCAACGCCGCCGCGCCGCCGCCGCGATCTCAAAAACGCTGGTCTGCTGCATCCGCTACCTACCTTCTTGCGCGCCGAACCGGCGAAGCCGCGTCGCGCCGATCCAGGCCGTTATTGGCCCGGTCCGGATCACGAGTCCCCCACCAGCCATTCCTCAAAGCTTGGACCCGCGACCCTCGCCTCCCGGCCGGTGAGCAAGCCGCCGGTTGCGAACAGGCCCCGGCGCGAGTGCCCCCGCCAGAAGCGCGCCGGCAGGTCGGCGGCAACCCAGTTCATGTCATCACCCTGTACTTGAGGTACGTGACGCCGGGCGCCTTGACCGCCCGGACCTGCCCAAGCTCAATCTCGGCGCCCCCGAGGCTGTCGAAGAGGCGAGCGCCGTCCCCGAGCAGCACCGGAACGATGTGGAGCTCGAGCTCGTCCAGCAGCCCCGCCGCCAGGTACTGCTGATGCTCATCCCTCCAGTCCCCGCCGCCCACGAGCCCGAACATGTTGCGGCCCATCACACCGTCGCCGACGTTCTCGAGCGTCTCCTCCATGATCGGCGTGCTCTCGTTCACCTCGCCGCCCTGCTTGCCATGCGACCCGCGCCAGGCGGCCAGCGAAACGGCCCAGTCATGCAGCCGCTCCCCACCCTCGCCGAGCGGGTTCTCCTCGCTCTGGTTCGGGCCGGCGACAAATCCGCCTGCCGAGATCGAGATGTGACACCTGAGCTTGCTCATCGCGCCTCCTCAGTAGGCGGCCGCTTGGATGTGGCCGTCGAGCGTCCGGCTGACCATCCGGTCGCCGTCGCGTTCCGACCGCGAGATCTCCTCAGTCCGGGTACTCGTCCTTGCGGTAGTCGAGCGGCTCGTCGGGCTGCGGCTTCGGCGTCCGGTCGAGCAGGAAGCTGAAGTAGGGAGCGACGAACGGGTCTGGTGCCGTGACCGTGTAGGTGTGGTACACGGTTCCGTTGTCCTGCGCGAACGCGATGTAGCCGGGATTCTCGCGTAGGCCGTCCTTGAGCTGGGCGCCGACCTGGCTGGCCCAGAACTGGAGCCAGCCCGGCGGGTTCTGCACCATCTCCTGGAGCTCGGGGATCTGCGCGGCCTGCTCCTCGGTGAGGGCAAGCCCGAAGTCGAACGGGAAGTCGGTGCCGTAGGTCGACACGTACGGGAACTGCCAGCCCATCCGCTGCCGGTAGGCCGCCAGCCGGTCGATCGGCGCGCGCGACATGCAGATCAGGGTCACATCGCGCTTGTTCATGTGCAGCAGCAGCCCGTCGAACCCGTCGGCCAGGCCCGTGCACCCGGGGCACGCTCCGATCTCAAAGTCCGGGCCGTACATGATGTTGTAGGCCAGAAGCTGCGAGCGGCCGTCGAACAGCTCGGCGAGCTGCTTCTTGCCGTCCTCGGTGTCGAACGCGTAGTCCTTCTCCACCGGCACCCACGGAAGCTCGCGCCGCTTCCGCTTGATCTCCTCCTCGCGCTGGGCCTGCTGCGCCTCTAGCTCCGCGAGCTCGCTGCGCGCCGCCTGCCATTCCTCGCGGGTTCCGATCTTGTGCTCCGGCATCTCAGGTCCTCCTCTAACGATCGACGATTCTGGCCACCGCACCGGGTCCTTGGAAGCCACGGCATCTCCAGTAAGACGGCCGGATGATGGAAGACTCATCGCCGGGGCGCGGATCCGCGGCGAGGACGGCGAATGGCCCGCCTGCACCGCAGGCGACCTACCGCGGCGAGCCATTCCTCACGTGTTCCGGTCTTGTGATCGGTCATTGCTTCTCTCCTTTTGTTCATTACGACAGCCCGGGCCTGGCCCGCGTCCCGGCGCCACTCACATCGGTGGTGTGAACCCGGGAACCTGCGAGGGCGCGATGAGGATCGCGACGCCGAGCCCGGCGATCGCGAGCGCCAGGGCAACATCGATGGCGGCTTTGGGGGGCAGCAGCTTCTGGCCCAGCACCAGGAGTGCGATCACTGACATCCAGGTGACGCTCATGACGCCCAGCGCCGCCAGCATTGCCATCAGCCCGGCGCTCGAGCCGGCGCAGCACAGCCCGAACTCCAGTCCCGAGCGAACGCGGTCGCGGCAGCGGCGGCGGAAGTCCCGCTTGAGCGGCGTGAACTCGTAGACACCGGCCGCGATCACCACGACTCCGGCAGCAACAGGCCCGTGCGGCCGGTACAGCGCATACGCCACGGTGCCCACCAGCGCCCAGACAGCGAGGTAGGACCCGATGAACAGCGGCACGGCGCGCACCCCGCCGCTGGCCTGAGCCCGTCTGCCCGCAGCCGGGGCCGTGCCCGGCAGCATCATCGCCGCCATCATCACCACCCACACGGCGATGAAGGCCCCGAACGGGCCGAGCTGGGTCGCGGTTCCCATGTCCATCCCACGCATCTGCCACACCGCGATGACCCAGGACGCGGCGGCGAGCCCGAGCGTGGCCGCCAGCGCGGCCGCCGTGGCGGCCGTCCTGGCGGTCGCGACGGTGGTGAATCCGTGATCAGTCATGATGCCCTCGGGTTTCGTCGATCGGGGCCCGGCGGGCCCGCGAGCGGACCGGTCCAGGTGGTCCCTCAGCGCGTCGAGCGGACTGTCCCAGTCACGGGCCAGCGCGGCCAGGAACTGCTGCGCTACCTGCATCGGCGCGGACCGCAGCCGGTAGCGCACCCGGCGCCGCTCCTCCGGTTCGGGCCGGTACAGCATGTCAGCCGACCCGCACGTTGAAGATCACCACTCAGTACTGGATGGACTGAGTGAGCAGGCCGGCGAGGATCAGCACGGCGCCGACGATGCCCAGACGGCGCGCGGGAACCGGTCAGCCCACGCCTCGACGGCTGGCGCGCAGCTGCGCACGGCGAAGCCTGCCAGGGAGACAACGGCGAGCCGGACGGCGAACCCCGCGATGGTGCCCGCACCTTCGCTGGTGACGACGCCTGCGATCGCGGCCGCCACGGCGACCGTGCCCGCGCGCACCGCCTGCACCTGCGCCACGGTGATGCGGATCTTCGGGCCTGATGATCGGCGCACGGGGGCACCGCCGTCGCAGGGGACGGCGGTTCAAAGGTCATCAGCGGCTCCCTTCCGCGGCCCGAGACTAGGGGCGCAAGGGACCTGCTCGCATCGGCGAAATCGCCAGCATGCGGCCCCCCGGGAGCCCGGGCGCTGCCAGGCTTGCTTCGGGAAGGACCAGGCCGAAAGCGGCGAACGCGCTGATCAGGCTGCGCCGCTCGCTCATCGACTACGTCCGGCGTGAAACGCTCACAGGCACGCCGGACCAGCAGCTCCGACGCCGCGTGCGAGCGCAAGCAAACAAAGCCGTGACCAAGCTTGAGTCCGGCCTCGGCGACTACGGCATCAAGCGAGGCCAAGCGCGAAGCGCATGCACCGAACTCAAGCCGCAGGCGCTCAAGACCGCGAATTCGCCCTTGCGTCACAACTCCGGCACCTCCGCACCTCCGTACAGACCTGCATCCGGCCGCGGACGGTGGCCAGCTTGCCCCACGGCCCTCTCCTGGTCGTGTCCGAGGATGGACGTCATCGCAACCGGCAGCGCGGCTGAGTCGGCAGGGCCGCTCTCCGCCCGCCATGCGACGAACCCATCGGGGCGGACTAGGAGCGCGCCCGAGGTCCCGATCCCGTGGGCGGCGGTGGCGGCGGGCTGCAGGTCGGCCCCGAAGCGGTACACGTCAACGGGCACCGAGAGCCGGGCCGTGGCCGCGACCTGGTCGCCCTCCGGCCCGGTCAGTAGCACGAAACGGCTGCCGTAGAGGTCCAGGGTGGAGATCCTGCGGCCTTGGTGGGTGACCTCGACGTGGGGAGCGCAGGTCCCGGGCTGGCCGGTCAGCTCGGTCGGCGGCAGGGGCGCGTCGTCCTGGCCGGCACCGGGTGCCGCCGGGGAGCGGTACCGGTATCCGGCCGCTACCGCGCTGTAGAGCAGGATCGGGTCCGCGTCCGCCGGCCCCATGCGGGTGCTGAAGCGCGCCATCGCCTGCCCCATCGTCATTGCCCCCACCGGCCGGCGCTCTTGCTCGTATGTGTCCAGCAGCGCGGGGCCAGCCTGGCCGCGGATCACCAGCGCCAGCTTCCAGGCCAGGTTGTGCGCGTCCTGGATCCCAGTGTTGGCGCCCAGCCCGCCGGTGGGGGGCCAGCTGTGGGCCGCGTCCCCGACCAGGAACACCCGGCCCGCGCGGTACGCCCGAGCCAGCTGGGCACGGATGGGGAATGCCAGCACCTTCATCTCAGTGCCGGGGATCTGGGGCCGGAGCCGCACCTCGACGTCGGGCAGGCCGGCCGCGGCCCGCACCAGCGATGCCACCCGGGCGTCGTCGAAGTCCTCCGGCGACTCCCGCTCGGCGTCGTAGCCGGTGCCGAAGACCCATCGCCTGCCCTCCTCGTCGTGCGCAAGCAGGATCGTGTACGGCTGGGGCCGGTCCAGGTAGGCGATGGTTGCCTGTCGGCCGCGCAGGGCCGGGGTGAGGTCGGCGTCGATCATCGCGGTGATGGTGCTGAACAGGGTGCCGGGGCCGTCCATGGCGATGCCGAGCCGCTGGCGGATCGGGCTGGCGCCGCCGTCGGCGGCGATCAGGTAGCCGGCCCGCACGGTGCGCTCGGCGCCTGTCCCCCCGTCCCGGATCGTCGCGGTCACGCCGTTCTGGTCGTGCTCGAATGAGGTCAGCTCGCTGGTGAACCGGATGTCCGCGCCCAGTCGGCGGGCCGCATCGCGCAGCACTACCTCGAGCTTGTCCTGGTCGATCGGCCCGAAGCTGCAGGGGCTAGCTCCGGCCCCGTCGTCCTCCTGGGGCTCGTCAGGGGCTGAGTACTCGTCGTTCAGGGTCCTGGCCCGCACCGGCACCCAGGCAAAGCCCGGCCCGGCGTACGCCGCAGCCAGGATCGCGGGCTCCACGCCAGCCTGCCGGTAGACCTCCATGGTGCGAGGCGTGAGCCCACGGGCACGGGGGTGGATGAGCAGGTCGGGGTGACGCTCGACCAGCTGGCAGGAGACGCCGTGCCGGGCCAGGAACAGTGCGCTGGACAGCCCGCTGGGGCCGGCACCCACGATCAGGACCGGGGTGGTGTCATCGGCCACGTGCTTCCTCCCTTACGGTGGCGGCCAGCCACTCCTGGTAGCGGGGCTTGGCGATGGTGGCGGTCCGGGCAGCAGTCCGTCCAAACGCGAGCAGATGGCAGCATGCTGGCGCGGCTTGCTGCCGCCGCGTCCCGGCTTACCTCCGCCGCGCCACCGGCCGCTGCGGCCGCCGACGGCAGCACCGACGCTACGAACGGCAGCGGCCGAGTGCCAGAGCCAATTCCTGGGGAATGTGACTGGGCCAATTCCGCGCGGTATCGTCGCCCCAGTGGAGGTTCACGTCAGCCTGCTCGGGCGCGCGGATCTGGCGGGCGAGATCTACCGCCAGCTGCGGGACACGATCCTCACGGGCCGCCTTCGCCCTGGTGACTCGCTGCCGCCCACCCGCGAGCTGGCGCGGCGGCTAAGCGTCGCGCGCGGCACGGTGGCGGTTGCCTACGACCGGCTCAACGGTGAGGGCTTCGTGACCTCCCAGGCGGGTTCCGGGACGTTCGTCAGCGAGTGGGTGGCTCGCGGGGAACGGACGGCGGGCAAGACCGATGGCATGCTGCGCCCGCGGCCGGTCTGGTCGCGGATCCGAGTCTCGACCGCTTTTGCCGCACCGGCCCGCTACGAGTTCCGCACCGGCCTGCCCGACGCGAGCCGGTTCCCGTTCCAGACTTGGCGCGCCTTGATGTCCCGCGAACTGCGGGCCTCGGCGGTCGGCCGCGGCCAATACGGTGACCCGGCCGGCCATCCGGCGCTGCGCGAGGCGATCGCCCGCCATGCCGGCGTGTCCCGCGGCGTCGTCGCCCCCGCCGGGAATGTCACTGTCACCAGCGGTACTCAGCAGGCATTCGACCTGATCGGACGGGTTCTGCTGGCGCCGGGCGATCGGGTCGCGGTCGAGGATCCCGGCTACGCGCCGGCACGGTGGCTGTTCGACTCCCTCGGCCTCGACGTGGCGGGCGTGCCGGTCGATGACCACGGCCTGGTGGTTGAGGCTCTTCCTGCCGGGGTGCGCCTGGTGTATGTCACCCCGTCCCACCAGTACCCGCTCGGGGCGGCGATGTCCCTGCCGCGCCGGGTCGCCCTGCTGGAGTGGGCGGACCGGCACGACGCGGCCATCATCGAAGACGACTACGACAGCGAGTTCCGCTACGGTGGCCGGCCCATCGAGCCGCTGTTCACCCTGGACACAAGCGGCCGGGTCATCTACGTGGGCTCGTTCTCCAAGTGCATGCTGCCAACCCTGCGAGTGGGCTTCGTGATAGCCCCGCCAGCGCTATCCGCGGCGCTGCGCGCCGCAAAATATGTCACGGACTGGCATACCTCGCTCCCCACCCAGGCCGCGCTGGCCCGTTTCATCGACGACGGCCACCTCGCCCGCCACATCCGCCGGATGCGCGGGATCTACCGGCGCCGCCACGACACGATCGCCGGCATCCTCGCCGGACAGTTCTCCCGGCACCTGACGACCATTCCCTCCGCAGCCGGCCTGCACCTCAGCGCGCTGGCCCGGACGGCAACGGCCGATAAAATGACGAACATCGCCGAGCGGGCGCTGGCGAACGGCGTTGCCGTGCAACCGCTCTCGATGTTCCAGGTCACCCAGCCCGCTCGGGCCGGCCTGGCGCTCGGCTACGGGGCGATCGAGGCTGACGACATCGACGCCGGGATGATCCTGCTCCTTCAGGTATTCGGGGACAGCTGACCTCCCCGCCCGGTCGCGCTCCCCGGCGCGACGGCTGGCTGGTGCCCGCACTCCACTTGTGCGGGAAGAACGTGATGATGCCGGTGATCGCGAGGCCAAGGGCGTCCACCGCCGGTTCACCGGCAACACCGACGATTTCCCTCGCCGGGCGTACGGATCACATCCGTCTTGGCCATTGCCTCCCAGGCAAATCCGCAGCGACACTCTCGCGAAGATCATCTACGTCAAGCACTTCCCCCGAGCAAGCGCAGAGTGCCCGGATCTGTGTCACCCAACCTCATCCGGCGCCGAACCTTGATTCTGCGCAGGCGGCTACGTGCGCGCCAGGAGGAGACCAGCGCCAGTCACGATGTGTGACCAACTTTTAGACGCAGCGTGACGCCAGATCGCCGACTCGGCGCGGCTGAGAACCGCGTCTTCCCGGTGGATAGCAGCGCGCAGATCCGCTTTTGCGCGCAGTTGCGGCAGGGGCGAAGGCCGGACCAGCATGGCGGCAGGGCCTGGCGGCGCCCGTCGGCAGGTGGTTGACGGTCGTACCTGGGCCGAGGGGAGGCGGGTGGTTTGCGGTGGGGATTTCCGCGGTCAGGTGCGCCAGCGGTCCCGGGCGGCCCGGGGCGGGCTGGTAGCGGCACTGCGTGCCGGTGCGGATCGAGGCGTTCAGGTGGGCCCCGGCGATCGCGGCGGGAACGGGAGTGCCGCAACGGGATAGGGGGCCATGGATACCAAGGACGTCATACAGCGCTTCTATGACGGGCTGGCACGAAAGGACAGCTCGTGGCAGGACAACCTCGCCGAGAGCGTCGCCTTCGCCGATGCGAGCGGAAAGCTCGGCGCTCGTGGCCGCGAGGCCTTCATCGGCTCGTTCAGTGGCTTCCTGCGGGCGGTCGACCAGGTGCAACTGAAGCAGCTGATCGTCGAGGGTACGAATGCTGCAGCCGTGGTGAGCTATGACTACGTGAACCCGGCCGGCGGTCGCCTTCACCAAGATGACGCGGAGGTCTGGAAAATCGAGAACGGCCAGATCGTGTCGTTGACGATCTACTTTGACATCACCGAGTTCCGGGGGTTTATGGGCCGCTGAGGCTGCCGTCGTA
>DASYQM010000398.1:0-1779 GCA_036005525.1 Streptosporangiaceae bacterium
CTGCTCCTCCTTCACCGGAATGGGTGAAGGAAGCATCAGCCCGAGTCGTTCGTTATGCCGACCTCCTCAGCCGCACCACGTTGCCACACAAGGGATTCAGTGCGCCAGTTGGCATAACCACAACGTCGGCATGATCGGCGATAGGCGCGCCTGGCTACGGAGCACGATGCGGCAGGCCTGCTGATCGTCACGGCCCACTGGATATACGGATCTGCGGATAACTATGCGAGGCTGCCATGTCCGCTATTCGGCATGACCGGGCATCAGGAGCTGCGCCGGCCATCCAGGTCTGCGCGGCTTCGTGGGTAGTACCGTCCGGCTCGTTCGCCGCGCAGAGCGGCGACTTCGGACGAGGGCTGTCGGCAGAAGGTCGGCGGCCCGTCAATCGGTGGGCTCCCACCGCACGCCGCGATCGTCTACTGAGTAGGCGGGCGAGGACCTTGACCGTGTCGGCGTGCGAAATGGTCACTGGGTGCCGGAGAATCGCGGCGTGGGCCTGCGGAAGCTGCGTGACGCCGAGGCGGCGCTGCGGGCCGCGTTCCCCGGCGGAGAATGGCTGGACCTGCGGACCGGGGACGCCGACCGTGACGACCCCGCGCGGGGGCAGTCGTGGGGGCGGGGTCGTACGCTGCGCGCCGAGGCGATCACTGCCTTGCTGCTGGGTGATTTCGACTTACGGCCCGCCGCGACTGCGCGGGGTGCGGCGGGTGATCCGCTCCACCGCTGGCGCCAGCCGAAAGTGCGACCCGGTCAGCGGCCTTCGGGCGCCACAGCGGGCGCTGCCAGCGGGGGCGGGTCATCGTGCCCTGCGGTGGTGGTGCCAGTAGTCGAGGGTCACAGACAGGTCACAGTGCCCCGCAAGATGACACCAGAGCCCGCTCCAGTCGCTGGTCAAGCAGCGCAGCCGGAACCCGCGAAGCGGACGCCGGCACGGCCGCCACCGGTGCCCCGCCAGTGCCGCCGCCACCGCCGCCGGAACCCCGGCCGCAGCCGCGGCCATTGCCGCCGCCGGAACCGGAACCGGACCCGGACCCGGAGCCAGTACCGCACCCATAGCCGCTGCCGGAGGCGTTGCAGGCAGCGCCCGACGCGTTCGGCTGCTACCTCATCGCCGGGCGGTGCCGATCCCGGCACACGGCCCGCGCCTATCTCGGCGATGCACGGTCGCTGCCCGATCATGTGCCACCACGACGGTGCACTGATCCTGCCCGTTGGTGACTGACTAAGGAGGTGGAGACCGATGGACGCCGAATTGCGTGCCCGGCGCCGGGAACAACCCCGCTCCGCCGAGGCGCGAGTGCGGCTGGAGCGAACACCCGGGCCAGCGCGCGCCCGGCGCCCGGCCACAACCCGCTGACCGGCGGCGTCCAGGGTTTACCCCGCTGCCGGACAGCCGCCACAGGGGCGGCGTGACTGTCGTGGTGACCCGCCGTGAGGTTCCCCGGTTGTGAGCCTGCGCGCGGTGACCAGCGCGGCTGCCGCCACTGCCCCAAGGCCGCGGCGGGATCGGGCTGGCTTCGCAGGTCAGACAGGCTACCGGGCAAGCGTGGCGAGGGCGCCCGGGCACCGCGCCCGCTGCCCGCCACGCCGACGTCGGGCTCGGCGAGAACCCACTTCCCAGCGGCACGCGCGTCCACGCCCTGCCGGCGGCCCCGGCCCGCGCCCGGGATGACCCATCACCGTGATGGCGGTTGAATAGTCCCGAGAAGGTTGGGTGGGTGTCACGTGATCGCTGCGTACATTCTTATCCAGACCGAAACCGGCAAGGCGGCCGTCGTG
>DASYQM010000399.1:0-2006 GCA_036005525.1 Streptosporangiaceae bacterium
GTCAAGCTGCACCACATCATGACGGTCAACCTCAGCGCCGGAACCATCGACCATGTCGTCAACGGCTTCGGCGGACCGGCCGATACCAGCAGGATCGGCCAACCGGTGTACGTGAACGACTACCCGGTGCCGTAACAGCGCGAGACCCGGTGGGCCGGAGCCGCGAGCTCCGGCCCACCGGCCTATCAGATGTCACACGACACCCGTTTCCCCTACCGGCTGTGGTCGGCGTTGCGCCACCACGCTGCGGTCGCGATGACGCCGGCCGCACCGACCGCGACGACGAGCAGGTAACCCAGCAGTCCGGGGGTCGGCTGGTCGGGCCCGGCCACGCCGCTGTAGAGGGCAGGTACCGACCAGGGGAAGTAGGGGCCGTAGCCGAGCAGGGCGATGACCTGGGCGGTGAACACGGTGGCGAACATGACCCCGACTGCGGCGAGGTAGCCGCGTCCGACGCTGGCGGCCAGCGCGAACGGGGCGATCAACAGCGCGGTCATCGCCGCAGTGGCCAGCAGCACGCCCAGCCCGCGCACGGCGGTGCCGGCCGACCACCCCGGCAAGCCCAGCACGGCGCCGACGGCCAGGCCGAGCACATAGGTGTAGCCGGCCAGTAGCAGGCACCACACCCCGGTCACGACGAACTTGGCGGCCACCACGGTGGTGCGCGGAGTGGGTAGCGCGAGCAGGTCCTTAACGGTGTGATCGCTGAACTCGCGGCCGAAGACCCACGTCACGATCAACCCGAAGACGATGGTCCCGCCGACGGCGATGGCCTGCCCGAGGAACCCGAAGTACGTCGGCCAGTCCGCGGTGCCGCCCGCGAGTTGGGACTTGGCGCCGAGCAGCCCGAGCGCCCGTGCCCGCGCCGGGTTGGCCAGGATGAACATGAACAGCCCACCGACCCCGGCGACGATCGTGAACGCCAGCACGCTCACCCAGGGCAGCCGAGACCGGCGCACTTTCAGCAGCTCGGCCCACAGCGCCTCACGCATCGCCGTCCCCGTCGCCGTGCGGCGCGGCGCCGACCAGGCGCAGGAAATACGTCTCCAGATCCTCGCGTTCGACGACGAGGCGGGTCGGCGGACAACCCGCGGCGACCAGCGCCGTCGCCACGTCATCGGGCCGGTGCACCGCCCGCTCGTCGCGCAGCAGGACGGCGCCGTCGCCGCCGGCCTCGGTGCCGTAGCCGGCCGCCTGGAGCGCGGCCCGTGCCGCGGCGGGGTCGCGGGCGGTCACCGCGAGCCGGTGCCGGGTCTGGCGGGCGAGGTCCTCCGCATCGATCTCCTGCAGCAGCCGGCCCTCGTGGATGATGCCGATCCGGGTCGCCAGCCGCGCCACCTCCGCCAGGATGTGGCTGGACAGAAAGACTGTGGCGCCGTGCGCCTCGGCGAGGTCGCGTAGCAGGTGGCGGATCTCGACCACCCCGGCCGGATCCAGGCCGTTGGCCGGCTCGTCAAGGATCAGCAGCTCCGGCCGGTGGATCAGGGCCTTGGCCAGGCCGAGGCGTTGAGCGTTACCCAGCGACAGGGTGCGCGCCCGCCGGCTGGCGTACGGCCCCAATTGCAGCCGTTCGATCACCTCGTCGACCGTCCCCCGATCGGCTATCTTCCGCAGCCGCCGCACCAGCTCCAGGTTTTCCCGCACCGTCAACTCCGGGTAGGCCGCCGGGCTCTCCACCAGGTACCCGACCCGCGCCCACACCGACCGATGCCCCGGGCCAACCGCCGCACCCAGCAGCGCCACCGAGCCTGTGGTCGGGCGGATCATGCCGAGCAGCATCCGGATCGTGGTCGTCTTTCCCGCGCCGTTCAACCCGAGCAGGGCATAGATCTCGCCCGCGTCAACCCGCAGGTCGACGCCGTCCACCGCGGTCACCGGGCCGTAGCGCTTCGACAGCCCGGCCGCCGAGACCACCGCCACCCCGACCGCCCCTTCCGGCGACGAATCCGGGCCCGAGTCCCAGGCACCGGCCGCATCATCGTGTCATCCACGCGCTTGCCCGCGGT
>DASYQM010000400.1:0-2231 GCA_036005525.1 Streptosporangiaceae bacterium
GCCGAACGGACCGGTGCGGTGCTGCTGACCGCGTTCGGCTACGACTACGTGCCGGGAAACCTGGCCGGGGCTCTGGCGATGCAGGCCGCCGGGCCCGGCGCGGCGCGGGTACAGGTCGGCTACGTCGTGCGCGGGGACATCCGGCGGGGAACAAGCGCGGGCACCCGCGCATCGGTGACCGGGGTGCTGCTCGAACCCGGATATGCCTTCCGCGGCGGCCGCATCGTGACCGAGCGGACCGCGGCGCACCTCATCTCGTTCAGGGTCGGCGGTAAGAAAAGGGAGGCCTTGTCCATCGGCTCATCGGAGCATTTCGCGCTGCCCAGGCTCCGGCGGGCAGCGGGGGCAGACGGCGTCCCCGAGCAGGCGCCGCTCACCGACGTGGGCGTCTACCTCGGCTGGTTCGGCCGCGCGACCAGGATCGTCCACTACGGCTCCGCGCTCGCCACGCCGGTGAGCAGCCTGCCCGGTGTGCGCCGGGCTCTGGATGTGTCGGCCCGCCGGATTCAGCGCAGCCGGGCCGCGCCCGGCTCCGCGGCGGCCATCCGCTCGGACGTGGTGGCCGTGGCGAGCGATGCGAGCGGCAGGGAGCTGGCCGTGATGCACTTGACCGGCGGGGATACCTACTCCTTCACCGCGCCGATTCTCGCGTGGGCGGCGGGCAAGGCGGCCGCCGAGCGCGTGCGGCCCGCGGGCGCGCTCGGCCCGGTCGAAGCCTTCGGAGCCGGCCCCCTCGAAAGCGCCTGCGCCAGCGCCGGATTTCATCGCGAGCACGCCAAATAGCGGTAAGCGATTCACGATAGGACCGGAAATTAGGGCGCACTGCTCAAGCAGCACCCAGATGCACAGAATTGGACTATCTGCGCGCAGCCACCCGAGCGGGCTGACCTAACGGTCGAGCGCCTCGAGTCGGCGATCTGCGCGGATTAGTCGCCCGCCAGCCAACGGTGCCAATCACGCTCCGGACCTGCAGCAGTTTGCCGGACACGATCCGGTCGGCGATCCTGCGGCGATGACAGCCCAGCGGGTGAGCGGGCTCATAGGCCGGGCGGTCAGGAAGCAGCGCGGCGAACTGGTCCCACAGCGGTTCCAGCAGCCGTGACGGGACGGCAGGCGCAGGGACTCCCGTGATCACGAAGCGTAGAGAACTCCGATGATCACGGAACCTGTGCCTGTCCCATCTCAGGACACGCCGTAGCCTCCGAGATCACACCTATTCGAGCGATCTCTTAGATGATGAGATCACGGTCAGGCTCCGTGACACCCTGGTGCCATCGAGTCCTCCTGGCTGCGCGGTGATGTCCGGTCGCAGACTAGGACGCCCACGGCGGGGCCGGCTCATCGCTCATCCGGCCAATTGTCTCCCAGGGCCTACAGCGCGGCGAACCCCTCCCGCCAGGACGGCCACGCAGGCGCCCAGTTCAGCTGCTTACGCGCGTACCTATTATCGGCACCCCGCGCCCACCCGTGCCGCCCGCCGCTATCAGCCGAATCCGCCACGGGCTCGGCCACCCCCACGGCCCGGCAGAACGCCGGCACCCATTCACGCCCCGCCGCGGGCGCGTCGTCGCACACGTTCACGAACCCGGAAGGCCACGCCAGCGCCTCCGCCGCCGCGCCCGCCGCGTCGTCCACGTGCACGAAGCTGCTCACGTCCCGGTCCGCGGCCAGTTCCCCGCGCGCCGCCTGGTCCGCCATCAGCCCGCCCCGCGAGTACCAGGTACCGGGCCCGTATAGGATCCCGTACCGCAGCAGCACCCACTCCGGCGCCTCCCGGACCGCCGCCTCCAGCGCCGCCACCCCCTGCACGGTCGCGAGCCTGCTCCCGCTCGCGCCCAGGTCCAGCTGCACATCCTCGGTAGCCGGAACGTCCCCGGCCTGGTACGCCCACGAGATGCTCTGCGCCACCACCCGCCGAACCCCCGCCGCCAGGGCCGCGTCCACCAGATTCCGGGTCCCGGTCTTCCGCATCTCGGAATTGGCCTGGCGGTTCCCGCCCTTCAGGTCGGTCAACTGATGCATCACCGCGTCGGGCGCCGCCGACCGGACCGCCCGCCGCACCCCGCCGGCGTCGAACACATCACCCACCACGGCGGCAGCGCCGAGCCCCTGCAGCCAGTCAGCCTCCGCAGGACGCCGCACCAGCCCGGTCACCGAGTGCCCCCGCCCGGCCAGCAGCGGCACCAGCCGCCGCCCGATAACCCCCGTCGCCCCCGCCAGGAAGATCCGCA
>DASYQM010000401.1:0-49359 GCA_036005525.1 Streptosporangiaceae bacterium
CATGGTCACTGTCGGACCCCTGCGGCACACTCGCTTCGTGCCCAAGATGGCTGCGATTGATCACGACGCCCTGGACGCTCTGCTCCGCAAGCAGCAGTTTGTCCTCTCCCGCGCCCAGGCAGCCGGCTGCGGGGTGACACCAGCCGCCCTCCAGTACCGGATCCGGCCCGGTGGCCCGTGGCAGCGGCTGCTGCCCGGTGTCTACCTGGCAGTTACCGGCACCCCGACACCGGCCCAGCGCGAGATCGCGGCGCTCGTGTATGCGGGCCCGGGAAGCGTCATGACCGGGCTGGCCGCCTTACGTAGGCACGGCATCAGGGTGCCGGACGGTTCACACATCGCGGTCCTCGTCCCGGCCAGGCGTCCCCGGATGAGCAGAGCCTTTGTCTCGGCGCTGCCGACCACGCGCATGCCCGAGCGAATCTGCTACGAGGGCGCGGTGCAGTTCACGCTGCCGCCCAGGGCGGTCGCGGACGCGGCACGCGAGCTGAACAGCTTGCGCGCCGTGCGAGCGGTGATCGCCGACACCGTGCAACGGGGCCTGTGCCGTGTCGACTGGCTCGGCGAGGAGTTACGCCAAGGGCCGGTCCGCAAGTCCGCCTGGCTCCGGCGGGCGCTGGCCGAGGTCGCGGACGGCATCCGCTCCGCGGCCGAAGCCGACCTCCGCGACCTGATCATCAAGGCGCGGCTCCCCGTGCCCATGTTCAACGCGCGTCTGTACCTCGGGCCCACCTTCCTGGCGGCGGTGGACGCCTGGTGGCCCCAGGCGGGCGTCGCGGTCGAGGTGGACTCCCGGGAGTGGCACCTGTCACCAGCGGACTGGGATCACACGCTCCGCCGTGGCCGCCGCCTCAGCGCCCACGGGGTCATCGTGCTGCACGTCACGCCGGGCCAGCTCCGGACCCAGTCAGCGGCGGTGCTGGCCGATATCCGCCGCGCGCTGGCCGCCGGAGGCAGCCAGGCCGCCTGGGCCATCCGCGCTCTGCCCGCGGCGGTCTGAGCCGCGAAAGGACGGCCCAACTGCGACGACCCAGCGCGCCCGGCTGCCGGGCCGCGCCCGGCTGCCGGGCCAGACCCGGCGCTACTGCTGGACTGCGGCTTCCTGGGAGGTCCGGCCGCCGAGCGTGGACTTCACCCAGTCCACGATCTCGTACGTCGGAGCGCCCGGTGTGAAGATCTTCGCCACGCCCATCCGCTCCAGCTCGGCGATATCGGCGTTGGGAACGATGCCGCCGCCGAACACCGTGATATCGGTGGCTCCGCGCTCCGCGAGCAGTTCAAGGACCCGCGCGAACTGGGTCATGTGGGCGCCGGACAGGATGGACAGCCCGATCGCGTCGGCATCCTCCTGGATGGCGGCGGCCACGATCTGCTCGGCCGTCTGGTGCAGACCGGTATAGATGACCTCCACCCCGGCGTCCCGCAGCACCCGCGCCACCACCTTGGCACCGCGGTCGTGCCCGTCGAGGCCGGGCTTGGCGATGACCACCCGGATCGCGCCCATGATTCCTCCAAACGGAATGCGCGGTGAGCCCGCCTGCCCTACCACCCATGGTACGGAGCACTCAGAGCCCGGTCCGACGCCAGCGGTAGTGACCGGCCCCGGCCCAGCTCGCGCCGGTGTCAGAGCTTCTCGATCGGCGCATAGCGCAGCACCAGGTGCTTCACGCCGTACTCGCCGCCGAAATCGATCTTCGCCTCGGGGTCGTCGCCGGAGCCCTGGAGGGACAGCACCGTGCCCAGGCCGTAGGCGTCATGCGTGACCTTGTCCCCGGGTGCCAGGGAGGGGACGGGCCGGTTGCCCGGCGTGCGCAGCCCGGGGCGCTGGGCCAGCCGCTCGGCGGCGGGCGGCGTCGCCGCCGTCTGGTCGCGGCGCCACTCGATGAGGCGCCCGGGGATCTCGTCCAGGAAGCGCGACTGCCGGTGGAATTCCGGCCTGCCCCACCAGGCCCTCGCCACGGCCCTGGTCAGGTACAGCCGCCGTTCGGCGCGGGTGATCCCCACGTAGGCCAGCCGCCGTTCCTCCTGCAGTTCCTTGGGGTCGTTCACCGAGCGCTGGTGCGGGAAGACGTTCTCCTCCATCCCGGTGAGGAACACCACCGGGAACTCCAGGCCCTTGGCCGTGTGCAAGGTCATCAGCGTCACCATGCCGGCGTGGTCGTCGCCCTCCGGGATCTGGTCGGCGTCGGCGACCAGGGACACCTGCTCGAGGAAGTCCGCCAGCGAGCCCGGCGCCGGCCCCGCGGCCGCCGGGTCCGGCGCGTCCGCCTGGCCGCGCATCGCGTCGAACTCCCGCGCCACGGCGACCAGCTCGTTCAGGTTCTCGATCCGGCTCGCGTCCTGCAGGTCGCTGGAGGCCTCCAGCTCGGCGACGTACCCCGAACGCTCCAGCACCGCCTCGGCTATCTCCGCCACCGGAACGCCAGCGTCCGCGTCCGCCCGCAGCCCGGCGAGCAGTTCGTTGAAGGCCTCGATCGCGCGGATTGCCCGGGGCGAAAGACCGGGCACCTCGCCGGGCCGGGTGAGGGCCGCGGCGAAGGACGTCCGGTCCCGGCTGGCGAGCGCGGCGACGCACTCTTCCGTCCGGTCGCCGATCCCCCGCCTGGGCACGTTCAGGACCCGGCGCAGCGACACCTCGTCCTCGGGGTTCGCGGTCAGCCGCAGATAGGCGAGCAGGTCACGGACCTCGCGACGCTCGTAGAACCGGACGCCGCCGACCACCTTGTAGGGCAGCCCGGACCGGATGAAGACCTCCTCGAATGCCCGGGACTGGGCGTTGGTGCGGTAGAAGACCGCCACCTGCCCGGGGGTCGCCTCACCGGCATCGGTGAGCCGGTCCACCTCCTCGGCCACGAAGGCCGCCTCGTCGTGCTCGCTGTCGGCAACGTAGCCGGTGATCGGCGGGCCGTCGCCAGCGTCCGACCACAGCTTCTTGGGCGTCCGGCCCGAGTTGCGGGACACGACGGCGTTCGCCGCGGCGAGGATGTTCTGCGTGGAGCGGTAGTTCTGCTCGAGCAGGATCACGGTGGCGCCCGGGAAGTCGCGCGCGAACTCCTCGATGTTGCGGATCGTCGCGCCGCGGAACGCGTAGATGGACTGGTCCGCATCGCCCACCACGGCCAGCTCGGCCGGGGGCACGTCGTCTCCGGTGCCGTCGCCGCCACCCGCGGCCGCGGCGCCATGCCCGACCAGTTCTCTGACGAGCACGTACTGGGCGTGGTTGGTGTCCTGGTACTCGTCGACCAGCACATGCCGGAAGCGGCGCCGGTAGGTCTGCGCCGCCTCGGGAAACGCCTGCAGCAGGAACACGGTGTTCATGATCAGGTCGTCGAAGTCCATTGCTCCCGCCGCCACCAGCCGGCGCTGGTACTCGCCGTAGGCCTCGGCGAGCGCCTGTTCCCGGTAGCCGTCCGCGCGGGAGGCGAAGGTCTCGTGATCGATGAGCTCGTTCTTGAGGTTGGAGACCTGGGCGACCATCGCCTTCGGCGGGTGGTGCTTGGCGTCGAGGTCGAGCTCGCGGCAGACCAGCGCCATGAGGCGCTGGGAATCGGCCTGGTCGTAGATGGAGAACGACGACGGGTAGCCGAACCGCTGCGCCTCCCGGCGCAGGATGCGCACGCACGCCGAGTGGAAGGTCATCACCCACATGGCGCGCGCCCGGGTGCCGGTGAGCGAGGCGGCACGGGCCGCCATCTCGCCGGCGGCCTTGTTGGTGAAGGTGATCGCCAGGATCTCACCGGGGCTCACGTCCCGCTCCGCGAGCAGATAGGCGATCCGGCGGGTCAGCACGCGCGTCTTGCCGGAGCCCGCGCCCGCCACGATGAGCAGCGGCCCACCCTGGTGGACCACGGCGGCACGCTGCTGCGGATTCAGGTCATCCAGCAGGGCGTGGGTGATGAGGGCGGTCATCCGCCTGGGCCGTGTCTCGTGGATCCATGCCGGCGCGAGCGATCGCGGGCGAGATGGATCGCAAGCCACGCGCCGCGAGCCGCCCGTCCGGCGGCCGCGCAGCATGCATGAGCTCGATGAGGCATGGCCTAAGAGTAGGCGGTGCCACCGACGCCGGGCGCGCCCCCGCGAGCGCCCGGGCCGGCGGCAAGTCACTCCTCGGGCACCAGGGTCGGGGTCGCCCTGGTCAGGGTCTGCTTCTTGAAGAAGCTTGGGTCGGTGAACCGGCAGTAGAGGAAGCAGAGCACACCGACGATCCCGGCCCCGACGGCGATCACGAACGCGCCACCGACCTGCCAGTGGATCCACGGCACGGTCCACATCGTGTAGTCGTTTTCGGTGGCTATGTCGTAGTCCAGCCACACGCTGTAGCCGCCGAGGAAGAACAGGATCAGGCCGCCGGTGACCGGCAGGATGCCCTGCATCCACAGGTTGCGCGCGCTGCTCGTGAGGTTCCGCCGGTAGTACCAGGCGCAGGCGAAGCCGGTCAGGCCGTAGTAGAAGGCGATGTAGAGGCCGATCGCGATCACCGCGTCGCCGATCACCCCGATGCCGTTGGTCGTGTAGTTCATCGCCACGTAGACGACGATCGAGACGGCGCCCATGGCGATCGTGGACACCGTGGGGGTCAGGTAGCGCGGGTGGATCTTCGCGAAGCTGGACGGGATCGCTTTATACACCGCCATCGACAGAGTGGTCCGCGCCGTTGGCAGGATCGTGGTCTGGGTGGACGCGGCCGCCGAGGACAGCACCATCAGCAGCAGCAGATGGGTGAGGAACGACCCGAAGCCGGAGGTGCCGAACACCGCATTGCCCTGAATCGACAGCACGTCACCGGCGTTCGCCACGTTGCCCAGGCCATTGCCCTTGGTCCCGATCCCGGCGAACGACTGCATCGAGAAGATCACCAGCGCGTAGGTGCAGAGCAGGATCAGCGTCGACAGGATCGCCGCCCGGCCGGGGGTCTTGTTCTTGTCCTTGGTCTCCTCGTTGACAGCGACCGCCGTGTCCCAGCCCCAGTAGATGAACACCATCAGGATGATGCCGCTGGTGAACGCGTTGAAGCTGGTGACGTGGAACGGGTTGAGCCAGGAAAGGCTGGGCGTGAGGTGGCCTGGCGGGGCGTTCCCCGTGCCGACCTTGACCAGCGCGGTGACCGACAGGACGACCAGCATCACCAGCTCGATGCCCAGCAGGACCTTCTGGAAGTTGGCGGAGACCTCTATGCCCCTGTAACAGATATAGGTCATCGCCACGATCCAGAGCACGCCCACCAGCAGCACCCACCCGCTGGTCGCGTTTGTCCCGATACCCTCCGCGTTGAACAGCAGGAACCCGTACTGCCCGGCGACCTGGGCGAGACTCGCCATCACCAGGACGTCGGCGGCGATGATCCCCCAGCCGCCCGCCCATCCCGTCCTCGGGCCGAACGCGCGCGTCGCCCAGGTGAACGTGGTGCCGCAGTCCGGGTCCGCCTTGTTCAGCTCGCTGTAGCCGATCGACGTCAGCAGCATGGGCACGAACGCGAGGACGGCGATGGCCGGTGACTGCAGCCCGACGAACCCGACCACGAACACCAGCGTCGCGGCGATGCTGTAGGCGGGCGCGACGGAGGCGGTCGCGATGATCGTGGTGGATACCAGCCCCAGGGCCCCTGACTTGAGGCCCTTGTCGACCTGCTGCTCAACGGAGATCTGATCGGTGGCCATGCCTCACCATCCTGGCCGTCAGCCGACCGGTGCCGCGTGCTCGCGATCACCCACGTCGAGTCCGCTCCTCCCAGCGGTGCCGTTGCCGACCCCGCGTATGCGTTCCTCCGTACTGATGCCACGGTTCTAGCATCAATCTGGCCGAATCGCAACGATTTCAGTGGCGAAAGGCACAGATGACGACTAGTCCGGTGTGTTGCGGTCCGTAGGGACTAGGATCTTCGGCATGCGGATACTTCTCGTCGGCGCAGGCGGGGTGGGCACCGCCATCGCCCGGATCGCCGCCCGCCGCCCCTTCGCCGAACTGGTCGTCGCCGACTACGATCTCGCGCGCGCCCAGCGGGCGGCCGGCCAGGAGTTCGCCGCCGTTCAGCTCGATGCGCGTGATGAGCCCGAGGTGGCCGAGCTGCTCACGTCACAGCGCTGTGACGTCTTGCTCAACGCCACCGATCCGCGCTTCGTCATGCCCTTGTTCCGGGCCGCGCTGCAGGCGGGCACGCACTACCTGGACATGGCGATGTCGCTGTCGCAGCCGCACCCTGCCGAGCCGCACGGCCGGACCGGGGTCAAGCTCGGCGACGAGCAGTTCGCACTGGCCGGTGAGTGGGAGCGCAGGGGCCAGCTCGCGCTGGCCGGGATAGGCGTGGAGCCGGGCCTGTCCGACGTGTTCGCCCGCTACGCCGCCGACCGGCTGTTCAGCGAGATCAACGAAATCGGCGTGCGGGACGGTGCGAACCTCGTCGTGCAGGGCTACGAATTCGCGCCCACGTTCTCGATCTGGACCACCATCGAAGAGTGCCTCAACCCGCCGGTAGTCTGGGAGAAGAACGGCGGCTGGCACACCACCCCCCCGTTCTCCGAGCCCGAGGTCTTCACGTTCCCGGCCGGGATCGGACCGGTCGAATGCGTCAACGTGGAGCACGAGGAAGTGCTGCTGATGCCCCGCTGGATCGACGCGAACCGGGTGACCTTCAAGTACGGGCTGGGGTCCGAGTTCATCGGCGTCCTGGAGACGCTGCACAAGCTCGGCCTGGACCGCACCGACCCGGTGCGGGTCGGCGACGTCACCGTCTCACCCCGCGACGTGGTGGCCGCCTGCCTGCCCGATCCGGCCACGCTGGGCGACAAGATGACCGGCGTCACCTGCGCGGGCACCTGGGTGACGGGCACGGGCACCGAAGGTGGCCCGCGCGAGGTTTACCTCTACCACGTAGTGGACAACGCCTGGTCCATGACCGAATACGGCTCGCAGGCCGTCGTCTGGCAGACGGCGGTGAACCCGGTTGTCGCGCTGGAACTGATCGACGCGGACACCTGGTCGGGCGCGGGCGTGCTCGGCCCGGAGGCGCTTCCCGCCGAGCCCTTCCTCGACCTTCTCACCGACTATGGTTCGCCGTGGGCGATGGAGGAGCGGACGCCGGCCGGCGGGTAAGAAACTCAGTAATTCCGAACGGAGGCATCGCGGTGCAGGAACTGCAGAACTTCATCGGTGGCCAGTGGACGGACACCTCCTATGACAAGCGCTCCGAGCTGGTCGACCCGAGCACCGGCGAGGTATTCGCCACCGCGCCGGTCTCCAGCGAGACCGAGGTGGACGCCGCGGTGCAGTCGGCCGCCGCCGCGTTCGAGAAATGGCGGGACGCCACCCCGTCCGAGCGCAGCCTCGCCCTGATCCGGATCGCCGATGCGATCGAGGCCCGCGCCGACGAATTCGTTAAGGCGGAAGCACAGAACACCGGGAAGCCGATCGGGCTCACCAAGTCCGAGGAGATCCCGCCGATGGTGGACCAGATCAGGTTCTTCGCCGGCGCGGCCCGGATGCTGCAGGGCCTGTCGGCGGGCGAGTACATGGCCGGGTTCACCTCGATGATCCGGCGCGAGCCGATCGGGGTGTGCGCGGCGGTGACGCCGTGGAACTACCCGATGATGATGGGCGTCTGGAAGTGGGCTCCGGCCCTGGCGGCGGGCAACACCATGGTGCTCAAGCCATCCGACACGACGCCGGTCACCTCGCTGCTCATGGCCGAGCTGATGAGCGAGTTCCTGCCGCCGGGGGTGTTCAACGTGGTGACGGGCGACCGCGACACCGGGCGCGCCCTGGTCTCTCATCCGGTGCCGGCCATGGTCTCGATCACCGGCAGCGTGCGCGCGGGCAGGGAGGTCGCGACCGCGGCCGCCGGCGATCTCAAGCGCGTCCACCTGGAACTGGGCGGCAAGGCGCCGGTGATCGTCTTCGACGACGCGGACGTGGCGGCCGCCGCGGAGGCGATCGCCATCGCCGGTTACTTCAACGCCGGCCAGGACTGCACCGCGGCCACCCGCGTGCTCGCGGGCCCCGGCATACACAACGACCTGGCGGATGCGCTGGCCGAACAGGCGCGCGGCCAGACCGTGGCCGGCCCCGACACGGCGGACGCCGACTTCGGGCCGCTGAACAACCCCGCCCAGCTGGAGCGGGTCAGCGGGTTCCTGACCCGCCTGCCGGACCACGCGCGGGTGCTGGCGGGCGGCCACCGGAGCGGTGACCGCGGCTTCTTCTTCGAAGCGAGCGTGGTGGACGGGCTTCAGCAGGATGACGAGATCATCCAGAACGAGGTGTTCGGCCCGGTCATCACCGTGCAGCAGTTCGGCGACGAGGACGAGGCCCTGAAGTGGGCGAACGGGACGCCGTACGGGCTGGCCTCGTCGGTGTGGACCAAGGACCACGGCCGTGCGATGCGGATGGCCCGGCGGCTCGACTTCGGCTGCGTGTGGATCAACACCCACATCCCGCTGGTGGCCGAGATGCCGCACGGCGGGTTCAAGCACTCCGGCTACGGCAAGGACCTGTCCATGTACGGGTTCGAGGACTACACCCGCGTCAAGCACGTGATGTCCTCGCTGGACTGAGCGCGGACGGCGCCATATCGGCCGCGGCAGTCGTCGCGCCGCGCTCTACCAGGACGGGCGCCATATCCGGTATGGTGCCGCCAGCCCGGCGCCGGGCGGCCGGAGCTGAGCCCGGAGGTGCGATGGGGAACGGCATCACGTGGTACGACATTCTCGAGGTGCTGCCGGGCGCATCGCCCGACGAGATTCAGTACGCGTACGACTCCAAAACGAACCTGCTGCGGCCGGAAATGGTTGCGGGTGCGCCCCCGGTGGTCCTGGACGCGGCGGCTCGCGGGCAGCGAATCCTTGACGAGGCCCGCCGGGTCCTCGGTGACCCCGGCAACCGGGAGCGCTACGACGCCTACCTCCGCACCGGCGGCACCGGCATCGAAGAATCAGCACCGACCGACCTCGACCGGCTGGCGCCACCCCAGGACTCGTGGCGGCGGATCACCGTGCCGGACCTCTGTGGGCTGTTCTACAGCGTGTGCCTGGACTTCGTGAGCCGACTGGATCTCCGGCTCGAGGAAGTGCGGCTGACAGAGCATCCGTTGCCGGTCGACGGGCTCGTCGTCGGCCAGTCGCCAGCACCGCTCGCCAAGGCGCACCGGTCAAGCGAGCTGACGATTCAGGTGTGGCATCCACCGGAGCAGCAGGACAGCTGACCGGGCCGAGCTTGGGCGGTGATCACGGCCCGCCCCCACGGGTGGCACGGCGCCGGGGCCGTGCTGTGCCGCCGACCATAGGATCAGGCCATGCTCGACGATTCCGAGATCCAGCGGGTCCTTGTGATCAGCGCTCATCCCGATGACGTGGACTTCAGCGCGGCGGGGACGATCGCGCTGTGGACCGACGCCGGGATCGAGGTCACCTACTGCATGGTCACCGACGGCGACGCGGGTGGGCACGACGAGAGCGTGCCCAGATCCGGGATCGCGCCGTTGCGCCGCGCCGAGCAAACTGCCGCCGCCAAGCACGTAGGCGTCCACGACCTGCGGTTCCTCGGCTACCCCGACGGCAGGGTGGAAGCCACCCTCGCGCTGCGCCGGGACCTCGCCCGGGTGATCAGGCAGGTGCGGCCCGACCGGCTGCTGTGCCCCTCACCGGAGCGGAACTACGCCCGGCTGGGCGTCAGCCATCCCGATCACCGCGCCGTGGGCTCGGCGGCGCTGGACGCCGTCTACCCCGACGCCCGCAACCCCTTCGCCTTCCCGGACCTGCTCGCCGACGAGGGACTCAAGCCCTGGACCGTCCGCGAGGTCTGGCTGCAGGGCGCGCCCACCCCCGGCCACTACGTCGACATCACGAGGACCTTCCCGCGCAAGATCGCCGCGCTGCGGGCGCACGAGAGCCAGACCGGGCACATGGAAGGACTGGAGGACTTCTTGCGCGGCTGGCTCACCCGGGCGGCCGCCCAGGCAGGCCTGCCCGAGGGCAGGCTTGCGGAGGCATTCCTGGTCCTCAACACGGCCTGATCCGGGCATCCCTGGCGCGCCGATCCACCGGCCACAGGCCGCAACCGTCCCTGGTCCACCTTTCGGCCTTTCCCCGGCCTCGGCTTCGGCTCACCTATCACTGAACTCACGGAAGATTTCAGCTACATCACGATGGGTCTGGTGCGCCTGCCTCCACCGGCCTAGGTTGGCAGTCAGGCGCGTCTGCGCCGTATCGGGAGGAGACCGCGCATGGCCAGCATCACCGTCACAGTTGACGGGGTCAAATACTCAGATGAGGTGGAGCCCCGGCTGCTGCTCGTCCATTACCTAAGGGAAAGACTCGGCAAGACCGGCACCCCCGTCGGCTGCGATACATCCAACTGCGGCGCATGCACCGTGCACATGAACGGCGTCTCCGTGAAAAGCTGCGCCGTGCTAGCGGTGCAGGCCGACGGCGCCGAGATCACCACCATCGAGGGCCTCGCGGACGGGGAATGGCACCCGCTGCAGGAGGCCTTCAAGACCGAGCACGCCCTGCAGTGCGGCTACTGCACACCTGGCATGATCATGGCCGCCGCCGATCTGCTCCGGACCAACTCCCATCCCAGCGACGAGGAGATCCGCGACGGGCTGGAGGGCAACCTGTGCCGGTGCACGGGATACGAGAACATCGTCCGCGCCGTCCGGCGCGCGGCCGAGGCGGGAGTGACGCCATGACCACCGACACCCAGACGGCGGCGCCCGAGCTCGGCAGGGCGCGCCTGCGCAAGGAGGACGCCCGGCTGCTGACCGGCCAGACCAACTGGACCGACAACATCATCCTGCCCGGCATGCTGCACATGTGCTTCGTCCGCAGCCCGTTCGCGCACGCCCGGATCACCTCGGTGGATGTCAGCGCCGCCCGGAGCATGCCGGGCGTGATCGCCGCGTTCTCCGGCGCGGACTTCGCGGACGAGCAGGCCAGCCTGCCGTGCGGCTGGCCGGTCACCGAAGACATCATCGTGCCGCCCCACCCGCCGATGGCGACCGACGAGGTCCGCTACGTAGGCGAGGCGGTAGCGGTCGTGATTGCCAGAGACCGCTACGAGGCCGCCGACGCCATCGCCGCCGTGGATGTCAATTACGAGCCCCTCCCGCCGGTACTCGACATGCGGGCCGCCCTCGAAGAGGGCTCGCCCAAGGTGCACGAGGCCGGCAACAAGTGCTACGTGTGGCCCTTCGCGCAGGGCGACGTCGACGCCGCTTTCCGCGACGCACCGGTGGTGGTCGAGCGGACCTACCGTCAGCAGCGCCTGATCCCCTGCGCGATGGAACCACGCGCCGTCGTCGCGACCTGCGTGGCCGGCGAGGAGATCACCCTGTGGTCGTCCACCCAGATCCCGCACGTGCTCCGGTTCGCGCTGTCGGCCTTCTTCGGCATCCCGGAGCAGAACATCCGGATCATCGCGCCCGACGTGGGCGGCGGCTTCGGCTCCAAGCTCCAGGTGACGGCGGAGGAAGTACTCGCTGTGCTGGTGGCCCGCAAGCTCGGCAGGCCGGTCAAGTGGACCGAGTCCCGCAGCGAGGGCAACCTCACCGTTCATCACGGCCGCGACCAGTGGCAGCGGATCAGGGTGGCAGCCGACCGGGACGGCCGCCTGCGCGGCCTGGACGTCGACCTGCTGGCCGACATGGGCGCCTATCTCATGCTGGTCACGCCGGGCGTGCCGCTGCTCGGGGCGTTCATGTACCCCGCCATCTACAAGATGGACGCTTACTCGTTCAAGTGCACCGGCGTGTTCACGACCAAGATGCCGACCGACGCCTACCGCGGCGCCGGCCGCCCGGAGGCGACGTTCGCTATCGAGCGGATCATGGACGAGCTCGCCGTCGAGCTCGGCATGGACCCGCTGGAGCTCAGGGAGCGGAACTGGATCAAGCACGAGGAGTTCCCCTACACCACCATCGCCACGCTGGTCTACGACAGCGGGAACTACGAGGCCGCCACTGCCAGGGCCAAGGAGCTGTTCGGCTACGACGAGCTGCGCGCCGAGCAGCAGGCCCGGCGGGAGTCCGGTGACCCGGTCCAGCTAGGCATCGGGATCTCCACCTTCACCGAGATGTGCGGGCTCGCGCCTTCTCGCGTGGTCGGCTCGCTGAGATACGGCGTCGGCGGCTGGGAAAACGCCACGGTCCGCGTGCTGCCAACCGGCAAGGTCGAGGTGGTCACCGGGTCCAGCGCCCACGGCCAGGGCCACGAGACCGCGTGGAGCCAGATAGTGGCGGACAAGCTCGGTGTGCCGTTCGAGGACATCCGCGTGCTGCACGGCGACACCCAGGTGTCGGCGAAGGGCATGGACACCTACGGCTCCCGCTCGCTGACCGTCGGCGGGATCGCCCTCGTCGGGGCCTGCGACAAGGTGATTGACAAGGCCAAGCGGGTGGCAGCGCACCTCATGGAAGCCGCCGAGAACGACATCGAGTTCACCGCCGGCCGACTTCATGTACGCGGGGATCCGCAGCAGGGGCCAACCATCCAGGAGGTGGCCCTCGCCACCTTCACCGCGCACAACTTTCCCGAGGAGGTAGAGCCCTCGCTCGACTCCGAGCACACCTACGACCCGGAGAACTTCTCCTTCCCGCACGGGACGCACCTGTGCGCGACCGAGGTCGATACCGAGACCGGCCGGGTCACCATCCGCTCCTACGTGGCCGTGGACGACGTGGGCAAGGTCGTGAACCCGCTCATCGTCGAAGGGCAGGTGCACGGCGGGATCGCCCAGGGCATCGCGCAGGCGCTGTACGAGGAGGCCGTCTACGACGACGACGGCAACCTGCTCACCACGACCCTGGCCGACTACCTGGTCCCGTCCGCAGCCGACCTGCCGCACATCACGACCGACCGGACCGAGACACCGGCCACCACCAACCCGCTCGGCGTCAAGGGCGTCGGCGAGGCCGGCACGATCGCTTCCACCCCGGCGGTGGTGAATGCCATCGTCGACGCGCTGCGGCCGATGGGCATCAACGACGTCCCGATGCCCTGTACGCCCGAACACGTCTGGCGAGCCATCCAGACCGCACGCGATACCGGCACGGGGCAGAACGGAGGCGGGCAATGATCCCGGCGCAGTTCGACTACACCAGGCCCGGGTCGCTGGACGAGGCGGTCCGCGCCCTGGCCGACGGTGGCGACGACGCCAAGGTGATCGCCGGCGGGCAGAGCCTGCTGCCGCTGCTGCGGCTGCGGCTCTCCTTCCCCGACCTGCTCGTGGACGTGGGCGGGCTCGGGGAGCTGCGCGGCGTCCGCGACGAGGGCGAAACGCTGTGGATCGGCGCGCTCACCACCATCGACGAGGCGCAGCGCGACCCGGTCCTAGGCCAGCACTGTGGGCTGCTCGCCCAGACGGCGGCCCTGATCGCCGACCCGGCCGTCCGCCACCGCGGCACGGTCGGCGGGGCCCTAGCCCACGCCGACGCGGCCGGGGACCTTCCGGCGGTGGCGACCGCACTGGACGCCACGATGATCGCCCGGGGCCCGGGCGGGGAGAGGACGATCGGCGCGGGCGAGTTCTTCCTGGACTACCTGACCACCGCACTGGCGCCGGATGAGATCCTCACCGGGATCCGGGTGCCCAAGCTTGGCCCGGGATGGGGATATCGTTACGAGAAGTTCCATCTCACCGCTCAGGCGTGGGCGATCGTTGGCGTGGCCGCTCTGGCTCGCCGTGCGGACGGGCACGTCGCGGAAGCCAGGATCGGGCTGACTAACATGGGCCTGGTCCCCGTCCGGGCCCGGGCCGCGGAAGAGGCCGTAGCCGGGGCCGAGGCCAGCGCGCAGGCCCTGCGGTCGGCTGCCGAGCGGGCGGATGAGGGAACGCAGCCGCCGTCTGACCTGCACGGCGGGTCCGACTACCGGCGCCACCTGGCGCGGGTACTGACCGCCAGAGCATTGGCGGCGGCATCAGGAGTCTGACTATGGAAATGGAGCACTCGTTCACCATCCCGGTCCCCCCGGAACGGGCGTGGCAGGTGCTGCTCGACGTCGAACAGGTGGCGCCCTGCATGCCGGGCGCCACCGTCGACTCGGTAGACGACGACGTGGTGACCGGCCGGGTCAAGGTCAAGGTCGGCCCGGTCGCACTCACCTACGCAGGCAAAGCGAGGTTCACCGAGCGGGACGAGCAGGCCCGGTCCATCACGCTGGAGGCGTCGGGCAAGGAGACGCGCGGCGCCGGCACGGCCTCGGCCACGGTTCGCTCGTGGCTGGAGGAGGAGGGCGACCACACCCGGGTGACGGTGCACACGACCATGAACGTGACCGGCAGGCCGGCCCAGTTCGGCCGCGGCGTCATGGCCGACGTGGGTGGCCGGATCATCGAGAGGTTCGCGAGCAACCTCGCGGTGCAGTGTGCCACCGGCCCGGCGGAGGCCGCCGCGGCCGGCGAGACCGCTGACGCTGGCAGCGTGCTCGCGACGGCCCCCGCGGGCAGCGGTTCCGCGGCAGCGTCCGGCGACGGCGCGGGGGCGGCGGCGTCCGGCGACGGTGCAGAGGCGGCAGCGTACGGCCGCGAGGCACTGCCGCTCCCGATCGAGGATCTCCATCTCCCCGTGCGCGCCTTCAACAGCCTGCGGCGGGAAGGCATCCACACTGTCGGCGACCTGTCTACCCGCAACGAGGCAGACCTGCGCGCGATCGCGAACCTGGGCCCCCAGTCGATCAACGAGATCAAGCAGAAGCTGGCGGAACGGGGACTCCAGCTCGGCGGCGCTGCCGCGGAAGCGGAACCGGTTGCCGTAGGCTCCACCGGCGGCGCGGCGGCCGCCGCGCCGCCGCAGGCCGGGCGGCCGCCCGACGAGGACGCGATCGACCTGCTCAGCGTGGCCGGCTTCCCGGTGCTCAAGCGGGCGCTGCCCGCCGTCGGCGTGATCGCGGTGCTCGTGATGCTGCTCCTGCTCGGCCGCCGGCGTCGCCGTCAGCGGGCTCCTCGCGCCTGATCCCGGCGGGTTCCGGCGCGAACCGCGCCCAGTAGCAACGGGCCGTCGTCGCGGCTCCGGTGCTGTATGCCCTGGTTCATTCCCGTCTCACGCGCTGGTCGTGCGCTCCCCGGCTGCTGGCGGCCATCCGCCGCGGGCCGGGTCCTGCCGACCGGGCGCTGTCGATTCCAGATCGGGCCGTTCGTCGGTTAGGTAGGGCGCACCACCCGGGCGCGCCCACCGGGGGAAGACCGGCGCTATCCGGCTGGCCGTTCTCCGGCATCGAGAGAGGAACAACCGTGAGCAAGTACCTGCTGCTGTACCGCGGCCCGGCGACGCCGATGGAGGACTTCACGCCCGAGCAGTCCGCCGAGCAGATGCGTGCCTGGGGTGAGTGGATGGGCAAGGTCGGCTCGGCGCTGGTGGACGGCGGGGCGCCGTTCGGTGAGCGGACCACGGTCAGCGACGACGGAACGAGCCCCGCGCCCAGTGACCAGAACGGCTACACGATCGTCGAGGCCGGCTCCCTCGACGGCGCCCGCGCGCTCACCGACGGGCACCCCTTCCTGTCCGAAGGCAAGGGCCGGTTCACCATCGAGATCTTCGAACTCGTGCCCATGTAGCAGGGCCCGGGCTGGGCAACCCTCGGGGCGGCCGCGACGGGCGGCCCTCAGACGGTGGAGGGGACTGGCTGAGGGCTGCCCGTCGCGGCCCGGCTGTCACGCCGGAGCGGTCTTGCGTGTCTCAGGGGTAGAGGCATCTCGAGGCACAGAGAAGGAACCGACGACATGGCGCGCATCTCGCTTGACCCACCCAAGACACTCGGCTACCGGCTTGGTCGCTGGTTCTCCCGCCGCAAGTACGGCGCCATGCTCGATCCGGGTGCCGCCATCGGGCACAACATGCAGGTAGGACGCTCGTATGCGATCTTCGAAATGCAGGCGGAGCGCTGGCACACGCTGGACCGTGGCCTGAAGGATCTCGCCGTGACGGCCGCCGCCGCCAGGATCCGTTGTGCGTGGTGTATGGACTTCGGGTTCTGGGCGGCCACGGTGGGCCATGCCGTTCCCGCGGCGAAGATCGAGGCCGTGCCGGCCTGGCGGGACAGTGACCTGTTCAGCGAGCTGGAACTGCTCGTCGTGGCGTACGCCGAGGCGATGACGGCCACCCCGCCGGAGGTCACCGACGAGATCGTGGCGGAACTCGGCAGGCATCTCAGCGAGGCGCAGCTGGTCGAGCTGACCGCGGTCATCGCCGTGGAGAACCTGAGGTCGCGGATCAATTCCGCGCTGGGACTGACCGCGCAGGGCTTCGCGGACCGGGGCGATCCGGCCAGGGCCGGCAGCCAGGCTGGGGCCGGGCCGTGATGCCGTCCAGGGCCGCCGTGACCGACGATGAGGTGTTCGAGGCCAACCGCGAGCTGTTGTTCGCCGTGGCCTACCGGATGCTCGGCACGGTCGCCGACGCCGAGGACGTCGTCCAGGACGCCTGGCTGCGCTGGTCCGCGGCGCCGCGGTCGGGCGTCACCGAACCGCGGGCGTACCTGGCCAGGACCGTGACCCGGATCGCGCTGAACAGGATGCGGTCGGTCCGCGCCCGCCGGGAGGCCTACGTCGGCCCGTGGCTGCCCGAGCCGCTGCTGACCACCACCGCCCCGGACAGCGCAGACCGCGCGGAGCTGGCCGAATCGGTGTCGCTGGCCATGCTGGTGGTGCTCGAGTCGCTGACACCCGAGGAGCGCGCCGTCTTCGTTCTGCATGAGGTATTCGGGTTCACCCATGCCGAGATCGCCAGCGCGATCGGCCGCACCGATGCATCGGCCCGGCAGCTCATGCACCGGGCGCGCGAACACGTCCAGGCGCGGCGGCCACGATTCGACGTGGACGCCGCCCAGCAGCGCGAGGTCACCCGGCGGTTCCTCGCGGCCGCCATGGGCGGCGACCTGGACGAGCTGATGATGGTCCTCGCGCCCGACGTGACCCTGATCACTGATGGCGGGGGGAAGGTCAAGGCCGCGTTGCGGCCGATCACCGGGGCCGCCAAGGTGGCCCGCGGCCTGACGGCCGCCGCCGGCCGGCGCTATCTGGAGATCGGCGCATCCGGCGTGACGATCGAGGCGGCGGAGATCAACGGCGGCCCGGGGATGCTGGTCACGGCGGGCGGAGAGCCAATCGTGGCGGTGGCCACCGTCGTCGCCGGCGGGCGGATCACCGCGATTTACGTTGTCGCCAACCCGGAGAAGCTGCGGGGCCTCACCGCCGGCCACAACCTGTCATCGTGATGCCCCGGCCACTGCGGTCGCGGGCACTGGCGCCCGGAAGATACCCGCCGGGGCGGCGGCCGGCCGGATAACCGAGACCGGGAGAAGTCCAGCGCCTCGCGGGCGAGCCCCAGCCAGTCCTGGCCGGAGTCCGGGTCGAGGCTGAGCCACTCCCTCATCGGCGTGCCCTTGTTCGCGTCGAAACGGACGCCATCGCCCGCCTCGACGAGCGCGTCGACCCGCCCGGCGGGAAGCTTCACCACCAGCCTGCCGCGGACCAGCATCGCGAAGATCCTGCCCTGGAAGCGGACGGCGCTGCGGCCGAATCCGCCGCCGCCCCGCGGCGGCGTCACACCGGCAACGCCGACAAGCTCGTCGACCAGATCCTCGTACCGCTCGTCCGGCCGGTGAGTTCCGCCATCCTCCCGGGGCATGACCCCAGCCTAGGCGTGGGGTCCGACAGGAGGCTGGCACGAGAGGCGGCCATCCGCGCGGGCCGGTGGACGCGCCGCAGCAGACGCGTGCCGTCGCGGCGCCAGGCTTCCGCACGGCGGCGGGACCGGGAACGGAAGCTACTGTTGGGCCGTGGCGAACTCCCTGCTCGATCGGTCCTTCGCGCAGGAATGCGATGCCGCCGATCCGCTGGCCCGCTTTCGCGACCGCTTCGTGCGTGATGACCCGTCACTGATCTACCTGGACGGGAACTCACTGGGCATGCTGCCGGTGGCCACAGCCGAGCGGATCGGCAAGGTGGTCCGCGGCGGCTGGGGCCGCGGACTGATCCGGTCCTGGGATCGCTGGGTCGACCTGCCGCGCCAGGTGGGCGACCTGCTCGGCCACCACCTGCTCGGCGCGGCGCCCGGCCAGCTGACGGTGTGCGACAACACAACGGTCAACCTTTACAAACTGGCCCGGGCGGCCCTCGATGCCCGTCCCGGCCGCGGCGTGATCGTGACCGACGACGACAACTTTCCCACCGACCGGTACGTGCTGGCCGGCATTGCTGCCGAGCGCGGCGCCGACCTGCGCATGATCCACACCGACATCGATCATGGAGTGAGCGTGGAGACGGTCGGCGCTGCCGTGGACGCGGACACCGCGCTGGTCTGCCTGTCCCACGTGGCCTACCGCAGCGGCGCCATCGCCGACATGGCGCAGATCACCCGCATCGCCCACGACCGCGGCGCGCTCGTGCTCTGGGATCTTTGCCACTCCGCCGGCGCCGTGCCGGTGGACCTCGACGGCTGCGGCGCCGACCTGGCGGTCGGGTGCACCTATAAGTACCTCAACGCCGGCCCGGGCGCGCCCGCGTTCCTTTATGTGCGCAACGACCTGCAGGAGCAACTGCACCAGCCGGTGCAGGGCTGGTTTGGTCAGCGGGACCAGTTCACGATGGGGCCGGCCTACGACCCAGTCCCCGGCATCGGCCGGTTCATGACCGGCACCCCCGACATCGTCGCGACCGCCGCCGTCGCCGAAGGCGTCAGCCTGCTGGCCGAGGCGGGCATCGACGCGCTGCGGGACAAGGGGATGCGGCTCACCGACTACCTGATCGGCCTGTCGGACGCCTGGCTCGCCCCGCTGGGATTCAGCATCGCCTCGCCGCGTGACGCGGCGAGCCGGGGCTCGCACGTCTGCCTGCAGCACCCGCAAGCCGGGCGGCTCTGTGACGCGCTGATGGAGGTCGGGGTGATCGGCGATTACCGGACGCCGGACCGGCTGCGGCTGGGCCCAGCGCCGATCACCAGCCGATTCACCGACGTCTGGGATGCCGCCGACACCATCCGCCGGATGGCCGGCGGCGAGGAGGTGACCCGGCCGCACAGCAGGTCCGGATGGACGGCCACCGCGCCCGGCCAGGGCGGCGTACCGGGCACCCCAGCCGGCGTACCGGGCATCCCAGCCGGCGTACCGGGCACCCCCGGCGGCCGGGACGGCGAACTGGACGGCGCCGGGGGCACCAGATCCGAGCAGGTACCGGCGTGCTCGTTCTGCGGCCAGGTGCCCGGTCCAACCCAGAAGATCCTGGCCGGCCGGGATGCCCACATCTGCGACGCGTGTGCCGTGCTGGCAGCGTCGCTGCTCACCACGGCCGGCCAGGCCACGACCGCGACGACAACGGCGACCGCCGCCATGGTCAAGCTGGATTCTCACGCCGTCGGGCAGCGGTGCAGCTTCTGCGGCAAGCCCTTCTACCAGGTTGCCGGGCTCGCGGCTGCGGGGGACGCGCGGATCTGTGTTGAGTGCCTCGAACTGTGCCAGGAGGTCTTCGCGGAGGAACCGACCTGAGGTTCGCGGCTACCGGCGGCTACTCCCATTCGATGGTGGCGGGCGGCTTGCTCGTTATGTCGATGACGACCCGGTTGATCTGGCGCACCTCGTTGGTGATCCGTGTGGAGATGGCGGCCAGCAACGCGTCCGGCAGCCGTGCCCAGTCGGCTGTCATCGCGTCCTCACTGGTCACCGGGCGCAGCACCACCGGGTGCCCGTAGGTGCGGAGGTCCCCCTGGACTCCGACCGAGCGGATGTCGGCCAGCAGCACCACCGGGCACTGCCAGATGTCCAGATCCAGGCCCGCCCGGGACAGCTCCTCCCGGACGATGGCGTCGGCCTCACGCAAGATCTGGAGCCGCTCCCGGGTGATCTCGCCGATGATGCGGATGCCAAGGCCTGGCCCGGGGAACGGCTGGCGCCAGACGATCTCCGGCGGCAGGCCCAGCTCCTGGCCGATCCGGCGTACCTCGTCCTTGAACAGGCCGCGCAGCGGTTCCACCAGCTCGAAACCGAGGTCCGCCGGCAGCCCGCCGACGTTGTGGTGAGACTTGATGCTGGCGGTGCCGGTGCCGCCGCCCGACTCCACCACGTCCGGGTACAGCGTGCCCTGGACCAGGAAACTCACGGCCTCACCGTGAGCGCCCGCCTCGGCGGCGATCTCGCGGGTGGCCCGTTCGAACGCGCGGATGAACTCCCGCCCGATGATCTTGCGCTTCTCTTCCGGCTCGACCACGCCCGCCAGGGCGGTCAGGAACGTGCCCGCCGCCGCCACCGTGTGCAGGTCGACCCCTGTCGCCGCGACGAAGTCCTTTTCTACCTGCTCGGCCTCGCCCTTGCGCAGCAGCCCATGGTCGACGAAGACGCAGGTCAGCCGGGATCCGATGGCGCGCTGCACCAGCGCCGCAGCCACCGCGGAGTCGACGCCGCCCGACAGCCCGCAGATGGCCCTGCCCCCGCCGACCTGCTCGGCGATCCGGGAGACCTGCTCGTCGATGATGCTCTGCATGGTCCAGTTCGGCCGGCACCCCGCCGCCCTGAGGAACCGCCGCAGCACCTCCATCCCGTGCCCGGTGTGCAGCACCTCGGGATGGAACTGGACACCGTAAAGCCCTTGGCCCGGGGCCTCCACCGCCGCCACCGGCGTCGCCGCGGTACGGGCGGTGACGGTGAAACCGGGCGGCGCCACCGTGCAGGTATCCCCGTGTGACATCCAGACCTGCTGGCGCTGGGGCAGGCCGGACAGCAATGTTCCGCCTGGCGGGGTGGCCGCGTTCGAATCCGGGCTGCCGATCGCCGCCCCGGGCGATGGCAGCAGGTCCATCACGGTCGCGCCGTATTCGCCCGCCCCCGTGTGCGCCACCGACCCGCCCAGCCCGGACACCATTAGCTGGAAGCCGTAACAGATGCCGAGCACCGGCACCCCGGCGGCCAGCAGGCCGGCCGGCGCCGGCGGCGCTCCCTCGGCGTACACCGAGGCCGGGCCGCCGGACAGGATGACCGCCGCAGGCCTGCGGGCCAGGATCTGTTCCGCCGGCATCGTGCACGGCACGATCTCCGAGTACACATGACACTCGCGGACCCGCCGGGCGATCAACTGTGCGTATTGTGCGCCGAAGTCCACCACCAGCACGGTGTCGAAATCACCAGCGTGCACCACGTCGCCTTCCCGGGTCTCGCGCACCCCGCTCGCAGGAGGGGCGGCCACGACCTGCAGTCTAGGGGGTCGTGTCGCCGGAAGACGGGCCGGCGGCCCGGCTCGCCGGAGACGGCTGCGGGCCTCTCACGCCTGGAGACGGCAGCGGCATCTCACGCCTGGAGACGGCTGCGGCATCTCACGCCTGGAGACGGCTGGCGGCCCCGCTCTTGCGCGGGCAGGCCATCGGCCTCTAGCCCGGTGGCGGGGTGGCGGCCCGCTCGCCCGGCGGCGGGCCGGTAGCTCTCTCCTGCCGCGCCGGGCCGGCGGCCTCGTCCGGCGCCTGGCTGGCGGCCTTCTCGTCCGGCGCCTGGCTGGCGGCTCTCTCGTCCGGCGCGGGGCTGCCCGTGTCCACCTGGCCTACCCTGACCCGCGCGATGCGCCGGCCATCCAGCCTGGTCACGGTGAGCACGTGGCCGTTGACTTCAACCTCGGCACCGACCCCAGGCAGTTCCCCCAGCGTCGCAAGCACGTAACCGGCCACGGTCTCGTAGGGGCCCTCGGGCAGGTGCACGCCCGTCTGCTCGGCGAACTCGTCCAGGTTCAGCAGCCCGTCCACCTCGAGCTGGCCGCCGCGCAGCTGCGTCGGGCCGCCCTCCTCGATGTCGTACTCATCCTGGATCTCGCCGATCAGCTCCTCGACCAGGTCCTCCAGGGTCACGATGCCGGCGGTTCCGCCGAACTCGTCCACCACGATCGCCATGTGCGCCCGGTCCCGGCGCATCTCCGAGAGCGCTGAGAGCACCCGCTTGCTGATCGGCAGCCGCTTCACCGGACGGCACAACTCCCCCACCGGCACCGACCGCCCGGCCAGATCGGGGCCCAGGAGGTCACGCACATGGATGAAGCCGATGACGTCGTCGTAGGACTCCTGGTAGACCGGGAACCGCGAGTATGGCGCGGCGGCCGCGATCTTGGCGGCGCGGTCAAGTGGCGTGGAAGCCGCGATGAAGTCGACCTCGGTGCGCGGCACCAGCACCTCACGCAGCTGCCGTTTCCCGGCGTCGAACACCTCCTGCACAATGTGCCGTTCGTCGGCGCTGAGCGCCTGGTTCCCGGCGACCAGATCGCGGAGCTCCTCCTCGGTCATCACCCCGCGGCCAGCGGCTGGATCCCCGCCGAGCAGACGCACCACAAGGTTGGTTGACCGCGACAAGAGCCAGACCAGCGGCCGGGCGAGCACCGAGATGCGGTCCAGCACGGGCGCCGCGATCAGCGACAACGGCTCGGGGCGCTGCAGCGCCAGCCGCTTGGGGGCAAGCTCGCCGAGCACCAGGGTGAAGAACGAGATCGCGCCGGTGACCACGATCAGCGAGATCGTGGACGCCCATCCGGTGGAGACGTGATGGGAGATCAGCGCCGATTTCAGGTCGCCGGCCAGGGTGGCCGCACCGAACGCGCCCGAGAGCAGGGTGGCCACGGTGACGCCGATCTGCACCGCGGACAGGAACCTGTTGGGATCTTGCGCAAGCTTCGCCGCCCGCTGGCCGCGCTTGCCCCGCTGCCGGAGCCTGCGTACCTGGCCCTCGCGCAGCGAGACCAGGGCCATCTCCGCCCCGGCGAAGAACCCGCCGACGAGCACTATGGCCAGCACAATAACGATGTCCAAGCCGACCTGGTTCACGGCTCGATCTCTTACCTCCGCTTCCGCCACGGCGGGGCGGCTTCCCCTGTCGACCCCGCCAGCCGCGTGCCCCGGACCGTGGCCGCCGCCACAGTGGGTGGGTCTGCACAGTCTAAGAGTCTCCGGCAAGGGGGTGCTGGGGAGTGGAGGGACACGCGGGGCGCCAGCGCCGTTCACACAGGGGTCCAGCCGGGACCGTTCCGGTGGATCCATGCGGATCCGGGCGGACTGGCGATCCGCCCGGCATGCCCTAACGTATGTGTTTCGTGGGGCAGCCCTTCTGGAAGAGCAGCGGCAGACTCGCCGACGGACGGGAGATCATCTACTTCGATGAGTCGCCGGGCCTCGGCCGGGCCAGCGTGCCGGACCGGCGGCCGCTCACGAGGGCGTCGGAGGAAACCGATTCCGGCCGGGTGGACCCGGCGGACCGGGCCGCCCAGGAAGGCCCGGCACGCCGGACACCTCGTGAGGGCAAGGCCGGGCGGCCTGGGCGCCCGGGCCAGGACCTGCCGCCGGCCGGTCTGCGCTGGGACGCCCTGGCCGGAGAGTGGGTGATCATCGCAGCCCAGCGCCAGGACCGGACGTTCCTGCCACCCCCGGGGGAGTGCCCGCTGGACCCCTCGCGCCCCGGAAGGCTGACCGAGATCCCCGCACCCGACTACGACGTGGTCGTGTTCGAGAACAGGTTCCCGTCGCTGCGCGGGCTGCCCCCGCGCCCGGCAGAGCGGCCAGCGCCGGCGGACGGGCAGCCGGACGCGGCGCCGCTCCCGCAGGACGGGCCACCCGAGACGGGTGGCGTGCCGGGGCGCCCTCCCACCGGGCGCTGTGAGGTGGTCTGCTTCACCTCCGACCACGAGGCCTCTTTCGCGAGCCTGCCTCCCCGGCGGGTACGGACCGTGCTGGAGGCGTGGGCGGACCGCACCACCGTCCTTTCGTCCACGCCCGGGATCGAGCAGGTCTACTGCTTCGAGAACCGCGGCGAGGAGATCGGGGTGACGCTCCACCACCCGCACGGGCAGATCTACGGCTTCCCGTTCGTGACTCCCCGCACCACCCGCATGCTCGACCAGGCGAGGACGTATGCCGCGGCCGGCCGCGGCAACCTGTTCGATGTCATGGTGGCCGGTGAACAGGCCGCGGGCACCCGGATCGTCGCCCGGAACGAGCACTGGACGGCCTTCGTGCCCGCGGCGGCCCGCTGGCCGTACGAGATCCTGCTGTTCCCGGCGCGGCGGGTGCCGAACATCCCGGCACTCGGCGAGGCGGCGCGCGGCGCGTTCTGCGACATCTACCCCGACCTGCTGCGGCGGTTCGACGCGCTCTTCGGCATGCCGCTCCCCTACATCGCGGCGTGGCATCAGGCGCCGGCCGGCGATGAGTTCGCCCGCCGCGAGTTCGGGCTCCACCTTCAAGTGATGTCCATCCGGCGGGCACCGGGCAAACTCAAGTACCTCGCAGGGACCGAGTCGGGAATGGGAGTCTGGATCAACGACATCACACCCGAAGAGGCCGCTCTCCGGCTCCGGGAGGCTCAATGAGGCTGCTCGTTACCGGCGGCGCCGGCTATATCGGCAGCGCCGTCGCCTCCCTTCTTGCGGACTCCGGGCACGAGGTGGTCGTGCTCGACGACCTGTCCACCGGCTACGCGGACGCCGTTCCCGCCCGGGCCACCTTCGTCCGGGGGACCGTCCGGGATCACGCGCAGGCGGTCCTGTCCGCCGGGGCCGACGCCGTCCTGCATTTCGCCGCCAAGTCGCTGGTGGCCGAGTCGGTGGCCAACCCGGCGCTGTACTGGCAGCACAACCTCGGCGGCACGCTCGCCCTGCTCGAGGCCATGCGGGTCACCGGGACCGCGCGGATCGTCTTCTCCTCGACCGCCGCCGTGTACGGGGAGCCGGAGCGCGTGCCCATCGACGAGGCCACACCGACCAGGCCGGCCAGCCCCTACGGCGCGTCCAAGCTCGCCGTCGACACGGCACTGGCCGAGCATGCCCGGATGCACAGGATCGGCGCCGTCAGCCTACGCTACTTCAACGTGGCCGGCGCCCATGCCGGGCCGGACGGCACGTGGCTCGGCGAGCGGCACGACCCGGAGACCCACCTCATCCCCAGCATTCTCAGCGTGGCGCTCCAGGACGGCGGCCCGCGCCCACCCGTGCCGATCTACGGCGATGACTACCCGACACCGGACGGGACCTGCGTGCGCGACTACATCCACGTGACCGACCTGGCCCGCGCCCACCTGCTGGCCCTGGACGCCTGCACCGCCGGCGAGCACCGGATCTACAACTTGGGCAACGGCAGCGGATACTCCAACCTCGAGGTGCTCCAAGCCTGCCGGGAGGTGACCGGCCACGAGATTCCCTCCCGGATCGCCCCGCGCCGCCCGGGCGATCCGCCGGTGCTCATCGCCTCCTCCGAGCGCTTTCATGCCGAACGCGACTGGCGCCCGGAGGCCGACCTCGTGGCGATGATCACCGATGCGTGGCAGTTCGCCGAGGGGCAGCTCCGGTGAGCGATGCGGCCGCCGGGCCGGCGGAGCGCTGGTTCGGCGACTGCTTCGGCGGGCAGCCCGAGGGAGTGTGGCGGGCGCCGGGCCGGGCGAACCTCATCGGCGAGCACACCGACTACAACCAGGGATGGGTGCTTCCGTTCGCCCTCGACCTCGGGGTGACGGTGGCGGCCGGCCGGCGCGACGATGGCGTGCTGGCGATCTGCTCGCGCCAGGCTCCCAGCGCCCCGGCAGAGCTGCCGATCGCCTCCCTGGCTCCCGGCGCCGTCACCGGCTGGGCGGCCTACCCGGCCGGGGTGGCCTGGGCGCTGCGCGAGGCCGGTCATCGGCTGGCGGGCGGCGCCAGCCTGGCCGTGGACTCGGACCTGCCGCAGGGCGCCGGCCTGTCATCCTCGGCCGCGCTGGAGTGCGCCGCCGCCCTGGCGCTGGCCGAGCTTAACGGGCTCGACGTGCCCCGGCCGGAGCTGGCCACCCTGGCGTCGCGCGCCGAGAACGACTTCGTAGGAGTGCCCAGCGGGATCATGGACCAGTCCGCGTCGCTGCTCAGCGAGGCCGGTCACGCCCTCCTGCTGGACTGCCGGAGCGGCGATACCGCCGCCGTCCCGCTCGATCCGGCCCGGACGGGACTGGCGCTGACCATCATCGACACCGGTGCCCGGCATGACCTGGGCGACGGCCGCTACGCCCAGCGGCGCAGCGAATGTGACCGGGCGGCTGCCCTGCTCGGCGTCGGATCGCTGCGGGATGTCACCAGCCTCCCCGCAGTCGCCGGGCTGGCCGATCCGGTGCTGCGCCGCCGGGCCCGGCACGTGATCACCGAGAACAGGCGCGTGAAGGAGACGGTGGCCCTGCTCTCCGGCGCCGACATGGCGGGAGTCGGCGCGGTGCTGCGCGCGTCACACGTTTCGCTCCGGGACGATTTCGAGGTCTCCTGGCCCGAGGCCGACGTGGCGGTGGACGCCGCGCAGGCCGCGGGTGCTCTGGGCGCACGGATGATGGGAGGCGGCTTCGGCGGGTCGGCTCTCGCGCTGGTGCCCGCGGAGCAGCGGACGGTCAGCGCGGCCGTCACAGCGGAGTTCTCGCGCCGCGGCTGGCCGCCACCCGTGTTCCTCCAGGCGATACCCTCTGCTGGCGCGCTGCGCCTGCGGTGAGAACGGCGACGGCACAAGGACCCCAAGCGGACCCACCGCGCCCCCGGCGACGCGGGGCGACAGCACAGGAAGAGGTTGACCATGGCCGTGCGTGACGACGCCGAGGCGATCGCCCCCGAGCTGGTGCGGCTGCGCCGGGCCATTCACCGCGAGCCCGAGATCGGGCTCCACCTGCCAGGCACCCAGCGCAAGGTCCTCGCCGCGCTGGAAGGGCTGCCCTTAGAGATCAGCCTGGGGAGAGCGCTCAGTTCGGTCACTGCGGTGCTGCGGGGCGCGGGCGCCGGCGGCGGCCCCGTCGTCCTGCTGCGGGGCGACATGGACGCACTGCCCGTGACCGAGCGGACGGGCCTGGATTTCGCCTCGCAGACCGAGGGCGCCATGCACGCCTGCGGCCACGACCTGCACACCGCCATGCTGGCCGGGGCCGCCCGGCTGCTGGCGGCGCGCCAGCATGAGCTGCCTGGCACGGTGGTGTTCATGTTCCAGCCGGGGGAGGAAGGTCACGCCGGCGCCCGCCTCATGATCTCCGAAGGCGTTCTCGACGCCGCGGGGCAGCGGCCAGCCGCCGCGTTCGCGCTGCACGTCGCCTCGGCCGAGTGGCCAGCCCGCGTATGCAGCACCCGCCCGGGCCCGATGCTCGCCGCGGCGGAGGTCCTGGAGGTCACCGTCCAGGGCCACGGCGGTCACGGCTCGCAGCCGCATCTCGCCGCCGACCCGATCCCGGTCGCCTGCGAGATGGTCACCGCGCTCCAGACCCTGGTGACGCGCAGGTTCGACGTCTTCGACCCGGTCGTCATCACCGTTGGCAGCTTCCACGCCGGCACCACGGACAACGTGATCCCCGACGAGGCGACGTTCCTAGCGACCGTGCGCACGTTCTCCCCCGGCGCCCGCGACCGGCTCCGGACATCGGCCCTCGCGCTGCTTGGCGGGATCGCCGACGCGCACGGGGTCACCGTCAGCGCGGGCTTCCACGACGGCTACCCGGTGACGGTCAACGACGACGCCGAGACGCGGTTTGCGGCCCGGGTCGCGGCGGACCTGCTCGGCGAGGAGCGCTGTGTCGCCCAGCCCAGCCCGCTGACCGGGGCGGAGGACTTCTCTTTCGTGCTGGAGCAGGTGCCGGGCGCCTACCTCATGCTGGGTGCGTGCCCGCCTGGCGCGGACCCGGCCAGCGCGCCCAACAACCACGCCGCCGACGCAGTTTTCGACGACTCGGTGCTGGGCATCGGCGCGGCGCTCTACGCCGAGCTCGCGCTCCGGCGCCTGGCCGCTCACTGACCAGGCAGGCTCAGCGTGACCGGCCGGAGACACCGTCGCCGGGACGGTCCCGCGGGTGCCGCCGGCTTGGCGCCGCAGCGCGACGCGGTCTTCGTCGCATCGTGATGGTGCGCGCTTATCGTTGCAGCGTGGCCGATCTCCATCGAAGTACCGGGGAGAGGCGGAGGTTTCCGGCACTTGACCCTGAGCTGCGTGGTGCTGGCGCAGATATTCGAGGTGACCGCTCACGGCGGATCACTCGTGCTGGCCACGCACAACCCAGAGGTCGCCGAAAGATGCGACCGGGCTCTCGACCTCCGAGAGGCGGTGAGCGAAGCGACATCCGCCTGACCGCCCGCCGCCCGCTGGCGCGGCGGTGCCACCGCCTCCTGGGCCCGTCAGAGGGCGGCGACGTCGGCCTGCTTGGCCCGCACCGCCTCCGCCGCGGCCCGCAGCGCCGCAAGCTCCTGCTCGGTGAGGTCCCGTTCCACGATCCGGCGCACGCCCGACCCGGCGATCTCCGCCTCGACCCCCAGGTAGACACCGGAGATGCCGTACTGGCCGTCCACCCAGGCGCAGACGGGCAGGCTGACGCCGGCGTCCTCGGCGACGGCACGGGCCATCCGCGCCGCGGCGGCGGACGGGGCGTAGTACGCCGACCCGGTCTTGAGCAGGGCGACGATCTCCGCACCTCCCTGGCGGGTCCGCTCGACCAGCGCCTCGATGTCGGCTGGCGGCATCAGGCTGGTGAGCGGCTTGCCGTCGACCGTGCACGCGGACGGGACCGGCACCATTGTGTCGCCGTGCGAGCCCAGGGTGAGCGTCCGCACCGAGGACACCGGCACGGACAGGCGCTCGGCCACGAAATAGCTGAACCGGGCGGTGTCCAGCATGCCGGCCTGGCCCATCACCCGGTACGAGGGGAAGCCAGAGACGTTCGCGGCGAGCGCGGTCATCTCGTCCAGCGGGTTGGAGACCACGATGAGCACCGCCTCCGGCGCATGCTTGACCACGTTCTCCACCACATTACGGACGATCTTGGCGTTGACCTCGATCAGGTCCATGCGGCTCATGCCCGGTTTGCGTGGGAGCCCGGCAGTGATGATGACGATCGCCGAGCCCGCGATGGCCTCGTACCCTTCGCCGCCCGGGCCGGTGGTCTGCCCGGTCACCTTGGTCTCGAAACCCTCGATCGGCCGCGACTGATTCATGTCGAGTGCGATGCCTTCAGGCTTGCCATCGATGATGTCGGTGAGGACCACCTCGTCGAAGATGTCGTACTCGGCAAGCCGCTGCGCGGTGGTCGAGCCGTAGAACCCGGCCCCGACGACGGTCACCTTCCCCTTACGGGCCATGTCCGGTGCTCTCCTTCGGTGTGAGTCTGCCAATCGACGCCCGGCCCCCGGCCCCGGGCGCGGCCCGGGCTCCGGTCAGGCGGCCGTCGCCGCCCGGAGGTTGTCGTCGAGCACGGCCAGGAACTCCTCGGTGGTGAGGAACGGCGTGTTGGCGCCCACCAGCAGCGCCAGATCCTTGGTCATCCTCCCGCTTTCCACCGTCTGGATGCACACCTTCTCCAGCGCCTCAGCAAAAGCGGTCACCTCCGGGGTACCGTCGAGCTTCCCGCGGTGGGCGAGGCCGCGGGTCCAGGCGAAGATGGAGGCGATCGGGTTCGTCGACGTGGGCTTGCCCTGCTGGTGCATGCGGTAGTGCCGGGTCACGGTTCCGTGTGCCGCCTCAGCCTCGACGGTGCGGCCGTCCGGCGTCATCAGCACGCTGGTCATCAGTCCCAGCGAGCCGAACCCCTGCGCCACCACGTCTGACTCCACGTCCCCGTCATAGTTCTTGCACGCCCACACCAGGCCGCCCTCACCCTTGAGCACCTGCGCGACCATGTCATCGATGAGGCGGTGGTCGTAGGTGATGCCGGCGGCCTCGAACTCGGACTTGAACTCGGACTCGAAGATCTCCTCGAACAGGTCCTTGAAGCGTCCGTCGTAGGCCTTGAGGATGGTGTTCTTGGTCGACAGGTGGAGCGGGAGGCGGCGGTTCAGCGCGTAGCGCATGGTGGCCCGGGCGAAGTCGCGGATCGAGTCGTCGAAGTTGTACATGCCCATGGCCACGCCGCCGCCGCGGAAGGTGGCCACCTCGAGCTCGAAGCCAGGGGCGCGGGTTCCTTCGTCCGGCTCATACGAGATCCGCACCCGGCCCGGGCCGGGGACCACGAAATCCGTCGCGCGGTACTGGTCGCCGTGTGCGTGGCGGCCGATGATGATCGGCTTGGTCCAGCCGGGAACGAAACGCGGGACGCTGGACACCACAATGGGCTCGCGGAACACCACCCCGCCGAGGATGTTGCGGATCGTGCCGTTCGGCGACCGCCACATCTTCTTCAGCCCGAACTCGGCGACCCTGGCCTCGTCCGGGGTGATCGTGGCGCACTTGACTCCCACCCCATAACGCTTGATGGCGTTCGCCGCGTCCACGGTGATCTGGTCATCGGTCGCGTCACGGTTGGTGATGGACAGGTCGTAGTACTTCAGGTCGATATCCAGGTAGGGCAAGATCAACTTGTCCTTGATGAAGCTCCAGATGATGCGCGTCATCTCGTCGCCGTCGATCTCGACGACGGGATTGGCTACCTTGATCTTGGGCATGCCGCTGGCTCCCTCTCCATCACACCTCAGCCTGCTCCCTCGGGTGCCATCCGGCCGTTGACCGGCAGGACGCGGGCGCGGAGCCCCCGGTCACGACGGCGTCGGCAACACCAGGCCAACGACCAGCAAGCCGATGCCCAGGGCCGCCAGCGACACCACGTCTACGAGGCGCCGCCGGGAAGCGAGCATGCCAGCCCGCGCTTCCGGCAGCACCGCCCTGGCGAGCGCGCCGATGAACATCGCGCCCGCCAAAGCCAACGTACCTTCTTTGGCCCGCTGAATGCCGCCTTGCCACATCCACGCCAGCCCGCCGATCGCGACGGCCAGCACGAACAGGTAGGGGAGCTGGGCTCCCGGCGGCGGCTTCGCGCGCGCGGCGAGGGGCATCGCTCCGCGCCGGCGCTGGGCGCGGTGCGGCGGCCTGGCCCGGCGCAGCGGCTCCGCTCCGCGGGACGACCCGGCTCCGCGGGACGGCTCGGCCGGGCGCGGCTCGGCCCGGCGCGACGACCCGGCTCCGCGGGACGGTTCGGCTCCGCCGGACGGCTCGGCCGGGCGCCGCGGCTCCGCTCTGCGGGACGGCTCAGCCGGGCGCGGCTCGGCCCGGCGCGACGACCCGGCGCGGCGGGGAGGCCCGGCCCGGCGGGGCGCCGATTCCCGCGCGGCAGAAGGCTCCGCGTGCTCGCTCACGCGGCCCGCCCGCCTTCAACTGCCCTCACCGCTCGTCCAGCGGTGTCCAGGTGAGCCCGCGCTCGCCGATGTATTCGCTGTCCGGCCGGATGAGCCTGTTGTCGGCGTGCTGCTCCATGATGTGGGCCGTCCAGCCGGCCATCCGGCTCACAGAGAACACGGGGGTGAACAGGTCGGTGGGAATCTGAAGGTAGTGGTAGACGGTGGCGGCGAAGAAATCCACGTTGGGGTAGAGGCCCTTTTCCGCCAGGACGGTCTCCTCCATCCGCCGGGACATCCGGTAGTAGGTGTCGTCGCCGCTCGCCTGGGCGAGTTCCTCCGACATCTGGCGGAGATGGGTGGCGCGGGGATCCTCCGTCTTGTAGACGCGATGGCCGAAACCCATGATCTTCTCGCCCCGGGCCAGGCGATCCCGGACCGCACGTTCCACCATGTCCACCGGATCATCGGGTGCGGACTTCCTGATATCCATCAGCGCGTACATGACCTGCTCATTCGCCCCGCCATGCAGCGGCCCCTTGAGGGTGCCGATCGCGGCGACCACCGCCGAATGCATGTCGGACAGGGTGGCGGCACAGACCCGGGCGGCGAACGTGGAAGCGTTCATCGTGTGGTCGGCGTGGAGAACGAGACACGTGTCGAAGATCTCTGCCTCACGCGGGGCCGGCGGCGCACCCCGCATCTGCAGCAGGAAGTTGGCGGCGAGCCCCAGCTCCGGCTCGGCGGGGCAGACCTTGCCCCCGTTCCGCGCGGCATGGTAGCAGGCGACAAGGAGCGGCTGCTGGGCGACGAGCCGGGCGGATTTGCGGATGTTCGCCCCGGCCGCGTTGGAGTCCTTGTCCGGGTCGTCGGCGCCAGCCAGGGAGACCAGGCTCCGCATCGCCTCCATCGGCGACTGCCTGCCCGCCACGTCCGGCAGGCACGCGGTAACGAGCGAGCCGAGGGCGCGCCCGGCGGCGATCTCATCGGCATAGGAGGCCAGTTCCCTGCGTGTAGGAGGGTGGCCCCGCTGCAGGAGATAGGCGGTTTCCTCGAAGGTCGCGGATCCCGCAAGCTGATGGATGTCGTACCCGCGGTAGAACAGCAGGCCCGCCCGGCCATCGATATCGCTCAACGCTGTTGACGCGGCGATGATGTCCGCCAGGCCCTTGAAGGGCTTGTCCGCCATTTCGTGTTCCTCCAGGAGGGCTCGCTCGGCAGTGTACTTCCGCCGGTTGCTCCCTCCGGCCCCGGCCAGCCCTCCACATCACGGGACCTGGCGGCAGATCATCGCCCGGCCTGGCGGCCGAACCGCTATCCCCAAATGTGGTAGGACACGCCTGCGAAAGGGTAACTGGACCGTAAGACCTCGGTAGCTGCCAAGCCAGTCTGGGAGGACCTTATGGAGGGGCCCTACATTCGCATCGAGGAAACGGGGGCGGTCATACCGCTGTCCGCGGACGTGACGACGATCGGGCGGGGCAGCGCGGTCGACGTGCAGCTGGGTGATCCGAGCGTCTCCCGGCTCCATGCCGAGATCGTCCGGCACGGGCCTTACGCGTACGTCGCCGACCTCGGATTATCACGCAACGGCACCCGGGTCAACGGGCGGCTGGTCGCACGCCGGGTTCTCGAGGACGGCGATGTGCTCAGTTTCGGCGCCGCCCGCTGCCGGGTGGGTGGCATCCCGAAGGAGGACATCGCCGCCGAGGTGGAGCTGCGGCGCTCGGCAAGTCCCGAGCTGACCCGGCGGGAACTCGACGTCCTGACGTCCCTGTGCCGGCCCGCGCTGTCGGACGAGGCGTTCGTCGCTCCCGCCACGGCGCGGGAGATCGCCACCGACCTCGTCGTCACCGAGGCCGCCGTGAAACAGCATCTGCTGCGCCTCTACCAGAAGTTCCGGATCCCGGAAGGGCCGAACCGGCGGGTCCGGCTGGCCAATGAGGTGGTCGCACTCGGCCTGGTCAGGCCCCTCCCGCCGACCGGTGAGCCGCCGCCGGGGCTCCGGTCTCCGGCCGGGCGCTCCGGGCAATCCGACAAGGTGGCGCCGCGGCCGGACCGGCAGGCCAGCTGAGCTAATTGCGGCACGCGGGCACGGGACCGCGGCGCGGCCGCCCCCCGGGCCAGCCGACCTCATGTGCGGCACGCGGGCGCGGGACGGGGCGCGGCCGGCCCGGGCGGCTTCAGCCGCCGGCCAGCCGCGACAGGAGCAGCCGGCCCACCAGGCCGAGGTGGCGGATCGGTCCCACATGGGCCATGCCGAAATGCCAGGCCCCGCCGGGCGCTCCGGCCGGCCAGTAGAGAGATGGCCACGAGACGGCCGCCGCGATGGCGGCGAGCGCAAGCGCGGTCATTCCAGCCAGGGCAACCGCCTGCACGGCGCGGTTCGTCGTCACCGCACCGAAGAGCCGGTTGAGCTGCCGTCGCGGCCTCGCCGAGCCGGGGCCGAATCCGTAGAAGGCGACGATCGTCCCGATGGCGACCGCGACCGCACGGGGAAGATGATGGCCCGGCGCGATCGCTATCGCCACCCCGCCCACCACAACGCCGGCCGCCAGCGCGAACGGCGCGAGCAGCAAGCAGGAGAGGACCGACCGCACCAGGTACCAGGGGAACATGGCCGCCACCAGGACCTGGTCGCCGCGCCGGGCGCCGCGCACCGACCGCCGCTGCACCGCCCGTTGCTGGGCCACGTCACCGGCGCGCAGCGCGACGATCAGCGCCAGCACCCCCAGCGCGCCGACCACCGGAAGGATCACGCTGATCGCCACCCCCACCACCAGCGTTGCCGCCACCATCGCCGAAGGCCAGCGTGCCTTCTTCGCGGCGTCGGCCCGTGGCGCACGGGGTGCGAACGGGTTTTTCGCGGCGGGCTGGACGGGGCCGCGCGGGGCCCGCGGGGCAGGCCGGGACCGCGGGGCGGGCCCTGGCCCATACTGCACCGGCGGCAGCATATCGGCGAAGTCCGCCGCCGACGGCCGTCGGACCACCATGGGATTGGTCCCCCGCGATTTGAGTCCCGGGCCCACAGCGCCCGCGCCGTTCGCGGTGGGGGAACCCGCCGCGGGATCGGCAGGGCCCATCACCACGCCGGCGACGCCCCCGGGGTCGGCCGGGCCCAGCACCACGCCAGCGACGCCCCCGGGGTCGGCCGGGCCCAGCACCATGCCGGGGACGCCCGCAAGGCCATCCTCCCTACCGGGCTTGGCCAGCCCGTCGCCATCCTGCGCTGCGGCGCCAGGGGCCACGTCAGCGCTGGTCGCTGGCACCGCGGTGAAGGGACCGGCGGCCGCGTCGCCGCCGAGGACAGCACCCTGGGCGAACACGTCCGGGTCCAGCGCCGCGGCCTGGGCGCTGAGTTGCGCCGCCGGCGGACGGAGTCCCGGGTCCCGGGCCAGGGCCGCCACCACCAGCGGCAGCAAGGGCTTGGGAACCCCGATGAGGTCGGCCTGCCCATTCACGATCTTGTAGAAGACGGCCTCGTACGAGCCAGACCCGAACGGCGGGCGGCCGGTGGCGGCGAAGGCGACGGTGGCTCCCCAGGCGTGGATGTCGGACGCCTCGCTGCTCGGCTGGCCCTCGATCACCTCCGGCGCGAGGTAGCCGGGGGTTCCCATGAACATCCCGGTCATGGTCAGCCGGGTCGCGTCCGGCCCCTGCGCTATGCCGAAGTCGATGACCACCGGCAGCCCGTCCAGCAGCATCACGTTGCTGGGCTTGAGGTCTCGGTGCACCACCCCGGCGGCGTGCACCGCTGTGAGCGCGTCAGCGAGACCGTAGGCCAGACGGAGCAGGGCCGGCGGCGGCAGCGGCCCGTCCTCGGTGACCACCTCTTCCAGGGTCCGGCCGGGGACGTACCGGGTGACGATATAGGGCATGCCGCCCGCCAGGTCGGCGTCGATGACCGCCGCGACGTAGGGGCTGCGCACCCGGCGCATGGTCTCGACCTCGCGCGCCAGCCGGCGCCGCGCCATCGGCTCCTCGGCCGCGACCGAGCGCAGAACCTTGAGCGCGACCGTCTGCCCACTGGCGTCGCGCGCCATGAAGACGACGCCCATCCCGCCCTCACCGATCCGCTCGAGCAGGCAGTACGGCCCGAGCCGGTCCGTCGTCTGGTCCTCAGCGGTCATGGCAGTCCCAACTTACAAAAGCCCCTCCGGATAAGGCTCGCACCGAACAGGCTCCATTTCGAGCACCGCACTGCTTGCCCAAGGCAGCGAATGGGCCGCTCCCCCTCCCTGACACCCGCCGCGCGGACCTTAGGGCTGGTACCGCTCCATGCGGCACGCCTACGGTCCCGCGACCAGCCTACGCAGCGCCTGGGCGGCCTGCGCGTTCTGTTCCGCGTAGGACAAGAGCGCCCTGGCGAGCTCACTTGCCCACAGGCCTATGCTGACAGGCTGCCGTGACAGGACAACGCCACGCACCTCCCGGCAGATTTCCGCTTCGGGCTCGCGGCCGGCCTGCATACCGAGTGACAGCATCTGGTCGCCCAGTCGGACGGTTACCTTCGACACCTGCCCGGGACGCCCGTGGACGCGGTCGGACATGGTCCGCACCCGGTCGACCGTCACACAGCCGGGCGGGAGCGCACCGCCAAGCGACTCGGTCAGCACGCGGGCGTAGATGGCCACGTCCGCGCTGTCGGCACGCAGCGCGGCGGTGACCATGTCCAGGGACAGGCCGTCGGCGGGCTCGCTCACGGCGGGGCCTTCGCCGGGCCTGCTACCGCCTCGGTCGGATGCATGGGTCCTGCTGCTCCTTGCACGCGGCACCGGGCCGGTTGAGTCGAACCGGGAGACCACTCCCGGCGACGTCAGCGGCCCGTGAAGGTGGCCTTCCCAGGCCCATTCTCGATGAAACTGCGCATTCCCGCGCGCTGATCCTCGGTCGCGAACAGTCCCGAGAAGTGCAGCCGCTCGATCTCCAGGCCGGTGTCGAGGTCGGTTTCCAGGCCGTCGTCGATCGCCTGTTTCGCGGCCCGCAGGGCCAGCGCCGGGCCGGTTGCGTAGCGAGCCACCAGGTCGCACGCGGTCCGGTAGGCCTCCGCGTCGGGGACGACCTTGTCCACGAGGCCGATCGCGTGCGCTTCCGGAGCGGACACGAACCGTCCGGTGTAGATGATGTCCTTCGCCCTGGCCGGCCCGATCAGGCGCGGCAGCCGCTGGGTACCGCCCGCACCCGGGATGATCCCCAGCAGGATCTCCGGCTGGCCGAGGCGCGCGCTCTCTCCCGCCACACGGAAGTCCGCGCACAGGGCGAGTTCGAGACCGCCGCCCAGCGCATAGCCGTTGACCGCCGCCACCACCGGCTTGGGGATCTTCGCCACCGCCATGAAGGCGGCCTGGAGGCGGCGGCTGTCCGCGGCCATCCGCGGGTAGCCCGCTTCGGCCATCTCTTTGATGTCCACCCCGGCGGCGAAGACCTTCTCGCCACCGTAGATCACCACGGCGCGGACCTCGGGGTCTGCACCGACATCCGCGGCGGCCGCCGCGAGCTCGTCCTGGCCCCGCCCGGTGAGCGCGTTCATGGGCGGGCGGTCGAGGCGGATGGTCGCGATCGCCCCGTCATGCTCCACGCGGACGAACTCGCCCATGCCCCACCTCCGCTGGCCGGGCCACGATCCTATGCGAGCGGCGCCGATCGGGTGGACGCGGGTCTTGGCCCCTGCGCGGTCCCGGCCAGAAACGCCCGGATCTCCGCCTCGCTGTAGCGGCGGTGCCCGCCAAGCGTTCTGATGGATCCGAACTTGCCCCGCTCCGCCCACCGGGTGACCGTCTTGGGATCGACCCGCAGGAGCGTGGCCACCTCTGCCGGGGTCAGGAGCCGCCCCGGCCGCACGCGTGACCTCACTATCGCTTCGTCCTTTCACCTGCCGGGATGGGTGCCGCCGCCCGGGCCACTAGGAAGACGCCTTACTCACAGCAACGGTTCACATCCAGGCGGTAGCACGGCCGTCCGGCCGGTGAGAGCCTGACGGGCGCCCGGCCGACGGCGTCGGCCTGATCAGCGCAGGTCGCCGTTGGTCATCCCGGCCGGCGCCTCGGGCAGGGTCACCAGGCCCATCTCCGCGATGCTGGCCAGGAGCGGATGACGGGGCACGACCCGGACGGTATACCCGAAGGGCCCGGGCCTGCCGAGATGGGCACGCCCCACGTAGCGGGCGACGCCGGGATCGCAGGTGGCCTCGTCGAGGGACATCCCGCTCGCCGTCGGCTCGACGATCTCGTCGTGCTCGTCCACCCGGCCGCAGACGACCTCGACGGCGACGTCGGCGGGGGACAACTTGCCCAGCGCCACGCTCGCCCGGACCAGGAGCTCATCGCCCGGGCCGTGCAGGCAGTCCTCCGCCTCGACGTGCTCGATCCGAACCCCGTCCCAGGCCATGCTCGTCTTGTGCTTCCAGGCGGCAAGCTCGCGGGCGGCCACGAAGGGCGCCCCGTCCCGCTCCCCCGCGAGCAGGCGTGAGGCCCGCGCCGCGGGCAGGTACAGGCCGGTCGCATAGTCGCAGACCATGCGCGAGGCCTGGACCCGGGGCCCCAGCGTCCGGAAGGTGTGCGCCACCATCTCCAGCCACCGGCCGGGGAGTCCGTCAGCGCCCGTGTCGTAGAACAGCGGCGCCACCATCGTCTCGATCAGCTCGTACAGGCCGGCCGACTCCAGCTCGTCCCGGCGGCCGGTATCCTCTACCCCGTCCGCCGACGGGATCTCCCAGCCGTTCTCGCGGTCGTACCACTCGTCCCACCAGCCGTCCCTGATCGACAGGTTGAGCCCGCCGTTCAGCGCCGACTTCATCCCCGACGTGCCGCACGCCTCCAGCGGCCGGAGCGGGTTGTTCAGCCACACGTCACAGCCCTGCACCAGGGCCTGGGCTAGTTCCATGTCGTAATCGGGCAGGAAAACGATCCGGTGCCGCACCGCCGGCTCGTCGGCGAACCGGACCATCTGCTGGATGAGCTGCTTGCCACCCTCGTCCGCGGGGTGCGCCTTCCCCGCGATCACGACCTGAACCGGGCGCTGCGGGTCGAGCAGCAGCGAGCGAAGACGGTCCGGGTCATGCAGCATCAGCGTCAGCCGCTTATAGGACGGGACCCGGCGGGCGAAGCCGATCGTCAGCACGCCGGGGTCGAGAACCCCCTCGGTCCAGGCCAGCTCCGCCTCGGACGCACCACGCTGTCGCCAGGACGCGCGGAGCCGCTGCCGTGCCGTCTCCGCCAGCCGCTCCCGCAGCAGGCGGCGGATCTCCCAGATCCGGGCCGGGCCGGTTGCCGCGACCTTGTCCCATGCCTGGCCGTCCCCCGGCAGGTCCAGGCCGGATCCTGGGCCGTCACCGGCCGCCAGCGCCAGGATCTCGGGCGCGACCCAGGTGGCGGTGTGCACCCCGTTGGTGATCGAACCGATGGGCACCTCGCCCGGGTCGAACCCCGGCCACAGGCCAGCGAACATCGCCCGGCTCACCCGACCGTGCAGCCGGCTCACCCCGTTCACCCGCTGCGCCAGCCGCATCCCCATCACGGCCATGTTGAACACCGCCGGGTCGCCGCCGGGGTAAGTCTCCGCGCCGAGCGCGAGCACCCGGTCGCCGGGCAGCGCTGGGTCGGCTGCGGGCCCGCTGAAATGCTGCTCGACCAGATCGCGGGGGAACCGGTCGATGCCGGCCGCCACCGGCGTGTGCGTGGTGAACACCGTGCCCGCCCGGCACACCTCGATCGCCTCGTCGAAGCTGAGCCCCGCCTCCGCGTACTCGCGGATCCGCTCCAGGCCGAGGAAGCCGGCGTGACCCTCGTTGGTGTGGAAGACCTCCGGCTGTGGATGGCCGGTCAGCGCGCAGAACGCCCGGACCGCCCGCACACCGCCGATCCCGAGCAGCAGCTCCTGCCGGAGCCGGTGCTCGCTCCCGCCTCCATAGAGCCGGTCGGTGACCTCCCGCAGGGTGGGCTCGTTCTCCTCCACGTACGAGTCGAGCAGCAGCAGGGGCACCCGGCCCACCTGGGCGAGCCATACCTGCGCGGCCAGCACGCCGCCCTCGGCCAGCGTGATGCCGACCCGGACCGGCGACCCGCCGGCCTCCCGCAGCAGCGTCAGCGGCAGCCCGCTCGGGTCGGCTCCCGGGTACCGCTCCAGCTGCCAGCCCTCCGCCGATAGCGACTGGCTGAAGTAGCCGTGCCGGTACAGCAGGCCCACCCCGATCAGCGGCACGCCCAGGTCGCTCGCCGCCTTGAGATGGTCACCGGCCAGGATGCCGAGCCCGCCGGAGTACTGGGGCAGGGCGCCGGCGATGCCGTACTCCGGCGAGAAGTAGGCGACCGCTGCGGGCGCCCCGGCGAGCTCATCCGCGCTCAGCTGGTACCAGCGCGGCCCGGTGAGGTACTCGTCCAGATCCCCGGCCACCTCACCGAGCCGGGCGAGGTAGCCCGGGTCAGCCGCGAGCCGGGCCAGGTGCTCCGGGGACACCTCGCCGAGCAGGGCGGTCGGGTCGCGGCCCGCCTCCGGCCGCCCGGCCGGGTCGATCGCGGCGAACAGTTCCCGCGTGTCGGCGTGCCAGGACCAGCGGAGGTTCAGCATCAGATCGCGCAGCCCGGCGAGCGGTTCCGGCAGCGTGGCGCGGATCGTGAAGCAGCGGATGGCTCTCACGCAGAGCGACCCTAATGGGCGCCGGCCGCTACCGCGAACCGGGCGAGCGGACGGGCGGCGAAACAATTCCGGCGCCGAACGCCTGCGTCCTCCCGGTGCCGCCGGATATGCCGGGCCGTGAGTGGGTAGCGTTCAGAGGTGATCGGACGCATACCCATCCTGGACGTGCAGCCTGTCCTGGAGTGCGGGCGGCGCCCCGCCAAGGCGGTGGCCGGTGAGACCTTCGAGGTCAGCGCGACCATCTTCCGGGAAGGCCATGAGATGCTCGGCGCGGGAGTGGTCCTGCGCACCCCCAGCGGCGAGCGGCAGCCGCTCGTCGGCATGGCCGAGGTCATGCCCGGTACCGACCGTTACGCGGCGCAGGTCACCGTCGGCTGCGAAGGCCGCTGGCAGTTCCAGATTGAGGCGTGGGGGGACCCGATCGCGCACTGGCGCCACGACGCCGGCATCAAGGTCCCGCGCGGGCTTGACGTCGGCCTCATGATGGCCGAGGGCGCGATCCTGTTCGAGCGGGCGGCCAGGTCCATCCGGCCCAACCGCGCCGCGCCCGCCGGGTCCGCCGTGTCAGTAGGGCCGGCCGGGCCGGCCCTACCGCCCGCCGCGCCGGGTGCCCGCTGGGCCCACGCGGCCCGCGCCGCCCAGTCCGCGCAGGCCGCCCGCTCGGCGCTGCTGGCGCTCGCCGCCCGGCTGCGGGACCCGGCCATCCCGCCCTGGGACCGGCTCGCCGCCGCCGATGACGGCGAGATCCTGGCGATCCTCGCTGCCCGCCCGCTGCGCGAACTGCTGACCCGGTCGCCCAGCTACCTGCTGGCCGTGCACCGGGAGCGTGCGCTCTACGGGGCGTGGTATGAGTTCTTCCCCCGCTCGGAAGGCGTGCGGACCGACCCGATGGGGCGGCGCGAGCCGACCGGGGGAACCCTGCGCAGCGCCGCATGCCGGCTGGAGCAGATCGCGGCCATGGGCTTCGATGTGGTCTACCTGCCGCCGGTCCACCCGATCGGGACGACCGCCCGCAAGGGGCGGAATAACGCGCTGCAGGCAGGTCCCGGCGACCCGGGCTCGCCATGGGCGATCGGCTCGCCGGACGGCGGTCACGACACCATCCACCCCGAGCTCGGCACGCTCGCCGACTTCGACGCTTTCGTCCGCCGGGCCGGTGAGCTCGGGCTCGAGGTGGCGCTCGATTTTGCCCTCCAGGCATCGCCGGATCACCCCTGGGTCCGGCGGCACCCGGAATGGTTCACCACCCGGGCCGACGGTGCGATCGCCTATGCGGAGAACCCGCCCAAGAAATACCAGGACATCTACCCGCTCAACTTCGACCAGGACCCGGAGGGTCTCTACGCCGAGGCGCTGCGGGTCCTGCGGCACTGGATGGATCACGGGATCAGGATCTTTCGGGTCGACAACCCCCACACGAAGCCGCTGCCGTTCTGGGAGCGGCTGCTGGCGGAGGTGGACCGCACCGACCCGGATGTGATCTTCCTCGCGGAGGCGTTCACTCGCCCGGCCATGATGCACGCCCTCGCCCAGATCGGCTTCCATCAGTCCTACACGTACTTCACCTGGCGGAACACCGCCGTCGAGATCATCGGCTACCTGCGTGAGCTCTCCGGTCCCGCCGCCGCGTACATGAGGCCCAACTTCTTCACCAACACCCCCGACATCCTGCACGAGTACCTCCAGCATGGCGGGCCTCCCGCCTTCAGGACGCGAGCGGTCCTGGCCGCCATGCTGTCGCCGTCGTGGGGCATCTACTCGGGGTACGAGCTGTGCGAGAACACGCCCGTCAGGCCGGGGAGCGAGGAGTACCTGGATTCCGAGAAGTATCAGTACCGGCCGCGCGACTGGGCGAAGGCGGAGGAGCCGCCCAGCGGCATCGCGCCGTTCATCACCCGGCTCAATGCGATCAGAAAAGCCCACCCGGCGACGCACTGGTTGCGTAACCTACGCTTCCATCACGTCGACCAGCCGGAACTGATCTGCTTCTCCAAGCGCAGCCAGCGGGACGAGGATACCGTCCTGGTCGTCGTGAACCTTGACCCCCACACACCCCGTGAGGCGACAGTCTGGCTCGATATGCCCGCGCTGGGCATGGACTACGGGTCGCAGTTCGTTGTCACAGACGAGCTGTCCGGGCATTCCTATCAGTGGGGGCGAGCCAACTACGTACGGCTCGACCCAGCCAGGACGCCAGCCCATATCTTCACCACCACGCCGCAGCCCCCCTCGTGACGGCGCACCGTACCTCCGCAGGAGACGCCAGTGGCACCACCTGAGCCCGACCGGAGCCGGCCAGGCCCGCCCGGCCCGTCCGGCCCAACCAGCCCAGCTGGCCCGCCCAGCCTGACCGGCCTGAGAGGCCTGACCGGCCCATCGAGCCTGCCGACGCTGCCGCTGCCCGTTCAGCCGGCCAGCTTCGCGCAGCCGCTCAGTGAGCCCATCCCGGACCCGTTCTCGTTCGAGCAGCCACGCGACCCGCAGTGGTACAAGCACGCGGTCTTCTACGAGGTGCTGATCCGTGGGTTCCACGACTCCAACGGGGACGGCACCGGCGACCTGCCCGGGCTCATCTCCCGGCTCGATTACCTGCAATGGCTCGGCATCGACTGCATCTGGCTGCTGCCCATCTACGACTCGCCGCTGCGCGACGGCGGCTACGACATCTCCGACTTCACCAAGGTGCTGCCCGACTTCGGGAATATCGGGGATTTCGTGGAACTGGTGGACGGGGCTCACGAGCGCGGCATGCGGGTGATCGCCGATCTGGTGATGAACCACACCAGCGACGCCCACCCCTGGTTCCAGGCCTCGCGCAGCGACCCGGACGGGCCGTTCGGCGACTTCTACGTATGGTCCGACGACGACCACCGGTACGGCGACGCCCGGGTCATCTTCGTGGACACCGAGGGGTCGAACTGGACCCATGACCCGGTCCGCGGCCAGTACTACTGGCACAGGTTCTTCTCCCACCAGCCCGACCTGAACTACGAGAACCCGCGGGTCCAGGACGCGATGCTGGAGGTGCTGCGGTTCTGGCTGGACCTGGGCATCGACGGGTTCCGGCTGGACGCCGTCCCCTACCTGTACGAGCGGGAGGGCACCGACTGCGAGAACCTCAAGGAGACCCACGAGTACCTCAAGCGGGTCCGGGCCGAGGTGGACCGGCTGTACCCGGACCGGGTGCTGCTGGCGGAGGCGAACCAGTGGCCTGCGGACGTGGTGCCCTACTTCGGCGAGCCGGGCACCGGCGGGGACGAGTGCCACATGGCCTTCCACTTCCCGCTGATGCCGCGTATCTTCATGGCGGTACGGCGCGAGCAGCGCTACCCCATCTCCGAGATCCTCGCCCAGACCCCGCCGATCCCCTCGTCCTGCCAGTGGGGCATCTTCCTGCGCAACCACGACGAACTCACGCTGGAGATGGTCACCGACGACGAGCGCGACTACATGTACGCGGAGTACGCCAAGGACCCGCGGATGAAGGCGAACATTGGGATCCGGCGCCGGCTCGCCCCGCTGCTCGACAACGACCGTAACCAGCTAGAGCTGTTTACCGCCCTGCTGCTCTCGCTGCCGGGCTCACCGGTGCTGTACTACGGCGACGAGATCGGAATGGGCGACAACATCTGGGCCGGTGACCGGGACGGGGTCAGGACACCGATGCAATGGACCCCGGACCGCAACGGAGGCTTCTCCACCTGCGACCCACAGCGGCTGTACCTGCAGACCCTCACCGACCCGATCTACGGGTACCAGGCCATCAACGTGGAGGCCCAGCAGCGCAATCCCGGCTCGCTGCTGCACTGGACCAAGCGCATGATCGAGGTCCGCAAGCGGCACCCCGTGTTCGGTCTCGGCGGGTACGAGGAGCTGAATTCCTCCAACCCCAGCGTGCTCGCGTTCGTCCGCGAGCACCCGGAGACCACCGACCCCGACATGGCCGACCCGGGCGACCGGGTCCTGTGCGTCAGCAACCTGTCCCGCTTCCCGCAGCCGGTCGAGCTGGACCTGCGGCGGTTCAAGGGGATCACGCCGGTCGAGTGCATGGGCGGGGTTACCTTCCCGCCGATCGGGGAGCTGCCCTACCTGCTCACGCTGCCCGGACACGGCTTCTACTGGTTCCAGCTGCCAGAGCCGCGGGGGACGTCCCGTGGTGAGCGGGGCCATCGTCCAGCGGGCCGTCCACCCGGGGTGGCCCGGGAGAGTGAGACCGCCAGCCCTGGGCAGGAGGGTTCCACGCGGGACGCTGACGGCCGAATCGACAGGGTAGATCCCACATGACATTCGAGGAAGTGCTGACGGGCTGGCTGCCCGGGCAGCGCTGGTTCGCGGGCAAGGGCGCTCCAATCGACCACCTCGCGATCGTCGCCGACACGGTGCTCGTGGACGGCGATCCCGGCATGCGGCACCTGATCGTCGCCGTCTCCCAGGCCGGCGGCACCGACCGCTACCAGCTGCTGGCCGGCCTGCGGACGACGATCCCGGGCCGGCTCGAGCACGCGGTGATCGGGCCGGCCGGAACGCCAGCCCCGGCCGGCCAGGCATGGACGGCCTACGACGCCCTGCACGACCCGCCGCTGACCCGCCGGCTGCTGCGGGCGATGGTGGGCCAGGAGACGATCGGCCCGTTGAGCTTCGCCGCCGAGCCGGATGCCGCGATCGACACCGGGCTCGACAGCTTGGTGCTGACGGCCGAGCAGAGCAACACCAGCATGCTGTTCGGTGAGGAGGCCATCCTCAAGGTGTTCCGGCGGCCGCACCCGGGCCCCAACCCTGACCTGGAGATCCCGCGCGCCCTGCACCGGGCCGGCTCCCCGCATGTGGCGCCGCCGCTGGGCTGGGTGCAGACCACCCTGGACGGGACGCCCACCATCTTGGCCATCCTCTCTGCCTACCTGCGGTCGGCGACCGATGGCTGGCTGCTGGCAGCGACCAGCGTGCGCGATCTTTACGCCAGCGACGCCACCTGCGCGGCCGAGGCTGGCGGCGACTTCGCGGCCGAGGCGGAGCGGCTCGGCGAGGCCACCGCCGAAGTTCACCGCGCGATGGCAGAGGCGTTCGGCACGGAGGAGCTCCCGCCCGGCGCTTACCGCGATCTCGCCGCGCAGATGCAAGGCCGCCTGGACGGGGCGGTCGCCGCGGTGCCCGAGCTGGCGCGGCACGCGCGCCTGGTCAGCTCGGCCTTCGCCGAGCTGACCACCCTCGACGAGCCGCTGACGGTCCAGCGGATCCACGGTGACTACCACCTCGGGCAGGCGATACGCACCCAGGCCGGGTGGGTGCTGCTGGACTTCGAGGGCGAGCCCGCGGTGCCGCTGGCCCAGCGGCGGGCCCGGTCACCGGCGCTGCGTGACGTGGCAGGCATGCTGCGCTCGCTCGACTACGCCGCCCGGCACCAGCTGCCTGGCCACGCTGATCCCGAGCGCGTCCGCGCGGCCGCCCGCGACTGGGTATGCCGCAACCAGGCCGCGTTCTGCGCCGGCTACGCACAGGCAGGCGGCACCGACCCCGGCAAGCACGCCGTTCTGCTGCGTGCCCTGACCCTCGACAAGGCGGTGTATGAGGTGTTGTACGAGGCCAGGCACCGGCCATCCTGGCTGTCCATCCCGCTGGACTCCATCGCCGATGCGTGACCGGGCCGGCCCGCCGGACGGGCACACCAACGCCGACGCGCCCGCGGGGGCCGGCGGCCCCGGGAAGGCTGACCCCCCCGCGAAGGCTGACCTCCCTGCGAAGGCTGACCGCCCCGCGAAGGCTGACGCCCCCGCGAAGGCTGACGCCCCTGCGAAGGATGACCTCCCTGCGAAGGATGACGCCCCTACCCATGCCGACGCGCCCACCCCGGCCGACGCGCCCACCCCGGCCGACGCGCCTCCCCGGACCGACGTGTCCGCCCAGACCGATCAGGCGGGCGGCCGTGAGCCGGGCCGCGCGGCCGGGCCGGGCAGCCAGCCATCCCCCGCCCTCCCCGCACCCGACGCCGGCCTCCGGGCCGCGATCGACGCGATCGTGGCGGGCCTCAGCCACGATCCGCATGCCGTGCTCGGCGCCCACCCCGGCCCCGGCGGCGTAGTCGTGCGGGCGCTGCGCCCGCTGGCGAAGACGGTGACGGTCGTGCTCCCCGACGGCCGCCGCTTCCCCGCCGGTCACCTGCAGCAGGGGGTGTTCGCCGCCGTCCTGCCGGTCACCGACGTGCCCGACTACCGGATCGCGGTCACCTACCCGGGGCCCGGCGGCAGGGCCGGCCCGGAGACCGTCGCCGACGACCCCTACCGCCACCTGCCCACTCTCGGGGAGATGGACACGTACCTGATCGGCGAGGGCAGGCACGAGGAACTGTGGCGGGTGCTCGGGGCGCACGTGCGGGCGTTCGGCTCAGCTGGGACTGCGACGCGCTCTCCTGGTACCGCGACCGGCTCCACGGGCGCAGCCGGTGCCGCCACCGGCCCGGCTCGCGCTGCTGGCTCAACGAGTGCCGCGACGCGCGGCAGGGACGGTGAGCCGGAGACGGCCAGTGAGCCGGAGACGACAGGCAGCACTGGCCCATCGTTTGGCAGCGAATTCGGGGAAGTGACCGGCACCTCGTTCGCGGTGTGGGCGCCGAACGCGCGAGGGGTGCGGGTCATCGGCGACTTCAACCACTGGGACGGGCGCGGCCACCCGATGCGCTCGCTCGGCGGCTCCGGGGTGTGGGAGCTGTTCGTGCCCGGGGTTGGCGACGGAACCAGGTACAAGTTCGAGATCTGTGGGCCCGATGGGCTGGTGCGGCGCAAGGCCGACCCGATGGCGAGCCTGGCCGAACAGCCGCCCGCGACGGCGTCGGTGGTCTTCACCTCCCGGTACCAGTGGGAAGACGGTGACTGGCTGGAACGCCGGGGCCGCGCCGAGCCCTCGCGGGAACCACTCAGCGTGTACGAGGTGCACCTCGGCTCCTGGCGCCCCGGCCTGTCCTATCTGGAGCTGGCAGAGCAGCTGACCGCCTACGTGATATCGATGGGCTTCACGCACGTGGAGTTCCTGCCGGTCGCCGAGCACCCGTTCGCCGGCTCCTGGGGCTACCAGGTCACCTCGTACTACGCGCCGACGTCCCGGTTCGGCAGCCCGGATGACTTCCGCCATCTGGTGGACCGGCTGCATCAGGCGGGGATCGGGGTCATCCTCGACTGGGTGCCCGCCCACTTCCCGCGCGACGCCTGGGCGCTGGCCCGGTTCGACGGCACCGCGCTGTACGAAAACGCCGACCCCCGCCGGGCTGAGCACCCGGACTGGGGCACGCTCATCTTCGACTACGGGCGCACCGAGGTGCGGAACTTCCTGGTCGCCAACGCCATCTACTGGCTGGAGTCGTTCCACATCGACGGGCTGCGGGTGGACGCCGTCGCCTCCATGCTCTACCTCGACTACTCACGTACCGAAGGGCAGTGGACGCCGAACGTGCGCGGCGGCCGGGAGAACCTCGACGCGGTCTCCTTCCTGCAGGAGGTGAACGTCACCTGTTACCGCCGGATGCCGGGCACCATGCTGATCGCGGAGGAGTCCACCGCCTGGCCCGGCGTGACGCGCCCGGTGCACCTGGGCGGGCTCGGGTTCGGCTTCAAGTGGAACCTGGGCTGGATGCACGACACGCTGACCTACCTGTCCCACGAACCGGTGTTCCGGTACTACCACCACAACGAGATCACCTTCTCGCTCATGTACGCGTTCAGCGAGAACTTCGTGCTGCCGCTCTCGCACGACGAGGTGGTGCACGGCAAGGGATCGCTGCTCGGGAAGATGCCCGGGGACGAATGGCGGCGTTTTGCCGGGCTGCGCGCGCTGCTGGCGTACATGTGGGCCCACCCCGGCAAGCAACTTCTGTTCATGGGCTCGGAGTTCGGCCAGGGCGCCGAGTGGTCGGCCGAGCGGGGCCTGGACTGGTGGCTGCTCGATCACGAGTACCACGCTGGCACGCAGCGGCTGGTCCGCGACATGAACCAGGCCTACCGGGCCACCCCCGCGCTGTGGACGCTGGACGGATCGCCGGACGGGTTCAGCTGGATCGACGCGAACGACGCGGCCGGGAACGTGCTGTCCTTCCTGCGCCTCGACGGCGACGGCGGCATGATCGCCTGCATCGCCAACTTCGCCGGCGGCCCGCACCGCGCCTACCGGGTGGGACTGCCCCGGGTGGGACGGTGGCGGGAGCTGGTGAACACCGACGGCTATGAGTACGGCGGCAGCGGTGTCGGCAACCTGGGCGCCGTCGAGGCGGTGGCGGAGCCCTGGCACAGCCAGCCCGCCTCCGCCGTGCTGACGCTTCCCCCGCTGGCGGTGCTCTGGCTCGCCCCGGAGGGCTAGTCACCGGTAGGCGGAGACGCCGAGCGTGACCGCGACCGCCAGGCCGCAGACGGCAACCAGAATGCGCAGCACCTGCCCGGGAATCCGGCGCACCAGCGCGGGACCGAGCCAGCCGCCGATGATGAACCCCGCCGCGAGCGGCGCCACCGCGGCCCAGTCGACGTGCCCGAGCACGGCGAAGGCGGCTGCAGCGACCGCGTTCGCTACCGCGCCAAGGATGTTCTTCACCGCGTTCGTCCGCGCCAGCGGCTCGCTCACCATGGCGGCCAGCAGGGCGAGCATGAGGATGCCGCCGGCGGCCCCGAAGTACCCGACGTAGACCGCCACGCCAAACACCCCCGCCAGCAGCGACGAGCTGCGCGCGAAGCGCCGGGTCCGGCCATGGCCCGGGTTGCGCCCGTCGGGCTGGGGCCCGCCATGGTCTGGGTCCGGCCCGCCATCTCGGCCACCTGGCACGGTGTTCCTGCGGTCCGACCCGGCGCCCGGGTCGGAGCCCGGCTCCGCGTCAGGGTGGCCCGGCCCCGTGCCCGCGTGACCGTGCGAGGGCTCCCGGCGGCGGGCATCCGGGTCTTGCCGTGGCCGGACGAGCAGCGCCAGCGAGGCGGCCCCGATCAGGATCGGCGCCACCCGCTCGAACGTCTGTGACGGCGTGATCAGCAGCAGGGCCGCGCCGACCCCGCCGCCCAGGGCAGTGATCACCGCGAGGCGGCGTATCCGGCCGGCCTGGCCGGCCAGCTCCGGCCGGGACCCAGCCGCCGCGCCCGCCCCGGTGAACAGCAGCGAGACCGTGTTCGTCATGTTCGCGGACAGCGGCGGCAGCCCGATTGCGAGCAGCGCCGGGTAGGAGACGACCGACGCCAGGCCCACCACCGTGCTGACCATGCCGGCGACCACCCCGGCCACGACCAGCGCCAGCGCCTCGACAACGGTCACCAACCGACCCAAGCACATCGGCTGGCCAGCGGCATCGTGGCCCCGCCGCGACCCGTGCCGGGCCGGCCGGACAGCCGTTCACGCCAACATGATCATGGGATGACTACTGCAAGAACGATAGTGTGCGCCGTGAAAGCGCTGGGAGTTCGAGCGGAGGTGAAAGACCTGCGCCTTCGGCCCGTCGCAGCGGGCCGGAGAAGCTGAGGGCAGCCTGACCCGGGTGGCGCCGGGAAGGGCGGGAAGCGGCCCTGACAAAGCCGGGACGGGTCAGTACCGCCAGATGGCGTGTGCCCGGCGAGCGTGGCGAAAAGGAGTACGCGAGGAACCGGCGTTTACGTCCCACAATCTTGCACCGGCTCGAACCTGGCGGATCGGGGCCGGATGCGGCGCGCACCTGTCCTTCATGACGGACGGGGAACTCCCGGGGCGGTTTATTAA
>DASYQM010000402.1:0-5337 GCA_036005525.1 Streptosporangiaceae bacterium
TCGCCCGTCGCGGGCACCGGATTCGTCCTCCCAGTGAGCCGGCGGGATCGGTGACCCATGCCAGCGGCACCCGAACCGCCAGCCGAGGATGACATCGATGCGCGACGAACATCCCCCCGCCAGACCGGCGGCAGGTGGGCGCGAAACCGGGGCCGCGCCGGGTGGGCGCGAAACCGGGGCCGCGCCGGCTGGCGGCCGCGCCGGGCCTGTGACGCCCGCGCCTGGCCAGCCAGCCCCGGCGGAGCCGGCCCTCGCGCTGCCAGGCCCGGCGCAGCCCGCTCCGGCGCGGGCGGGATGGCGGCGGCGCTGGCCACGCATCGTGCTGGCCGTCCTCGCCGCAAGCGCGATGATCTGGGTGGTCGTGGCCAACCGGCACACGCTGGCCGAGTCGCTGGCGTCGCTGCGCAATCTCGACCTGCGCTGGTTCGTGCTCGCCGTGATCTGCGAGTGCGTGTCACTGACCGCCTTCGGGCTCAGCCGCCGCCGGCTGCTGCGCGCGGATGGGCACCAGGCCGACTTCGCCTCGGTGATGGCGATCACCTATGCGGGCAACGCGCTGTCGATGTCCGTGCCGTTCGCCGGCGCCCAGCTGGCCGCCGCCTTCTCCTACCGGCAGTTCCGCCGCCGCGGCCTCGACCCCGCGCTCACCGGCTGGGCGCTGGGGATCTCGGCGATCGCGTCCTCGTCGGCGCTGGCGCTCATCCTGATCGCGGGCGCGCTCGCCGGCGGGGCGCCCATCGCCACGCTGGCCGGATTCGCCGGGGCCGCGGTGTTCGCGCTGCCCGCGGTCACGGTCCTGCTGGCCCTGCGCTACCCGCGGGCCCGGGCGGTCGCCAACAAGGCTCTGGCCCACCTGGTCCGGCTCGCCGGGCGGGTGTTCCGCAAGCCGGGGATCGACCCGGCCGTGCTGGACGAGTTCCTGACCCGGCTGGCCAGCATCAGGCTGAAATGGCCGCGTTACGCGGAAGTCTTCGGGCTGGCGGCGCTCAACTGGCTGGCCGACTGCGCCTGCCTCGCCTGTGCGATCCGCGCCACCGGCGAGTCGGTCCCCTGGCGGGGCCTGATCCTCTCCTACGGCGCCGGTGCCGCGGCCGGCAGCACCGGGGTCACGCCGGGCGGGTTCGGCCTGGTCGAGGTGACCCTCACGGCCGCCCTGGTGGCGACGGGCATGGCCACATCCAAGGCGCTGACCGCGGTGTTCGCCTACCGGCTGATCAACTTCTGGCTGATCCTGCTCGGGGGCGGGATAGCCATGGCCGTCCTCGCCCGCGCCAGGGAGCAGCGGATCCGCCGCTATTCCCGCCCGGAGCAGGAGCAAGGCCCGGCGAGCGGCAGCGATGCCCGGTCCCGGCCGGAGGCTGAGGATAGAGCGGGCCGGCCCCGGATCTCCTGATCGCCCGACGGCATCAGGAGCCGTGCCGCCAGGAACTCAGGTACTCCTGCTGCGCCGGAGTAAGGGCATCGATCCGCGCCCCCACCGATTCCAGGGTCAGCCGCGCGATCTGCTCGTCGATCTCGGCCGGCACGGCGTGCACGCCGGGGGGGAGGGCGGCCTCGCCGCCGGCCAGCCAGCCGAGCGCCAGCGCCTGGCTGGCGAACGCCACGTCCATCACCTGCGGCGGGTTCCCCTCCGCGGCGACCAGGTTCACGACCCGGCCCTCCGCGAGCAGCAGCAGCCGCCGGCCGTCGGCGAGCAGATACTCGTCGGTGTGCGGCCGGACGTCGCGGGTGACCTTGACCGCTGCCTCCGTCAGCGCGCGGACATCGATCTCGACGTCGAAATGCCCGGCGTTGGCCAGGATCGCGCCGTCCCGCAAGGCCGGCAGGTGCGCGGCCGCGATCACGTCGCGCGATCCGGTGGCAGTGATGAACACCTCGCCCGACGGGACCGCATCCGCCATCGGGAGCACCCGGAACCCCGCCAGGACCGCCTCCAGCGCCCGCACCGGGTCAACCTCGGTGACCACGACCTGTGCGCCGAGCCCGCGGGCGGCCGCGGCGACGCCGCGGCCGCTTGCCCCATAGCCGGCCACCACCACGACCCGGCCGGCCAGCAGGATATTCGTGGCCCGCAGCACGCCGTCGATGACGGACTGCCCGGTGCCGCACGTGTTGTCGAACATGCGCTTGGTGGTGGTCGCGTCGGCCGCCACCATCGGGAAGGCGAGCGCGCCCTCAGCGGCCATCCGGCGCAGCCGGATCACCCCGGTGGCGGTGGACTCGCAGCCAGCCCGCACGGCCGGGAGGAGTTCCGGACGCTCGGCGTGGAGCGTGTTCACCAGGTCGCCCCCATCGTCCATGACCAGGTCGGGCCCCTCGCCCCCGGCATCGAGCGCGCGGTGGATGTGCTCGTCGTAGGTGAGCCGGTCCACCCCGGCCCGGGCGTACACGGTCGCGGCACCGCCCGCGGCGAGCGCCGCCGCGACGTCATCCTGGGTGGAGAGCGGGTTGGAGGCGGCCAGGAAGACCCGCGCCCCACCCGCTCGCAGCGCGTTCACCAGGCCCGCGGTCTCGGCCGTGACGTGCAGGCAGGCCGCGATCGTGAGCCCGGCGAACGGCCGCTGTGCCGCGAACCTCTCGGCGATCAGGCGCAGCACCGGCATGCCCCGCTGCGCCCAGTCGATCCTGGCCCGGCCGGCCTCGGCCGGGCCGGGATCGGTGATGTCGGAGAGCGGGCTGCCGGCGTCCCCGGCGGCGCTGGGCATGGTCAGTAGCGGTAGTGCTCGGACTTGTACGGACCTTCCACCGGAATCCCGAGGTAGCTGGCCTGCTCCTTGGTCAGCTCGGTGAGCGTGACGCCGAGGGCGGCCAGGTGCAGCCGCGCCACCTTCTCGTCGAGATGCTTGGGCAGGGTATAAACCCCGGTCTGGTAGTCCTCGGGCCGGGTGTACAGCTCGACCTGGGCGATCACCTGGTTGGTGAAGGAATTGGACATGACGAAGCTCGGGTGGCCGGTCGCGTTCCCGAGGTTCAGCAGACGCCCCTCAGAGAGCACGATCACGCAATGCCCATCGGGGAACTGCCACTCGTCGACCTGGGGCTTGATGTTCACCCGGCGGATGCCGGGCAGGTGGGCCAGGCCGGCCATGTCGATCTCGTTGTCGAAGTGGCCGATGTTGCCGACGATCGCCTGGTGCTTCATCCGGCTCATCTGCTCGGCGGTGATGACGTCCCGGTTGCCGGTGGCGGTGATGAAGATGTCCGCGCTGCCGACGACGTCGTCCAGCGTCGTGACCTGGAACCCGTCCATCGCCGCCTGCAGCGCGCAGATGGGGTCGATCTCGGTGATGATCACCCGGGCGCCCTGGCCGCGCAGCGACTCGGCGCAGCCCTTGCCCACGTCCCCGTACCCGCAGACGACCGTGACCTTCCCGCCGATCAGCACGTCGGTGGCCCGCTTGATGCCGTCGATGAGCGAGTGGCGGCAGCCGTACTTGTTGTCGAACTTGGACTTGGTGACCGAGTCGTTCACGTTGATGGCGGGGAAGAGCAGGGTGTCCTCCCGGGCCATCTCATAGAGCCGGTGCACGCCGGTAGTCGTTTCCTCGGTGACGCCGATGATCCCCGCGCCCATCCGGGTAAACCGGCCCGGGTCGGCGGCCAGGCTGTCGCGCAGCAGCGCCAGGATGACGGCCAGTTCCTCGGGGTCGTCCGCACCGGCCGACGGCACCGCGCCCGCCTGCTCGTACGCGGCGCCCTTGTGCACCAGCAGCGTGGCATCCCCGCCGTCGTCCAGGATCATGTTCGGCCCGTCCTCGCCCGGCCAGGTCAGCGCCTGGTCCGTACACCACCAGTACTCCTCGAGGGTCTCCCCCTTCCAGGCGAAGACCGGGATGCCCCTCGGGGCGGCGGGCGTCCCCTCCGGCCCGACCGCGACCGCCGCGGCGGCGTGATCCTGGGTGGAGAAGATGTTGCAGCTGGCCCACCGCACCTGCGCGCCGAGCGCGACCAGCGTCTCGATCAGGACCGCCGTCTGGATCGTCATGTGCAGCGAACCGATGATCCTGGCGCCGCGCAGCGGCTGCGCCTGCGCGTACTCCGCCCGTACCGCCATCAGGCCCGGCATCTCGTGCACGGCGAGCGTGATCTCCTTGCGCCCGAACTCGGCGAGCGAAAGGTCGGCGACCTTGAATGGAAGCAGTTCGGTGGGCATGTCCACTCCTGTCGTGCGGGCTGTTGGCCCGGTGCTGGGATTGCTGGTGGTGGGAGTGCTGATACTGGTGGGGCTGGATGGACTGATGAGGCTGGTACGGTGCCACACAGCGGCTCGCTGGGTCGTGATCATGACTTTGGGTGTCGTTCTGACTGCACCTAGGTCATGATCACGAACGCCGGCGGGCCTTTGCGGGCGCGACACACCGACCGTACGGGACGATCAGCCTCTAATGCACGTCCAGAGCGCTGTTCTTGACACAAGAATGTTAGATTCTCCTCATGCGCATCACGGAGGCCGCGCAGCGGCTCGATACATCGCCCCGGATGCTGCGCTACCGGGACCTGCTCGGCCTGCTGCCGCCCGTCCGCGAGCCGACACCCGCCCGCCATCACGCCGGCGGACGGCAACCCACCCGCGGCGCGGGCCCCGGCCGCCAGACCACGCCGGGGGACGCCCCCCGCACCGCGCCTGCGGACGCCTCGCGCGCCGCGCCTGCGGACGCATCTCCCCCCGCGCCGGCCCATCGGCGGTTCGGCGAGGAGGACCTCGCCGCAGTCTCCCTAGCGCTGGGAATCGAGCAGCGGTACGACATCAGCCCCGCTGCGCTGGCGTTCGGCCTGCGGGTCCTGACCGAGCCAGGCGTACGGGCGGACGTCGCCGAGCTCGCCCGCCGGATCGGGCGGATCGGCCCGCTTCCCGCCCGCGCCCTGGAGTTCGAGAAGGAGCGGGCTCTGCGGCTGCTCGGTCTCGCGCCCGGACGCCGGCCAGAACGGCCGGCTCGCCGGACGGCCAGCGCACGAGGCCGGCCAGCAAGCCAGCACGCTGAGCAGGCGTGAGAGCCAAGTACGCCGAAAGCCCCGCGAGCGCAGAACGCGCCGAGAGCGCCGAGCAGGCCGGGGTACGCCGAGCACTCCAAGGGCGCCGAGCAGGCCGAACGGGTCACCGGGGCTGGCCGGAACCGTCCCACTCGCGCCGCAGGATCGCGTAGATCAGCTCGTCGGTCCACTCGCCCTTGACGAACTCGTCCTCGACCAGGTGCGCCTCGCGGCGCATGCCGTTGTGCTCCATGACCCTGGCGGACCCGCGGTTGCGGCCATCGCACCGGCCGATGATCCGGTGCAGGCCAAGGCCCTCGAACCCGAGCCGCAGGAGGGCCGCGGCCGCCTCGGTGGCGAGCCCGC
>DASYQM010000403.1:0-6494 GCA_036005525.1 Streptosporangiaceae bacterium
CTGAAGCTTCCGCCGAGGTAGGCCACCGAGCAGCCGGGGCTGAGCGCGATCGAGTTGACTTTACCGTTGGCGCCTGGCGCCCACGACGACATCGTGAACGGAGCGCTCGCGCTGAACCTGAAAACATTCTTACGGGCGTAGATAGTGCCGTGCCACTTGATCGCGGTGAAGCTGCCGACCGCATACATCATGCCGCCGCACTGCACCAGCTGCCTTACCTGCTCGGTGCTGCCGGTGGCCGCCAGCTGCGGCGTGCCGCTCGCCGGAGTCGGTGACACCGAGGCAAACGCCGGCCCAGCGAACCCAGCCAGCATCAACGCAGCTGCACCCACGACCAGGGCGGCCTGCTCCGCCAAACGACCAACGTGCATAGAACCACCCCGATCAGGTCATAGCCAATGTTCGTGAAAAAGACGTGCAGGCCATGGTTGCCGTTCATGCGCCGATCAGCAACCTCTGCGAGCAACCGCCGGGCACGCAATACTCGGGCAACGGGGTCATCGGGCCAGCGTCGCCCCAGCCGGCCGTGCAACGTCGAGAGGGGCACGGACCTGCCCAGCTCGCCCGGGACGGGCCTGGGGACCTTAGCGCACCGGGTCAGGCTGGTCTCGGGCGCTGATGGCGGCAACGTCCTCGGCGGGCACGCCGTGGAAGTGGATGTGCAGCTGGCTGCCCGCAGGCAGAAGCGTCGCGGTTCGCTGCGGCTGCGCAAGCGGCTGAGCGGCCCGCGCCAGCGGGGGGAGGCCGCGGCACGGGCCACGCCAGGGAGTAGGCGGTGCCGCCGCCATGCGACGCAGGCCCTGATCCGAACGGCCAGCCTAAGGCGCACCTGCCCTCGCGGCTACCACGATCAGGAGCACGTAAACGAGTTCGGCCACGGCCCGGCTTCCGCTCAGGTGTGGTACCGGCCCGGCACGAGCCTGGGATGGCGGATTAGAAGCAGGCGCCTTGGGCGCAAGGTTTAGAGGCGCCGGTCCATGTTTAAATCTGGTGTCATGGATGCGCCCCGGATGGTCTATTGCGACTCGTTCTGGGATGCCTTGGTGCTTGGCGCCATGCTTGAGGAGCAGGGTGTCCAGGTGCGCCGGCCAGATGAGGGCGTTGCCCTGAGCATGGTGGCGTCTGGAGCGCTTGACGCGATCAAGGCTGCGGTGGCGCAACTCCACCGCGAGTTCCCACGCTCCGGCCCGGTCGTGATCGAGGGCGAGGATCGCGCTGAGCCGGTCGGCACCGAGAGCGAGGATCGTGCTGAGGACGCGGATACCGTGCAATTTGCTGCAATGGAGCCGCTTGCCGCCATCCCGGCATCCGGTGCGGGCGGGATCACAGAAGAGGTCAGGGCACAACCAGACATCGACGCGCAGCCCGAGCCAGCCACCGCTTCAGCCGACCACACATTTTTCCCTGCTCGGCCTCTGGCAGAGCAGCGGACGGGCCGGCTAACTCGCCCGGACGTGGAGACGGCCAGCCCGGAAAGAGCACCGACTCCTGAGGGTAACGCGCGGGCCAGCCCGGCAAAGGCGCGCACCCACCCGCCGAACGCAGCATGGCCGAAGGCATGGAGTGGCCGGCACCGCGGCATCACCAGTGGGGTGCTGGTGGTGGTCCTCCTCTCCGCCGGGTCGCTAGCCTTCCTGCTGACCCGGCATGTCGCCACGGCGCCCACGACGAATGGTCACCGGACCGCGGCTAGCACTGAGGTTGCGATCCGGACCCGGGCCGCGGCCTGGGTCGCCGGTCAAGTTAGCCGCACTGCCACGGTGTCTTGTGATCGGGTGATGTGCCAAGCGGTCGAGGCGCACGGCATTCCTGCTGCTTCCGTGCTTGAGCTGAGGCCTGGTCAAGCCGATCCGCTCCGCTCGAGCGTCATCGTTGTGACGGCGGCAGTGCGCAGCATGATAGGGAGCCGACTCATCACCGCTGATGCGCCGGCGGCCATCGCAAGCTTCGGCGCCGGGAGCATGCAAATTGACATCCGGGTGATCGCACCGCGGGGAGCTGCCTCATACTCCTCCGCGCTCCGCGCAGACGTACAGGCCCGCAAGTCGGCCGGATCCTCCTTGCTGGACAACCCGCGGATCATGATGTCAGCAACAGCCCGCAAGCAGCTCGCTGACGGCCAGATCGATTCGCGGCTCATAGTGGCCATCGCGGGCCTGGCCGCTGACCGGCCGGTCTCCATCGTGGCCTTCGGCGGCCTTCCTCCGGGCGCTAGCCCAGGCATTCCCTTCCGTTCCGCCGACCTGGCACCGCTCGCCGGCACGGCTGGACCTACAAGGGCCACTGATCTGCGGTGGATGTCTGATTTCCTGCGCGCACAACGTGCTCGCTATAGAGCTGCCCACATCACCATGGTGCCACTTGCTGAAGGCCGGAACATTTTGCATGTCGAGTTCGCGGCCCCGAGTCCTCTCGGGTTGCTCAACCCAAAGACCCCGTGAAGCTGACCGGCCCGCGATCCTTCCCTGGCGCCCCACCGAGCACGTGACCGGCGGGCTGGCCATCGGCCGGGTCCGTGTCCTGGACGGCCGACGAACTGCCCCCGCATTGCGGCAGCAGGGATGGTCGACGGCCTCGGCTACCCAGCCGGTACTCACTAGCCAGCACTACGTCATGTGCAAGACATTGGCGGTGGCCGGGTGCTGGTCGAGGGTGCTTCGGTGCCTGCGGTTGATGCGCCGACGCCGCCTAAGCCTCAATCCACCGCGTAAATAACGTTGGCGTTCGGCGCGTCGACGCGAAAGGTGTCCCTTGACCAGGGACGATGGGAGTGTCTGAAGCTTCCATCGGCTGCTTCGAAGGGGCACCTGTCAAGTGCGATTGTTGCATGAGCTGGCGAAGATCCACGCGTCGTTTGATGACCCGAATCTGGTGTCGCGGGCGGGCCTGGTGCCGGTGATGGCGCTGGCGGAGCAGGCCGGCCTGCCGGGCCTGGCCGGGGAGTGTGTGCGGCCCGGCCATCGGTGCGGGGTGAACCCGGACCTGAAGGTGCCCTGCCTGGCCGCCGGGATGATCGGCGGGGCGGACAGCATCGATGACATGGACCTGCTGCGTCATGGGGCGATGCCGACGCTGTTCGGGGGGATCCGGGCACCGTCCACGCTGGGGTCGTTCCTGCGCTCGTTCACCTGGGGCAATGTGCTGCAGCTGGGGAAGGTGAACCGGCTGCTGCTGGCGGAACTGGCTCGTCGTGTCCCGCTGCTGCCCGGCAAGGATATGCTGGCGTTTATTGACACCGGCCTCGCAGCAAAAGCGTGTCTACGGGCACCAGAAGCAGGACGCCGGGTTCGGGCACACGAAGATCCAGGGCAAGGGCCTGCTGGTGCGGGGGCTGAACGCGCTGGCCGCCACGATCAGCACGCCGCTGGCCGCGCCGGTGATCGCCGCCACCCGGCGGCGCGGCGGTAGCGCCGGCTTGGCCCGCGGCGCCGCCTCGTTCGCCCGCGAAGCGGTCGGCACCGCCCGCGCCACCGGGTGCTCTGGGACGCTGGTGGTGCGGGCTGATTCGGCGTTCTACTCCGCGGCGTTCATCCATTCGGTGCGCCGGGCCGGGGCGTTTTTCTCGGTCACGGCCCAGATGAACCCGCACCTGCGGGCGGCGATCGCCGCCATCGGCGAGGACGCCTGGACGCCCATCCGGTATCCGCGTGCCATCTGGGACGGCCGGCTGCGCTGCTGGGTGAGCAACGCCGAGGTGGCCGAGGTGAAATACACCGCGTTCGCCCCGGAAGGGAAGAAGAAAGGCCAAGACGTCACCGCCCGGCTGATCGTCCGCCGCGTCCGGGACCTCAACCGCGACACCACCCGGGGCCAGGGCGAAATGTTCCCGGCCTGGCGCTACCACGCCCTGTTCACCGACTCCCCGTCCGCGATGATCCAGGCGGAGGAACAGCACCGTGACCATGCCCAGATGGAACAGGTGCTCCGCGGACTGGGCCGACGGGCCGCTGGCCCACCTGCCGTCGGGCTCATTCCCCGCCAACGCAGCTGGCTCGCCTGCGCCGCCATCAGCTGCAACCTGCTGCGCGCCGCCGGGTCGCTGGCCAGCCTCGCCTATGCCAAAGCCCGCGGCGCCACGCTGCGCCGCGACCTCATCAACGTCGCCGCCCGCACCGCCCGCCACGGCCGCGGCCACCTCACCCTGCACCTGCCCACCGGCTGGCACCGCGAACAGGAGTGGATGAACCTGTTCGAGGCCGCCACCGGCCCGCTCCTCGCCCAGGCGGCCTGACCAGCCCAGACCCGGTCACCGGCGCCCCGGCCACGATCCCGATCAGGACCTACGGACAAGCCGCAAAACGGTCAGCGGCAGGGAAACCACACCCCCGAGACCTCAAGATCACGTTCGGCAAAAGCCAGGCTCAAGAACACAATCACATGAGATCAGGCGGTGGATTGAGGCTAAGCCATCGCTGTGGTCGCGGCTGGTCGGCAGGTTTCGCGGCCGCCGCTAATAAGCGTCCCTGCGGGCATCGGACCCGCCGCCGGGATGTTGTGCCAAGCGGCTGGCGTGCTAGTGGGCCGTGCAGCACCGGGGATAAGGATCCCTCGGCTGGCCACGAACGCCATCCGGTCGAGGGGTTCCGGTGTAAGGCAGCGACCCAGCTGGACGTTACGGCTCTCAAGGGCATCGAGAGGCCCAGGACCGCGGCCCAGTTCGCGCGCTTGCCAAAGGGTAGCCCCGTGGATGATCCGGAAGATCCCGCAGAGTTGGCGATCGTGCGTATGCCGGCCGAAATCGACATCACCAACGCTGCCCATGTCGGTGATGAGCTTGCTGCAGCCCTCACGCCCGGCGTCGTGGCAATCATCGCCGACATGACCGCCACCACATTCTGTGGTTCGTCGGCCATCACGATGCTATTGAGGACCCACCTGCAGGCCACCCGCGAACAATGCCGAACTGCCGCTGGTGACCTGGTCCGGGCCGTCCTGCGGGCCCTGGCAATCGTTGCAGCGGACTGCTCGCTGCCGATCTACCCGAGCGTTGCGGCGGCACTGATACCGCCCGGATAACCCACCGCCTCGGCACCCCACTACCTGGCCGCAGGTAAAGCACATGTAAAAGGCCATATCGTCAGCGCGGATGGGCGCGTCAAAGCCCCGGATGATCCCGGGGGATCGGGCTCCCCCCGTGCCCGGCCCCCGGGTCCGCCCGCCGTCCCGGGCCGATTTGCCAGTGGGTCGAGTTGGCCGAGGATGGCCGCGACACTCTCGGGGCGACGCCGTGCATGTGCAGCGCACGGTCGGCCGTCGATTCGCGGCCCATGGCTTGGGGGCGGGGTGAGCGGCCCGCGCCGCTCCGTGGAGCGGGGTCAAGGCTCCGTAAGTGTGGCGCGGGCCGCGTCCTTATGCCAGTGGCGCCACCGCCACCCTGACGCAGGCACCGGTCCCCGATACGGGCAGCCCGGACGGTGGCGCCTACGCTCGCCGCTACCGCGATCGCGAGCACGTAAACGAGTCCGGCCACGGCGGGCTGCCGGCCGGTGTGGTACCCGGCCCCGGCACGAACCGGACGTAGAGGCCGCATGGGCGGACCCTTTGGCCTTGACGGGCCGGCAGTGCCGTCGTGCAATTAACCATAAGCGGACGGTAAGCATCCGACATGCGATGTGCCGCCCGCCGGGGGAAGGCGGACATGAACGCGTGGTGGGTGCCGATCGGCCTGGCCGCCTGGTCCGGTGCTTCGCTAGCGGTGGGGCTGTGGCTCGGCCCGGTTCTCAGGCGCGCCTCACAGGCCCGGGAAGCCCTAGACGCGCAAACAGGAGAGAGACTAGCTGGGCATCAAGAGCCACCCAAAGATGGGCCGCGCGCCGCCTAGCGGCCTCTAAGCGTGGGCGCCTGGGCACCTGGTCGTCCACTGCACGGCGGGGTGTCAGGATGTCCTGATGGCCACCGTCGCGCCGGCTGATGCCTCACACGTGAGCATGTCGCGCAGCGCCGACAGGGCCCGGCTGGTGTGGCACTTGACGGCGCCCCGGCTGATTCCGATCACCGCGGCGATCTGAGGCCCGGACAGGTCGGCGTAATAGCGCAGCACGATCGCCTCGCGCTGCCGCGGGGCAAGCCCCCGTAGCGCGGCGATCACCGCCGAGTGCTCCAGCCGCTCAAACGCCACCTCTTCTGCACTTGGCGTATTCGGTACCGGCTGCGATGCATGCCGCTCGGCGACGGCCCGGTGCCGCAGCACCGAACGGGACCGGTTAACCACACACTGCCGCAGATACCAGGCCGCGCTGCCGCGGTCCCGGAGCCTGCGCCAGTTGGCGTGCATCGCGATGAAGGCGTCCTGCACCACGTCCTCCGCCGTCCCCTTGTCACGCACAAGCAGCGCCGCCAGCCGCACCAGCGGCCGGTAATACGCGGTGTAGAGCGCGGTCGTCGCATGGACCGTGTTCCCGTCCGCCGCCATAGCCGCCGTCAAGGTCTCGCTCACATGGATAGGCCGACCCGTCACCTCGCCAGGATCAGTCGCCGTCATCGCAGGCTCTCCC
>DASYQM010000404.1:0-7615 GCA_036005525.1 Streptosporangiaceae bacterium
CCGCCCAGTGCCGCAGGTCGCTGCGCGCGGCATCCATCGCCGGATGGGCGCGCAGCAGCGCGAGCGCTTCGGCGTGCAGCAGCGGGTCGGTCAGGTCGGCCGAGCTGAGCAGCTCGGTCAGCCGGCCATCCGCCCGGCCCGGCGAGCGCAGCGCGTGGAGCACCGGCAGCGTCCGCACGCCTTCCCTCAGGTCCGTGCCGGGGGTCTTGCCCGACTGCTCAGACTCGCTGGCGATGTCGAGGATGTCGTCGGACAGCTGGAAAGCCACCCCGAGGGCACGGCACGCGGGCGCGATCCGGTTCACCACGTCGGCGGGGGCGCCCGAGAACATGGCGCCGAACCGGCCGGCGGTGGCGATCAGGGACGCCGTCTTGTCCCGCACCACCCGCAGGTAGTGCTCCAGCGGGTCGGCGTCCGCGTCTGGCCCGATCGTCTCGGCGATCTGCCCGCGGACCAGCTGCGAGAAGGTGTCGGCCTGGATGCGGATCGCCTCGGGGCCGAGATCGGCCAGGATCCGCGAGGCGCGGGCGAACAGGAAGTCACCGGTGAGGATGGCGACCATGTTGCTCCACCGGGAATTCGCGCTCTCCAGGCCACGCCGGATCAGCGCCTCGTCCATCACATCGTCGTGATAGAGGGTGGCGAGGTGGGTCAGCTCGATGGCTACGGCGGCCGGCACGACCCGCTCGTCGACCGGGTTGCCGAACTGGGCCGCCAGCAGCACGAGCGTGGCGCGGAAGCGCTTGCCGCCAGCGTCGATGAGATGCCGGGACGCCTTCGCGAGCAGTGGCTCCTGCGCCCGCGCCGCGTCCCGCAGGCCCTCTTCAACCTGGCGCAGGCCATCGCTCACCTCGGCCTCAAGCGTGCTATTGGCCAGTTCCATGGAGACAACAGTGACCACTCGGGCTCCCAGTCATCGTGCGCGCGCCGTGCCACCAGCGTGCCATGACACCGCCCGGCCACCAAGCCGGAGGGTGGCCCTCAGCGCGAACACGCGCTCCTGGCGGATGAGCGGCCGCGCCCGGCTGATCAACGGCGGGCCCCGGCTGGCCAACGGCAGGCTCCAGCCGGCCAACGGCAGGCTCGGCTGACCAACGGCGGGCCCTAGCTGACGAACGGGCGGGCTCTAGCGGACAAACAGGTGGGAGGCCGCCTGGTTCGCGAGGCTGAGCAGCGGCTCCGGCACGATGCCGAAGACCAGCGTGGTGACCGCGCCGAAGGCCACGGCGATGCCCGTGAACAGGCCCGGTCTGACCACGTCCGGCCCGTCGGGGGCGGGCTCGCTGAAGAACATGAGGACGATGACCCGCACGTAGAAGAACGCGGCGATCGCGCTGCTGAGCACGCCGACGATGACGAGCGGCAGCGCACCGCCGGCGATGGCCGCCTGGAAGACCGCGAACTTCCCGATGAAGCCGCTGGTCAGCGGGATCCCGGCGAACGCGAGCAGGAAGAACGCGAACACGCCCGCGACCAGTGGCGACCGCCGGCCCAGCCCGGCCCACTTGGACAGGTGGTTGGCCTCGCCGGCCGGGTCCCGCACCAGCGTCACCACCGCGAACGCGCCGATGGTGGTGAAGCCGTACACGGCGAGGTAGAACAGCGAGCTGGACAGGCCCGCGACGCTCGCGGCGACGACGGCGGTGAGCACGAACCCGCCATGGGCGATCGACGAATAGGCCAGCAGCCGTTTGACATCTGTCTGGGTGATGGCGATGACGGCGCCGACCAGCATGGTGAGGACCGCAACGACCCACATGGCTGGCCGCCAGTCCCACGTCAGCTGGCCGAACGCGACATAGAAGACACGCAGCAGGGCACCGAACGCGGCGACCACGGTGCACGACGCCATCAGCGCGGTCACCGGTGTGGGCGCGCCCTGGTAGACGTCCGGCTTCCAGCTCTGGAACGGCACCGCGCCGATCTTGAACAGCAGGCCGATGCCGAGCAGGGCGATGCCCGCGTACAGCAGCGTGGACCCGCCGATGTTCGCGCCGGCGGCCGCCGCGATCGCGGCCAGGTTCACCGAGCCCGAGTACCCGTACAGCATGGCCACGCCGAACAGGAAGAACGCGGACGAGAACGCACCGAGCAGGAAATACTTAACGGCCGCCTCCTGCGAGAGCAGGCGGCGGCGTCTGGCGAGCCCGCATAGCAGGTACAGCGGCAGGGAGAGGACCTCCAGCGCCACGAACATGGTGAGCAGGTCGTTGGCGGCGGGGAAGAGGAGCATGCCGCCGACCGCGAACAGGGTGAGCGGGTAGACCTCGGTGTGGCTGATGCCGGCCATCAGCCCCTCGCGCTCCTCGGCGCTGCCGGGCACGGCGGCTGCCTGCGCCACGAACGGGCTCACCCCGTACGAGGACTCGGCGATGAGCAGAACGCTGATGAACGCGAGAACCAGGATCGTGCCCTGGATGAACAGGGTCGGCCCGTCCACCCCGACCGCGCCCATGGCGGCCACGTGGCCGGGGCTGCCGTGCGCAAACAGGGAGGACGAGGCGGCGACCACGATGGTGATCACGAACGCCGCCGCCAGGCCGCCGAGCGCGAGCACCAGGTGGATGCCCCGGCGGCGGCGCCGCGGCACGAACGCCTCGACCAGCGTCCCGGCCACGGCCACCGCGAAGACCAGCAGCATCGGCAGCAGCTGGCGGTATTCGACGTGGGGCGGCGTGATGGCGGTCGCCGCGCCGGCCGCGAGCCCGCCGGTGATCGCCGTCACGGGACCAGCTCCTTCTTGATCAGCGTGCCGCTCGCACCCTTGCCCGGGTACGCGATCTCCGGAGCCCGGTGGGCGGGATTGGGCCGTGCCGGATGGACGACCACCCGGGCGGGATGCGGCGGTACCGGGTCGGTCGCGTGCACCTGCACCAGGGTCCGGTGCACCGCGGGATTGATGATGTTCAGCAGCGGCTGCGGGTAGACGCCGAAGACGATGATCAGCGCGATCAGCGGCCCGACCGCCCACAGTTCCCGGGCCTTGAGGTCGCCGAAGTGCGCGACCTGCTCGCGCACCGGCCCGGTCATGGTGCGCTGGTACATCCACAGGATGTAGATGGCCGACAGGACGGTGGCGATCGTCGCCGCCACTGCGGCGGCCTTGTACTTGGTGAACGTGCCGACCAGGACCAGGAACTCACTGACGAAGGTGGACAGGCCCGGCAGCGACAGGGCGGCCAGGCCCGAGATCAGGAACAGCCCGGCGAGCAGCGGCGCCACCGTCTGGACCCCGCCGTAGTCGTTGATCAGGTGTGACTGCCGCCGGACGATCATGAACCCCGCGATGAGGAACAGCGCGCCGGTGGCGAACCCGTGGTTCACCATGTAGAGGGTCGCGCCCGACTGTCCCTGGCTGGTGAAGACGAAGATGCCCAGCGCGATGAGGCCGAAGTGGGAGACCGACGTGTAGGCGATCAGCCGCTTGATGTCCCGCTGGCCGATCGCCACGATCGCCCCGTACAAGACGCCGACAACGGCCAGCACGATGACGAGCGGCGTGAAGTAGCGGGAGGCCGCCGGGAACAGCTCGAGGCAGTACCGGATCATGCCGAACGTCCCGACCTTGTCGAGCACGCCGACCAGCAGCACCGCCGCGCCGGGCTGGGCGGCGGTGGCCGCGTCCGGCAGCCAGGTGTGGAACGGCCACAGCGGCGCCTTGATCGCGAACGCGACGAAGAAGCCGAGGAAGAGCCACTTCTGCACCTGCGGGCTGAACGCCACGTGGGTGAGCTGGCTGAACAGGAACGTTCCTGGGTGCCCGCCGCGGGCGGAGTAGACGTACAGGGCGATCACCGCGGCCAGCATGAGCAGACCGCCGAGCAGGCTGTAGAGCAGGAACTTCACGGCCGCGTACTGGCGCTGCCCCACCCCGTAGCCGCCGATCATGAAGTACATCGGGATGAGCATGGCCTCGAAGAGCACATAGAACAGGAAGACGTCGGTGGCCGCGAAGAGCCCGATCACCATCGCCTCGAGCAGCATCATCCACGCGAAGTAGGTCTTCACGCTGTATCTGGGCGGGACGCCACCGGCGCCGCCAGCGGGCACGGCGCCCTCGCCGGCCGGGCGCCCAGCGCCGGAGCCGCGGTCGGCGTCATGCCACGACGCCAGCACCACCACCGGCATCAGCACCGCGGTCATGCCGATGAGGACCAGCCCGATGCCGTCGACCCCGACCGCGTAGTGGATGCCGAACTGCGGAATCCACGAGTAGACCTGGTTGAACTGGAAGGCCGGGCCGCCCGGCTTGAAGCTGACCACCATGGCGATCGTCACCGCCAGTGTCAGCAGCGAGAACACCAGCGCGATCCACTTGGCGAGCTCGTTGCGGGCGCGCTGGTCAGCCTCGCTGGCCCCGGCGGAGGCGCCGGGGCTGACCGCGAGCACCAGCGCGCCCACGGCCGGGATCGCCATCGTGACGGTCAGCCAGGGAAACGTGCTCATCGCGTCTGCCGCCTCCCTCAGATCCGCACCAGCAGGAGCGCGCCGACAAGCAGCACTGCGCCCACGAACATGGACAGGGCATAGGACCGGACGAACCCGGTCTGCACCCGGCGCACCCGCCCCGACGTTCCGCCCACGGTCGCGGCGACGGTGTTGACCAGCCCGTCCACACCCCGGTTGTCGAAGTACACCGACAGCCTGGTCAGCCACTGGCCGGGCCGCATCAGCAGGGACTCGTTGACCGCGTCGCCGTACAGGTCCTTGCGGGCGGCGGTGACCGCGAACCGGCCGGCCGGTGGCGTGGCGGGCACCGGCCGGCGCCCGTACATCGCCCACGCGAGCACGATCGCGGCGGCGATCAGCACCAGCGCCGTGATCCCGGCGGGGGTGAACAGGTTGGGCTCGGGCGGCACGTAGCCGAACACCGGGCCGAGGAAACGGGCGAGCCGGTCACCCAGGGTCTCGAAGGCGCCGAAACCCAGGGCGCCGATCGCGAGCAGGACCATCGGCGAGGTCATGACCGGCGGCACCTCGTGCGGGTGGGCATCGGGCTCCCACCGGCGCTCCCCGGCGAAGGTCATGTACATCAGCCGGGTCATGTAGAACGCGGTGACGCCCGCTCCGATCAGCGCCGCCATGCCGAGGATCCACCCGGAGGTGCTGCCCTTGGCGAACGTGGCGTCGATGACCGTGTCCTTGGCGAAGAAGCCAGAGAACGGCGGAATGCCGATGATCGCCAGGTAGCAGATCCCGAACGTGGCGAAGGTGACCGGCATGACCGAGCGCAGGCCGCCGAAGCGGCGCATGTCCACCTCGTCGTTCATCTCGTGCTTGATCGAGCCCGCGCCGAGGAACAGGCCGGCCTTGAAGAAGCCGTGCGCGAGGAGCAGCCCGATCGCGAACGCGTACCCCGGCGGCCCGAGCCCGGCCGCCAGCATCATGTAGCCGATCTGGCTCATGGTGGACCCGGCCAGCACCTTCTTGATGTCGTCCTTGGCGCAGCTGATGATCGCGCCGAACAGCAAGGTGGCGGCGCCCACGATGGTGACCAGCAGCCGGGCGTTCGCCGTGAGGTCGAAGATCGGGCCGGACCGGACGATCAGGTAGACGCCCGCGGTGACCATGGTGGCGGCGTGGATCAGCGCCGAGACCGGGGTGGGCCCCTCCATCGCGTCCAGCAGCCAGGACTGCAGCGGCAGCTGGGCCGACTTGCCGCAGGCGCCGAGCAGCAGCAGCAGCCCGAGCGCGGTGAGCACGCCCTGGCCCGCCGTGCCCGCCTGGCCGAAGACGCCGGTGAAGGTCACCGAGCCGAACACGGCGAACATCAGCATGATCGCCAGTGACATGCCGAGGTCGCCGACCCGGTTGGCGACGAACGCCTTCTTGGCCGCGACCGCTGCGGCCGGCTTGAACTGCCAGAAGCCGATGAGCAGGTAGGAGGTCAGGCCCACGCCCTCCCACCCGACGTAGAGGACCAGGTAGTTGTCGGCCAGCACCAGCAGCAGCATCGAGGCCACGAACAGGTTCATGTACCCGAAGAAGCGGCGCCGCTCCGGGTCGTGTGACATGTAACCGACCGCGAAGATGTGGATCAGCGAGCCGACCCCGGTGATCAGCAGCACGAAGCAGATGGACAGCTGGTCGAGCAGGAGGCCCACGGGCACGTCGAAGCGAGCCACGTGGATCCAGGTGAACAGCGTGAGCTCCCTGCTGCGCTGGCTGGACGGGTAGCCGAGCATCGCGAAGAAGATGACCGGCCCGTAGACGAAGGAGGCCAGCGGCATGGCCACCCCGACCAGGTGCCCGATGCGGTTGGTCCGCCTGCCGCCGAGCAGCAGCAGCGCCGCGCCGGCCAGCGGGAACGCGATCAGCAGCCACGCCGCGCTCTGGGCACCGGTCGCGGCCAGCGGGATCATGTCCGGCGCGGCTCCGACCGCCTGCGCGGCCGAGGCCGCGAGATTGCCTGTCACTGCAACCCCTCACGGTGCTGGCCCGGGGGGAGGACCCCCCGGAGCCCCCCGGTCAATATTTCAGCAGGTTCGCGTCGTCCACCGACGCGGACCTGCGGGTACGGAAGATCGCCATCAGGATCGCCAGCCCCACGACCACTTCCGCGGCCGCGACCACCATCACGAAGAACGCGACCACCTGGCCGTCCACCTGGCCGTGCAGGCGCGCGAAGGCGACGAACGCCAGGTTGACCGCGTTCAGCATCAGCTCGATGCACATGAAGATGACCATCGCGTTGCGGCGCACGAGGACGCCGACGGCGCCGATCACGAACAGGATCACGGCGAGCGCCACATAGTTTCCGGGGCTCATGATCGCGGCCCTTCCTGCCCGTTCCCGTTCGTGTCCTCTCCGGCCGGGTGAGAGGGCTGGGCCTTGACCGGCGGGCCGGTCGGCAGCGCGCCGGCCGCCTCCCGGAGAGCCTCGCTCACCGCCTCCCGCGCGCCGGGCCGCCCGGCGATGACCGGGCTGACCGACAGCGCCGCCGGGGTGCCGTCGGGCAGCAGCGCCGGGAAGTCCACGGCGTTGTGGCGGGCATAGGTCCCGGCCCCCGGCAGCGGCGCCGGGTGCGAGCCCGCCACCCGCAGCCGGGACAGCTCGCGCTGGGTCTGCTTCGGGCTGGTGCGCTCCCGGTGCGCCAGCACCATGGCGCCCAGCGCCGCGGTGATCAGGAGTGCGCTGGTGACCTCGAACGGGAAGAAGTACCGGGTGAAGATCAGGGTGGCGATACTGCTCACGTTGCCCGCCCCGTAGCTGGCCCGGGCGGGTGACGCCGGGCCGATCGCCGCGTGGCCGACGATCAGGGTCAGCAGCACCAGGAACCCGATGGCGGCCAGGCCGGCGGCGAGCCGCTGGCCCCGGATGGTTTCGCGCAGCGAGTCGGCCGCGCTCACCCCGACGATCATCAGCACGAACAGGAACAGCATCAGCACCGCGCCGGTGTAGACGATGATCTGCACGGCCGCCAGGAACGGCGCGCCCGCCGTCGCGTACAGCACCGCCAGCGAGAGCATCACCACGGCGAGCAGCACCGCGCAGTGCACCGCCCGCGGGGAGAGGATCATCCCGAGCGCGGCCGCCACCGACACGATGGCGAGCACCCAGAACACCACGGATGTGGCGGTCGACGTCGCGGTGCTGGCGGCCAGCACCATGTGCG
>DASYQM010000405.1:0-11287 GCA_036005525.1 Streptosporangiaceae bacterium
GAGGGATGTGATCGCGGGCCTGTTCGGCGACAAGATCCTCGAGGTTCCCTACTACGGCATGTCCGAGGACCTCGAGTTCGACGGCATGCGGGTGTGCGTGTCGCGGACCGGCTACACCGGCGAACTCGGCTACGAGATCTACCTGCACGACGCGACCGCGAACGGGACCAAGCTGTGGAACACCGTGCTCGCGGCCGGGCGGCCCCACGGGCTCGAGGTAACCGGGCCCTGCCACATCCGCCGCATCGAGGGCGGCATCCTCGCGTTCGGCTGCGACATCTGGTACGACACGAACCCGTTCGAGGTGGACATGGGCTACCGCTGGATGGTGGACCTCGGCCAGGAGGCCGATTTCGTCGGCAAGCAGGCACTCCAGCGCATCAAGGCCGAAGGCCCGCGGCGGAAGCTTGTCGGCATCGAAATCGAAGGGCCCATGGCCGGCTCCTACATCGACAACGAGATGATCGAGATGTACCCGGTGCTGCGCGACGGCCATCAGGTTGGCAAGGTGACCTCCGCCTGCTACTCACCTCGGCTGGAGAAAAACATCGGCTATGCGATGCTGCCGATCCAGCTCGCCGAGCCGCTCGGCCAGGAATTCGAGGTCGAGACCACCACCGGGCGCCACCGCGGCATGACCGTGCCGAAGCCATTCATCGACCCGGGCAAGGAGATCCCCAAGCAGTGACAGGGCCCCCGGCGTCTGGCGTAGCTACCAGGCCGTCGTTGACTACGGGCACGCGGTCTCGCGACGAAGGGGCGCCAGATGACCCAGTCTTTGAGGTTCGGCCTGGTCGGCATCGGCCACTGGGCGCGGATCACGCATGCACCCGCGCTGGCCTCCACCGACGGCATCGAGTTCGCCGCCGTCTGGGGCCGCGATGCCGCCGCTGCGGCAGACCTGGCGGCCAGCTACCACGCCGCGGCCCATCACGACCTCTCCGCGTTCCTGGCCGACATCGACGCGGTCGCTTTCGCGGTCCCACCGCACGTGCAGGTCCCGATCGCCATCCGCGCGAGCGGCGCGGGTAAGCACCTGTTGCTGGAGAAGCCGATCGCCATCTCGGCGGCGGACGCGGATGCGCTGGCTGGCGCGGTAACGCAGGCCAGCGTCGCGTCCGTCGTCTTCTTCACCGCCCGGTTCCAGGCCGACGTGCGGGCCTGGCTGGCCGAGGTCACGGCCACCGGAGGATGGGCCGGCGGGTGCGCGGTCTGGCTGGGCTCGGCCCTGCGGGCGGGCAGCCCGTTCAACACCCCATGGCGCCGGGACAAGGGCGGATTGTGGGACGTCGCCCCGCACCTGGTCTCGCTGCTGTGGGCCAGCCTCGGCCCGGTGCGTTCGGTGACCGCAGAGGCCGGCCTGGGCGACATCACCCATCTCGTCCTGCACCATGAGAACCGCGTCACCAGCACGGTGACCGTGACCCTGAGCGCACCCATGAGCGCGGAGTTCGCCGAACTCTACGTATGGGGAGAAGCCGGCCGGTCAGTGGCACCGGTGGAGACCGGGCAACCAGTGATGGCGCTTCGGACCGCTCTCACCGAACTGGCGGCCAATGCCCGGTCGGCGCAGGTCAGCCACCCCTGTGACGTCCAGTTCGGCCGGGATATAGGACGTGTCCTCGCCGATGCGCAACGCCAGATCGGCGCACATTCCCTTGGGTAACGGCCCCACCGGACTGCTCAGGGAAGCGGTCATCTTGCGCACCGGAGTTGAGCCCGGCTGTTGAGGAATCGTAGGTGACACTCTGATGCGTCCGGCGGTTTGAAACCCGGCTATCGACGGCCATTATCGCTGTGCCCGCCTATGGCCATTCATGGGCGGCTGCTAGCCGCGCTCCAGCCGGTGTGCAGTCCGACCACCAATGGTGACGGGCATGAGATTGCCTGACTCCTTGCTTAGCGCGGCCGAGCCTGACCCGCCACAGCCGTCTGGCGGACCGCACAGTCCCCTGGTGGAGATCGTCATCCCGGTCCGCAACGAGGACCGCGACCTGGCACCGTGCATCCGCCGACTGCGGACCTACGTGTGTGAGGAACTTCCGTTCACCGCCCGTATCACGATCGCGGACAACGGCAGCACCGACGGCACCTGGGCTCAGGCCCTCGCGCTGGCAGGAGAACTCCCGCTGGTCCATGCGGTCCGGCTGGAGCGGCCCGGGCGTGGCGGCGCGCTGTGCTCGATCTGGTCTGCCAGCGACGCCGACGTCTACGCCTACATGGACGTAGATCTGTCCACCGACCTGAACGCCCTGCTGCCGCTGCTGGCCCCATTGCTGTCCGGCCACAGCGACGTGGCGATCGGCACCCGCCTGGCACACGGCGCCCGGGTGATCCGTGGCCCGCGCCGCGAAACGATCTCGCGCTGCTACAACCTGCTCCTGCACGCCACGCTCGGCACGCGGTTCTCCGACGCCCAGTGCGGCTTCAAGGCGATCCAGGCCGGCGCCGCCCGGCAGTTGTTGCCGCTGACCGCCGACCGGGGCTGGTTCTTCGACACCGAGCTGCTGGTGCTGGCGGAGCGGGCGGGCCTGCGAATCCACGAGGTACCGGTGGACTGGATCGACGATCCCGACTCCAGGGTCAGCGTGGTCAGCACCGCTCTGGCCGACATCCGCGGCATCATCCGCCTGGGCACGGGGCTGGCGAGGGGCAGCATCAAGGTCCCGGCGCTGGGCAGCCCCTCGCCCCCCGGGCTGCCGGCCGAGGCGCGATGCCGTCGCGGCGGCCCAGGCGGCCGACTCGGTGCAGTCGCCAGCCAACTGGCGCGTTTCGTCGTGGTCGGCGCGGCCAGCACCGTGGCCTTCGTTCTGCTCTATCTGCTGTTGCGGGGGGTGATGACCGCGCAGGCCGCCAATGCGATCAGCCTGCTGGTCACCGCGATCGGCAACACGACGGTCAACCGGAGGTTCACCTTCGGCATCCGCGGCCGCGCCCATGCCGCCCGCCATCAGGCGCGCGGCTTGCTCGCGTTCAGCATCGGGCTGACGGTCACCTCGGGAGCGCTCGCGGCGTTGCACGCGGTCACCGGCCAGCCGGGTCGCGCCGCCGAGGTGGCTGTACTGGTCGCTGCCAACCTGGTCTCCACCGCGGTCAGGTTCGCGCTGTACCGGAGCTGGGTGTTCCGCGGCTGCGGCACCGCGCCCGCCGCCCCGGCCTTACTCGGTACCGCGGCGCGCCCGGCGCCCCCGCCGAATGCCGCTCCGGCACACACCGTCCACATCCACCCGAACGGGAGCTCGCGATGACCGTCATGCCAACACAGTCTCAACCTGCTCCTGTGGGCGGCCCGGGAGCGCGGGGCGGCCGGGCAGCCCGGGTGCTGAGGGCACATCCGGGGGACCCGGCTTGGGTCCGGCCCGCGCTGTTCGCCCTGCTGGGGGCGACGGCGGTGCTGTACCTGGCCGGGCTGAGCCGCAACGGCTGGGCCAACGACTTCTATGCCGCGGCGGTTCAGGCCGGCACCAAGAGCTGGAAGGCCTTCCTATTCGGCTCGTTCGACTCGGCGAACTTCATCACGGTCGACAAGACGCCGGCCTCGCTGTGGATCATGGAACTGTCCGCCCGCGCCTTCGGGCTGAACTACTGGAGCGTGCTGGTGCCGCAGGCGCTGGAGGGCGTGGCCTCGGTCGGGGTGCTCTACACCACTGTGCGCCGCTGGTTCGGGCCCGCGGCCGGGATCATCGCCGGGGCCGTCATGGCGGTCACGCCGGTGGCCACCTTGATCTTCCGGTTCAACAACCCGGATGCGCTGCTGGTGCTGGTGCTGGTGCTCGCCGCCTACACCACCACCCGGGCGCTCGAGTCGGGCAAGACCCGCTGGCTCGCCCTGACCGGGGCGCTGCTCGGGTTCGGCTTCCTGACCAAGATGCTCCAGGCGTTCCTGGTCCTGCCGGTCTTCGCGCTTGTCTACCTGGTCGCCGGCCCGCCGCGGCTCGGGCGGCGGATATGGCAGCTGCTGGCGGGCGGCGCGGCGCTGCTCGCGGCCGCGGGCTGGTGGGTGGCGATCGTCACGCTGACCCCGGCCGCCGACCGCCCCTACGTGGGCGGGTCGACGAACAACAGCATCCTGCAGCTGACGTTCGGCTACAACGGACTCGGCAGGCTGAACGGGAATGAGACCGGCTCGGTAGGTTTCCGGAACGGGGTCGGGCCCTCGCTCGGCTTGGGGAACGGGGCGGGACCATCGTTCGGCGGCCAGGCCGGCCTGACCCGGCTGTTCGGCTCCGAGATGGGCGGCCAGATCAGCTGGCTGATACCGGCCGCGCTGATCGCCCTCGCCGCGTTGCTCTGGATGTCGCGGCGTGCGCCGCGAACCGGCCGGGCCCGCTCAGCGGCGCTGCTGTGGGGTGGCTGGCTGCTGCTGACGGGCCTGGTGTTCAGTTACATGTCCGGCATCATCCACGCGTACTACACCGTCGCCCTGGCACCCGCGGTCGGCGCGCCTGCCGGCATCGGCGCCACCGCGCTGTGGCGGGACCGCCACACCGCGTTCGCCCGCGTGGTGATGGCGGCGATGCTGGTGGTGACCGCTGGCTGGGCCTGGGTGCTGCTCGGGCGCAGCCCGGGCTGGTATCCGTGGCTGCGGGAAGCAATCGCGCTCAGCGCCGTCGGCTCAGCGGGCGCGATCCTGGCCTGGCCGAAGCTGGCCGATGGGCGGGCTTGGGCACCCAGCCCGCGGGCATACGGGGCCATGGCTGTGGTCCCGATCGTGCTGGCCATGAGCGCCGGGCTGGGCGGCCCGCTGGCCTACAGCATCGACACCGCGGCCAGCGCCCACACCGGCGCTCTCCCCTCGGCCGGCCCAACGGTCGCTGGCGCATTCGGCGGCCCAGGCGGGGTCGGCGGCGCAGGCGGGCCCGGTAGCGCAGGCGGGCCCGGTAGCGCAGGCGGGCCCGGCCGCCCAGGTGCGTTCGGCGGTCTTGGCGGGGCCGACGGTCTCGGTGGGGTCGGCGGCGTGGGCGGGTCCGGCGGGCGCCCCCAGAGGGTGCCCGGCCAGACCGGCGGGCGCGCCTTCACCGGTCCCGGCGGGCTGGGTGGCAATACCCAGGTCAGCGGTGCGCTCACCAACCTGCTTACGACCGGGGCCTCCGGCTATACGTGGGTGGCCGCCACGGTCGGCTCGGAGAGCGCCGCCCCGCTCCAGCTCGCTACCGGGAAGCCGATCTTGGCGATCGGCGGCTTCAACGGAACCGACCCCACGCCAACTCTTGCCCAGTTCCAGAGACTTGTCTCCGAGCACAAGATCCACTACTTCGTCGGACAGAACCGGTCCAGCTTCGGCGGGGGATCCGGTGACGCCTCGCGCATTACCTCATGGGTCGAGTCCCACTTCACCAGCCGAACCGTCGATGGCGTCGCTGTCTACAACCTCACCAGGCAGACGAGCCCGTCATGAGCCGAGACCACGTCGGCAGCACCGGCGCAGACATGCGCAGACATACTGAACTCGGGTACCTCATGATCACGATCTGAGCCAGCCGATACGACGAACGAGGTATCGGCTGGCCCAAAGTGCCGCTCACGGCGCCTGCCGTCAGGTGGCGCTTGCGGTCACGTGCCGCCGTGCTGTCCATGCGCGGTCGATGAGCACTGCGATGACGGCGGCCACGACCGCGGCGCCGACTGCGATCAGGGCGATCTGCCAGCCGGGCATGCCGCCGGCCAGGGCGGCGTGCACATGAGCCGGAGCCAGCGGCGGGTGCTTGTTCAGGCCGGGCGGCAGTGTCGGCTCGGGTGGCGGCATCGTGGCGAACGCAGCGGACGCGGTGATGATGGACGCCGCGACGGTGGCGGCAAGCCCGGCCAGCAGGACAGCGAGGCGGCGAATGATGCGGATCGGGTTCATGACGACCCCCTCGGTTCCTGGTCTTCGAAATGACCAGCTACCGCCAGCGTGCCCAACCGCGAGGTGGCTGTCGGTCACCCCGCCGACACCTTCGCTGTCAGCCTGCTGACACCTAGCTACCGGCGAACTGGCCCAGCGCCGCCGCCTGCGTTACCGTCACGGTCCGGTCATGCGCCTCTATCCAGCCTCGTCGTTCGAAACCGCGCAACGCGGCGTTCACGCTTTGCCGGGTGCCTCCGACCTGATGCGCGAGCTCCTGCTGGCTCAAACTCAGCCGGATGGTGCCGTCGTCGTCGCGGGCCTGGCTGAGCAAGATCTTCGCAATTCGGCGTGGCAGGTCCAAGAAGACCAGATCGGACGCCGCCTCGGTGAGCCGCCGGAGGCTGGCCGCGACCGAGCTCATCAGCGCCTGCGCCGCGGACGGCACGCGCGCGCAGATGTCGTGGATCGTTTCGCGCGGGACGAAGAGCAACTGGGATGCCTCCAGGGTCTCGGCGTCCGCGGACCTGGGGCCACCGTCGGCGATACTGAGCTCGCCGAATACGCCGCCCGGCTGGATGATCGCCAGGGTCAGCTCGCCGCCGTCCGCCGAGCGGACCACCACCTTGACACGGCCTGAGATGACCACCACCAGCGTTTCGCCCGGATCACCGGTGATGAACACGACCTGCCCCCGGCGGAATGCCCGCAGGCGAGATGCTGCAATAACCGCCTTCAGGTCTTCATCCGGCACCGAACGGAGCAGGGCGGTCTGGCGCAAGATGCCTGTCAGGCCAGTCGTCATTGCCGACTCCCTCATGGCGGGTACCTTCACAGGTACCCAAAGTCGCCCGCCGTGCGTACCGCGCGGCGGAGCAGACCTGCGGCTTCGGCGGCCTGGCCTGCGTCCCAGGCATGGACCGCGCTGTCGACCAGTGTCCGGGCTGGATCGTGCCCTCATAACGCTGCACCTCGGCCAGCGCGACCCGGAAGAAGCGGTCGATCACCAGGTGGAACTCCTCGGGCCCCAGCTCCGCCGCCAGCGCGCTGGAGGCCACGATGTCGCAGAACAGCACGCTGACCTGCTTGCGCTCACCTTCGATCGCACCCCGCACGGCCAAGATCTGCTCGCTGATGTGCCTGGGGGTGTAGCTGGCCGGGTTCGGCACCGTGACGGCCGCTCGGCCACATTCCGGGCAGAACCTGGCACCTGGCGGCTGCGCCGCGCCGCAGCCAGCGCACGAAGCCGCCAGCTGCGCGCCACAATGCAAACAGAAACGCGCGCCGTCCGGATTCTCGTGCTTGCACCGAGGGCACCACATGGCGACCACCCCCGGCCGGCTGGCACCGACGACGTGCTGGGTCCCGCACTCGCCGGTGCGTTGGCACGAGCGTTGTCACTCAGCTCGCGCATTCAAAGCGGCAAGAACCCGTAGGCACCCCCACGGGATCCGACCAGAATAGCCCCCGATTTCCATCCCGGCGAGCGGCCTATGGACGATTTCCAGCCGTGCCGCCGCCAGCTATCCAATGAGCCCCAGGCCTGCGAGCTACGGCGCATTACCTATTCAGTGTGTGCCTATGAGCTGCTCTTTACGCTTCCGGGATACCACTGAGGCATACCGTCATGTCGCAGGCGAAATGCAGATGGCGGGCGGCGATGCCTATCACAGAGGATGGCCGCTGACAGCGGCTCAGGGCGACCGCCGTCAGGTGGCGCTTGCGGTCACGTGGCGCCGCGCTGTCCATGCCCGGTGGATGAGCACGGCAATGACGGCGGCCAGGACCGCGGCGCCAACCGCGATCAGGGTGATCAGCCAGCCGGGCATGCCGCCGGTTACGACGGTGTGGGTGACGGTCCGGGTCGTAACGGGGGTCGTGGGCCGGAAATGGTACAGACCCGCGGGTCCGCCCGGCGGGTCTGGCCAGGCGAACGCGGCGGATGCTGTGGTGATGGACACCACCGCGGTGGCGGCAAGCCCGGCCAGCAGGACTGCCAGGCGGCGGATCGTGCGGATCGGGTTCATGACGACCTCCTGCGGTTCCCGGTCTCCGAAATGACCAGTTACCGCCAGCGTGCCCAACCACGAGGTAGCTGTCGGTCACCCCGCCGACGCCTGCGCTGTCAGCCTGCCGACACCTAACTACCGGCGAACCGGCCCAGCGCTGCCGCCTCCACCGCCGTCACGTGCCTGTGCGGATTGCCATGACCGGCGGCATTGGGCTAGACCATGACCGTCAAGCAACACGTGCACCGGTCGACGCCTTATCGTTATCCTCATGCGGGGGTGCGGGGCGTGTGGTGAGGACAATCCTGCGCACGCCAGGTTTTGCCTGGCCTGCGGGCAGCCACTGAAGGAGCCGGATGTGGTGCCGGAGCTGCGCCGGAGCGTCTCGATCATCTTCGCCGACTTGGTCGGCTCGACCGTGCTCGGCGAATCCCTTGATGCTGAGGCGCTGCGGTCCGTCACCGGTCGCTATTTCGAAACGATGCGGGCGGTCATCGAGCGCCATGAGGGGACCGTCGAGAAGTTCATCGGTGATGCCGTAGTCGCCCTGTTTGGGGTGCCGCGGGTCCGCGAGGACGACGCACTACGTTCGGTCCGTGCGGCCGCCGACATGCGCGCGTCGTTGACAAGCCTGAATGACGAGCTGCAGAGCGACCTCGCCATCAGGCTGGAAATCCGCATCGGCGTCAACACCGGCGAGGTCATTGTGGGCGGAGCCGCGCGGGCGGCTCGTCGGCGACCGGCGATGCGGTCAACGTCGCCGCGCGCCTGGAGCAGGTGGCTAGCCCTGGTGAGGTGCTGATCGGCGATAGCACATACCGGCTGGTCCGCGACGAGGTGGATGCCGAGCCGGTCGAACCCTTGAAACTGAAAGGCAAGGCTGCGCCAACCGCCGCTTGGCGGCTGCTCAACGTCACCGGATCAGCGAAAGCCGCGAGGAGCCGGGCCACGAACCTATTCGTCGGTCGCGACTTGCAGCTGCGGCTGCTCGATGACGCGTTTCGGCGCGTGATGGGCGAGCGCACCTGCCTCCTCATCACCATCCTCGGCACCGCGGGCATGGGGAAGAGCCGGCTGGCCGAAGAGTTTGTCGCGACGGTCAGAGATGCGACGATGCTGACGGGACGCTGCCTGTCGTACGGCCAAGGCGCCACCTACTGGCCGTTGCGCGAGGCTGTGCTCGGCGCCGCCGGCCTGACCGGCGACGAGCCGGCCGACGCTGCCGAGGCGGCGTTCGCCACGACGCTCGGCAACAGTCCCGATACCGCGAACGTCGTGACACGGTTGCTCGCGCTCGCCGGGTTCGACCGCGACGCGGCCGTGCCGGAGGACGTTCCGTGGGCGGTGCGGGTGTTCCTCGAGCAACTCGCCCGGCGGCAGCCGATCGTGCTGGTCGTCGATGACCTGCACTGGGCGCAACCCGGGCTGCTCGATGTGCTGGAGCACATCGCTGACTGGAGCCGGGAATCGCCCATCATGCTGGTCGGCCTGGCCCGCCCCGAGTTCTACGAAAGCCGTCCGAGCTGGGGGGGCGGGAAGCTCAACGCGACGGCCGTATTGCTGTCCGCGCTGGACGAGACCGCCACGATCAGCCTCGTGGAGAAGCACGACCTGCCCGAGGAGGTACGGCGCCGTATCGTCGATGCGGCCGGCGGCAACCCGCTGTTCGTCGAGCAGATGGTGGCGATGCTCGTCGACGAGGGCCATGGTGACTTCAGGGACGGGGTCGCCACCTGGATCGGCGGCCCTCCGGCAAGCATCCGGTGGACGATGCCGCCGTCGGTGTCCGCGCTCCTGGCCGCGCGCATCGACCGGCTGAACGGCGACGAGCGCGCAATCGTGGGCTGCGCCGCCGTCATCGGAACGGTCTTCTACGCGGAAGCGATCGCTGCCCTTACCGGCACGCCGCTGCCGGAGGTACGGCAGGTGCTCGGCCAGCTGGTCCGCGAGGAACTATTGCGGGCGGCGGCAACAGACCTGCCGGGGGTGGCGGCATACAGGTTCCTGCACGTTCTGGTCCGCGACGCGGCTTACGACGGGCTGGCCAAGGCCAGCCGCGCCGCCTGGCACGAGCAGCTGGCGGACTGGCTGTCCGCCCTTCACAGCGATGCCGTGCCTGATGAGATCGTGGGCCACCACCTCGCGGCGGCCTGGGAGTACCTCGTGCAGCTCGGCCCCCCCACCGGGCACATGCGCGAACTTGCCGACCGGGCAGCCCGGAAGCTGACAGCCGCGGCCCAGCGGCTCGAGCTGTCCGACGTCGCGGCCGCGGCATCCCTGCTGGAGCGAGCGACAGGCATGTTCGAGCCCGACGATCCTTACCGGGTGGAATGCTTGCTGAGTCTTGCCACGCAGCGGCAGGAGCTAGGTGAGATCGACCATGCGCAGGAAGCGCTGCGGGCAGCCATGGACGCCGCGGACCCGCGGCAGGCCGTCCTGGCCAACGTGCTGATGTGCCGGCAGAACACCCTCACAGCCGACAGCCGTGCTGCGGACATCGAGAAGGTCTTGCGCTTGACCAGATGGTGGCCTCCTCCGGCAATGACCCCCGCGTCCGGGCCGAGGCCGAGCAGGTGACCTGCGTTATGCATGCGATGTGCGGGCGGTTCGACCGGGCGCGGGCTATTGGGCGCCGACGCCCGCCAGCACCTCGCCGAGGTCGGGCACGGGCTGTTCCTGGCAAACCTCGCGCAGAGCACTGGTCATGTTGAGGAGCTCGCGGGTGATCTGGATGCCGCCGAGGCCGAGTACGCGCGGTCCGGTGCCGATCTCGAAGCTCTGGGGGAAAGCTCTTACCTCTCGACCGTTGCGGGCCTGCATGCCCGGCTGCTCGCGCGACGCGGGAGAACCGGGCAGGCGGAGATGGCGCTGGAGGTGGCTCGCAGGCATGGCTCCCCGGACGATGTGGCGACGCAATCGCTGATACTGCAGACCGAAGGGCTCCTCGCAGCGGCGGCAGGCGAGGCCGATCGCGCTCGTGCGGCCATCGCCGACGCCGTGCGGTGTGGGCCCAGAGACGAGCAGCCCGATGCCGTCGGCCAGGCCCACCTCGCCGCTGCCGATGTGGAACAGGTACTCGGCAGCACCTCCGCGGAGCGAGAGCACTTGACCGCAGCGCAAGTATTGTTCGCGGCGAAGGGCAACCTCGTAGAGGTGCGCAAGGTGAGCCGCCGCCTCCGCGATCTGACTGCCAATGGCTGACTCAATCTTGCGCCGATCAATCTTCTTCCCTGCCGGTGGCTGAAGGCCGGTTCTCTGCCGGCGGCTGACGGCCGGTCAGACCGGACGGCTGGACCCGCTATGCCACCTCGGGTGTAACGTCGGGCCATGACAACGCCCGCAGAGGTCCTGGCGCAGGTCCCGCTGTTTTCCATGCTCTCGAAAAAACAGCTCGCCGAGCTCGCCAGCGAGGCCCACGACCGGACGTTCCCCGCCGGCACGGTGCTCACCG
>DASYQM010000406.1:0-35545 GCA_036005525.1 Streptosporangiaceae bacterium
GCCATCGGGTACCCGGATGAGGCGACCGCGGAGGCCGCCGCCGACGAGGCGCGCCGGCTGGCCCAGGACCTGATCATCCAGCCGGACGCGATCGCGGTGATCGTGCGGGACAAGGACGGCAGCTACCACGTCCACACCAACCATCACCTGGTCGGCGCCGGGGCGACCTGGGGCATGTTCTGGGGGCTGCTGTTCGGCCTGCTGTTTTTCATCCCGGTGTTCGGCATGGCCATCGGCGCCGGGATGGGCGCTCTGATGGGCAAGCTGGGCAAGACCAGCATCGACAAGCAGTTCCAGGAGCAGGTGCGGGACATGGTCAAGCCGGGCACCTCGGCGCTGTTCCTGATGCTGGAGAAGGTCACCCCGGACAAGGCCGTCGAGGCGATGAGCAAGTACGGCGGCACCGTGCTGAAGACCTCGCTGTCCAAGGACGACGAGAAGGAGCTTCAGGACGCCCTGCACGGGGGCGGGGCGGCCGCGCAGTAGCCCACATCGCCCACATCGCAGGCGATTCCCGGCCCAACGACCGACGGAGGTGGCGGAGATGACCGTGTCCGACGAGGGCGGCGGGCGCGGGCAGGGCACCACGCCGCGGGCGGGCAAGCCGGCCGATGGCGACAGCGCACAACCTGCCGGAAGCGACACCACAAAGGCTGCCGGAAGCGACACCGCACATCCTGCCGATGGCGGCAGCGTCAAGCCCGCCGAGGGCGGTAGCGCCGAGCCGGGTGCCGCCGAGACGGCGGGCACGGCAACCGGTGAACCGGCCGCCGACGAGCGGGCCGAGCTGGAGCAGCAGCGGGCCGAGCTGGAGCGGCTGCGCGCGGAGGTCGCGGAGCTTCACGGCCAGACGGGCGGCCCGGCCGGGCCGGCGGCGCCGGGCCGGCGGCGCCGCGGCGGCTGGCGGGCCCCGGTCGCGGTGGTGCTCATCGTCCTCGGGTGCATACTCGCGCCACTGTCGGTGGTGGCCGTGTGGACCGCCAACCAGGTCTCCGACACCAACCGTTACATCGCCAACATCGAGCCGCTCATCCACGAGCCCGCCATCCAGAACGCGCTCACGGACCGGGTCACCACCGAGGTCACCTCCCGGCTTAACGTGCAGGGGCTGGCCACCGACGCCGCGAACGCGCTGACGCAGCGTGGGCTGACCCGGGTGGGCGATCTCCTGAACAACTTCTCCGGGCAGCTCGCGAGCGCGGTGAACGGGTTCGTCCACACCCAGGTCCACAGAATCGTCACTGGCCCCCGGTTTGCCAACCTGTGGGTGCAGGTCAACCGGACCGTCCACGCCCAGCTGGTGAAGGCGCTGTCCGGGCAGGGCAATGGGGCGATCACGATCAGCAACAACCAGGTCGTCCTCAACCTGGGCCCCTTCATCAACCTCGTCAAGCGCGATCTGGCTGGCCGGGGACTGACGATCGTCACCAAGATCCCCTCGGTTAACCCGACGCTGGCGTTGTTCTCCGCCAAATACCTCGTTAAGGCTCAGAACGGGTACCGGCTGCTGAACAACCTGAAGATCGTGCTGCCGATCCTCACCCTGGTGCTGATCGGCGCGGGAGTGTACGTGGCGCGCAGCCACCGGCGTGCCCTGATCGGCGCGGGTCTCGGCTTCGCCGTGTCCATGCTGATCCTGGGCCTGGGGCTGACGATATTCCGCGGCATCTACCTGGGCAGCGTGCCGAGCAGCGTGCTGCCCGCCGACGCGGCCGCGGTCCTGTACGACACGCTGGTCAGGTTCATCAGGGACGGGCTGCGGGTGCTGCTGGTCGTCGGGCTGATCGTCGCGATCGCCGCGTTCTTCTCCGGCCCCTCGGTCACCGCGGTCCGTGCCCGCGGCGCGGTCAAGTCAGGGTTCAACTGGGTCCGGGCCAGGGGCGATCGCGCCGGCGTGAGCACCGGGCCGGTCGGCCAGTGGACCTACACCCACCGCCGGGCGCTGCGGATAGCCGCGGTCGCGATCGCCGCGCTGATCTTCGTTTTCTGGGGCCAGCCGACCTGGGTCACGGCCCTGGTCATCGCCATCGTGCTGCTGCTCGTCCTGGGCCTCATCGAGCTGATCGGCAGGCCCCCGGCACAGCCAGAGGTGGCCGGGCAGCCCGGCTGAGTCGCGTGCTCCTGCAGGCCGCGGGCTTCGCTGTCCTGGCCGCGCTGTCCCCGACCGCGTTCTTGATCACAGCGATCTACCTCGGGTCGGTGGGCCTGACGATGGTCGTCGTCATCAACGCGGCACTCGTCTGGCTGCCGTTCCTGGCCTACCTGGCCGCGCCGGAACTGACCTCGCGCAGGCTGACCGCGTTCAACGCCTGGCTGCTGGCGCACGGCCGGACCGTGCTGGTCCTGGCGCTGGAGGTGGGCGGCGTGGTCCTCGCCGCGAACGGGATCCTCGGGCTCGTCCACGGCGGGTGACCGGCCGATCCCTGGCAACAGCGCGGAAATCCTGAGCTCCGGGCTTTGTTCGCTCTATCCTCTGAGTGCAAAGGCAAGCCCATCCGTCACTCAAACTCGGCCTAAGCAGGGAGAATGTCCGTCGGCAACCTTCGGGTTCTCTATGTGCTGGGTATCTATCACAGCGGCACCACGGTCCTCAGCAACCTGGTCGGTCAGCTCGACGGGTTCTTCGCGGTAGGCGAGCTGCGCACCCTGTGGCCCAAGCTGACCCTGCCCGACCCCCAGTGCGGCTGCGGGGAACCTCTCCAAACGTGCCCGGTCTGGAGCCGGATCCTGAAGTCGGCGCTCGGGGAAGGGGAGGAACGGGTCGCGCGGGCGCGGGAAATGTGGCGCTACCAGCGTGCGGCCCTCTACCAGTACCACACCTGGCTGCGGGTCGGCTCCGTGCTGCGCCATCGCAAGAACGGGCCGCCCGCAGGCGGGCCGCTGGCCCGTTACGCCGAAGGTATGGCCGGCCTCTACCAGGCCATCGCCGCGGAGACGGGCGCGGAGGTCATCGTCGACTCGTCCAAGGAGCCGACCGACGCGGCCATGCTGTTGCTGATGCCGGAGGTCGACCCGAGCTTCGTTCAGATCGTCCGCGACCCGCGCGGGATGGTTTACTCCATCCTACGGGTCAAGGCCGGTGGCGAGCCGGTGGCCGACAGCCGGTGGCGGCAGAGCGCCTACGCCGCGCTCAGCTGGTCGGCGGGCAACCTGGCCGGCGCCGCGGTCCGGCGGTCCGCCGGGCCGGCCCGCTCGGCGCTGCTGCGGTACGAAGACTTCGTCCGCCACCCCCGCGAGTCGGTGGCGGCGCTGGCAGACCTGGCCGGCTGGCCTGCACTGCTGGCCGATGTCACGGATCCGGCGGAGCGCGGCACCGTGACCATGCACCCCACGCACACCGTCGGTGGTAACAACAACCGGTTCCGCACCGGATCTGTCCGGCTGCGTGAGGACACCGAATGGCGCTCACGCCTGCACCGGGTCGACCGTGCGGCCGTGACCACGGTGTGCTCCCCCCTGATGTCCTACTACGGCTACCGGCTGGTGCGCTGAGGCCGCCGGTCCCGGCGGCCAGGCGCGATGACGCGGCCCTTCCATTCCCCACCCCGCCCCGCGCGGTGGCGGCGCGCCGAGTCGACCGTCATCACGGCGTACAGCAGGGCGACGAGCGGCAGGCACGGCGCGCGCAGCGGAGACAGCCCGTAGAGGCGGAGCACGGGACCGTAGGTCACGGTCATCGTTCCCCAGCCGGCGAGGCCAGCGCCGGCGCACCACCAAGCGGCTGGGTAGCCTCCGGCCACCGCCACGGCCAGGCCGCCGAGCGTGGCCGCGGGCGGCAGGAGATAGAGCCAGCACAGCCCGGCCACGGTCCCGGCGAGCAGGGCTGGTGAGTAGCGCAGCTGGGTATAGGCGCTGCGGGCGATCATGTCCCACAGCCCGCCCAGCCCGGCGTAGGGCCGGCGGCTGTGCACGCGGGTGGTGAAACCAAGCCAGCAGCGCGCCCGGGCCGGCCCGCGTTTGAGCAGCCGCGCCAGCGCGACATCGTCGATCCGGGCGCCCGCGATGCGCTCCAGCCCGCCCGCCGCCGCCAGTACCTCGCGCCGCACCAGCATGCAGCCGCCTGCCGCCGCGGCGGTCCTGGCGCGGGTGCGGCCGACCCGCCGGAACGGGTACAGCTGCGCGAAGAAGTACACGAACGCCGGGACGATCCACCGCTCCCAGCCGGTTCCCGCCCGCAGCAGGGCCATCTGGGAGACCAGGGCCCGGTCGTCGGCGACGGCGGCGCGAACCAGGCTGGTCACGGTTCCCGGATCGAAGGCGATGTCGGCATCGGTGAACAGCAGGTAGCCACACTCCCGCGCCGCCGCCGCGCCCTGAGCCATCGCCCACACCTTGCCCGCCCAGCCGGGCGGCGGAGGGCTGCCGCCGACGACTCGCAGCGCGGCGCCGGCCCGTGCGGACACGGCACCACCCCGGGAAACCCTGGGACCCGGTGGGCCGGGCTCACCCGAGGCCGCCGTGGCCAGGGCCGCGGCGACCGCGCCGGTGCCGTCGGTGCTGGCGTCGTCCACCAGCACCACGCAGAAGGCACCGGGATAGTCCTGCGCCAGCAGCGTGGGCAGCGTCTCCGGCAGGATCACCGCCTCATCACGGGCGGGCACCACCGCGGCCACACTGGGCCATCGACCCGGGTCGGGCGCGCGTGCCCGCCCGGGCAGGCGCACGTCCGTGCGCCAGAACCCGCCGTGCCCGGCCAGCAGGTACACCCAGGCAGCCGCAGCCAGCACGCACGCGGCCACCAGGATCAGCATCCCCGCAGCCTCGCACACGAGCGCCACGCTCGGCTGCCGTCGGCGCGCCCTTCATGATCGCGGACGATCTCCTGCGCTATATGCACGGGATCGTCCGTGATCATGGTCGGCGCGGTAGCGCTAGCTGCCGCCCCTGCCTGGGGTGCCCTCGATGGCGGCATGACCGGCCGACCCCGCGGAGCTCTCCGGCGCCGAGCCATTGCCGCCGCCCGCGGCGCCTTCCGGCGCCGACGCCGCCGCCTGCTCCGGCGAGCCGGACAGGTTCTTCTTGACGGACTCCAGAATGGTCAGGCCCTGGCCGACCAGGCCCGCGGCAAGCTCGCTGAGGCCCTCGGCCCCGTTCAGCACGTTGACGTTCGCCCCCGCCAGCCCGTTCGCCGCTTCCTTGACGATCAGCGGTAGCTGGTCGATGAGCATCCGGTCGAGCGCGACCCGGTTGTGCGAGGCCGCCGCCTCGGCCTGGATGCGCATCCGCTCCGCGTCCGCCTTGGCCAGGATGCGGACCTTGTCCGCCTCCGCCTCGGCCGGCTTGACCACCTCGGCGACGAGCTGACGCTCGCGCAGTTCCGCCTGCTGCCGGGCCAGCTCGGCCTGGGCCGAGATGACCTCCATCTGCGCCTGCGCCTGGGTGAGCGGCCCCACCTGCGCCGCCTTCGCCTGGGCCTGGTCGATCTCGGCCTTGTACTGCGCCTGCACCACCGCGGTCTGCCGGGCATACTCGGCCTGCTTGCGCTGGGCTTCCTGCTGCGCCTCGGCCGCCGCCTGGTTGGCCTGCGCCTGGGCGATCTGCGCCTGCCGCTGGATCGCGGCGTTGTGCGGCGCGGCCATCGCGTCGATGTAGCCGGCGTTCAGGTCGTCGATCGACTGGATCTGCAGCGAGTCCACGGTGAGGCCGATCTTGGCCATCTCGGCCTTGGAGCCGTCGAGCACCTCGGTCGCCAGCTTCTGCCGTTCGGTGACGATCTCCTCGACCGTCATCGAGCCGACGATCGAGCGGAGATGGCCGGCGAAGATGCGGCCGGTGAGGGTGGACATCTGATCCTGGTCGGACAGGAACCGCTGGCCCGCGTTGACGATGCTCTCGTCGTCGTTGCCGACCTTGAAGGCGATGACAGACCGGACGTTCAGCGAGATGCCCTGCCGGGTGACACAGGTCTCGGCCACCTCGGCCTCGCACATCGCCAGGGTGAGGTAGCGGGCCTTGCGGAAGAACGGGAGCACGAACGCGCCGTGGCCTACCACGACCCGGAACGGTGCGCCGATGCCACCCCGCCAGCGCCTGCCACCGGAAATCAGCATGGCCTGGTCGGGGGCGGGGACACGGTAACCAAACATTGTCGCTCCTCAGCGAGGATTGTCAGTAATGGGGCCGAGCGGGTCCGCCCACTCGCTCACGTCCACGGTGCGCGCGCCGCGGCTCTCGATGACCAGCACGGTCGCGCCCTTGGGGATCGGGTCGGTGGACCAGGCCAGGTAGGCTTCGGTTCCCCCACGGATCTTGAGCAGCACCTCGCCGGGGCCGGCCTTCCCGCGGGTGGCAACGATGACAACGCCAATCGATCCGATCAGGGACTGGTCCCCAGCCACCGTCAGCGTCTCCTGACTGTCACCGCCCGGTGAATCTACTTCCACACTAGCGCTGGCGTTCGGTGGCGAAGCCCGCCGGTAGCAGCCGCCGAGCCCATCCCTGTTCACTGCTTCCTGCCGGGATCGCTGCCGCCAGAACGGCACGCGGGAAGCTGGAATAGCACGGGGGGCGGTGGCGTTGCAAACGATCGCTGGTGTGTATGTGTCCCCCGGGCCGCATCACTACCGCCTACGCGGACTACCGTTCGGCTGGAGCCGCGTTGTGCCACTCGCCGAGGAGGCGACCGCACACCAGCGCCGCGTGCCACGCCCCCGCGAGACCCCCCGCTCGTGGGGGCGTTGGCACGAGTTGCGGCCGCCGGCCGCGGTGAGCCGCCCCGCATGAAGCATCACTTGGCAGGCCACGTGGGACCCGTGAGCCGCTAGCCGCCGGCGCACCGCCCGGGCGGGCGCAGCCAGCCCGACGGACAAGCCGTCAACCGCCCCTGCGGCATGAGCTAGAGTCGCGTCTCGACCCTTATCAGGCGCTTTCACTGTCACGGTGGGTAGCCAGTGGTTCTGGATTTGCTCCGCGCGGCGCTGGCTGCGGCGGCGGCAGGCGTGCTGCCCGGTTACTTCTGGGCCGTCGTGCTGCGCCCCACGGGAGGTCTGGCCGAGCGGCTGACCTACTCAACGGTGCTCTCGATGGCCTCCGTGCCGGCGATTGCGCTGACCCTGGCGAGGCTCGCCGGCTCCGGCATCACACTGTGGATTGCCCTTGGCTCGGTGGCATTGGTCTTCGGCTCCGGGGCGCTTGTTTTCGTCGTGCGCGGCGCGGCGCCAGGGTCAGCCGCCCCGGTGCTGCCCCGGCCGGCCCCCTTGACGGGCACCGGCACGCTGGTGCTGACCGCCGCCGCGCTTGCCGCGGCGCTGGCCTCACTGCTGCACGTGCCAGCATCCGGCCTGCTGCTGATCGCGGTTGCGGGCGCGCTCGCCGTCGCGGGTGTATTCGCAGCGAGGGCTCTCGCCCCGGCCGCGGACCCGAACCCCGGCCCCGCCACAGACCCGAACCCCGGCCCCGCCACGGACCCGAACCCCGGCCCCGTCACGGAGCGGAGCCCCAGCCTCGTCACGGACCGAAACCCCGGCAGGCATGCGGCGATCGCGGCAGATCGGCCGGCCCCGCCTGCTCGGGCGGGCTGGCGGGCGCTGGCGCTCTCGGTGGTGCTGGGCCTGGTTGCCGTCCGCGCGTACGCGGCGGTGATCCGCTTCGACTGGCCTTACGTGCGCGGCAGCGACCAATTCTCCTACGCGGTGATGGCCGAGCAATTGCTCTCTCACGGCTCGTACGGCACATTCCTGATCTACCCGCCCGGCTTCTCCACCCTCACCGCGGTCTTCTGCCGGATCTCCGGGCTGACGCCCCTGACGCTTTTCCCCGTCCTCGCGCCGTCCCTGCTGCTGCTCGTCGCGCTGGGCGCCTATGCGCTGGCCACCCGGCTGTGGGGCTGGGAGTACGGCGTGGTGGCGGCCGCGCTGACGGGCCTGGTGCTGACCGGAGCGCATACGAGCCTGACACAGGGCAGGTATCCGGACCTGACCGCCGCCTTCTTCCTGATGGTCATGCTGGTCGCCGCGCTGATCACGCTGTATGAATCACCCTCCGTCCGGTCGGGCCTGCTGGTGACGGTCGTCGGCGCGTCCGTGGTCCTCTATCACCCGGTGGTCAGCCTGTACATGGCGCTGCTGCTGGCTCTGGTCGCGGTCATCGGCCTGCCGTACCTGCTCCTCAAGAGGCGCCGGCACGATGCGGGTGTGCTGCTGCTCGTACTTGTAGGGGTCGTCGTGCTGTCCGCCTGCTACGCGGCGTACACCTACAACCTCGGCGACATCCTGACCGGGTCCTCCGCCACCTCGGCAGCGGTGACCAGTGTCCTGGGCACCCAGCCGGTGCCCGCGCCCGCGCATCTCCTGACCGAGCTCGGGCCCGCGATCGTGTGGCTCGGCGTTTTTGGCATCGCCGCCCTGGCTGCTGGCACCAGGTACCTGCGCACGCCGACACAGGTGCTTGCGGCGATAACGGTGCTGGGGTGGTCCGTGCTGATGTACCTGGGCAGCCGAACTGCGCTGGACGGCTTCCCGCAGCGGTTCGAGCGCGATCTTGGCGCGTCACTGTGCATCGCTGGCGCGCTCGGCGTCGGCATCATCGTGCGGTCGGTGGCCGCGCTGCAGACGACCAAGCGAACCCTGACGGTAGTGGCGTCGCTGGCCGCCGCCGGCCTGATGATAGTCCTTGTCGGGCTGCCGGCGGCCGGCAACGTGCTGACCGACAGCGACGCGCGGGGCAATGTGGTCAGCCACGCGGTCGCGCGCGCGGGTGAATGGCTGCGCCAGCACAACACCGGCGGCACGATCATCTCGACACCTGGCATGAACCACGGCATCACCAACCGCGCCGTGCTCGCCCTGGGCGGTTATACCGGCCTGCAGTCCTACTTCCCGCGGCGGCTGAGGCATCCGCGGTCACTGCCCCCCGCCGGCCGGCAGCCTCTGCTCGATTCCGCGCACGTACTGTCGCAGCCAGTGAGTTGCCGATCGGCCGGCATCCTGGTTCGTGACGACGTCCGGTACATCGTGCTGTACAAGTTCGGGCAGCAGGCCGATTTCGCCGGATTCAGCACCGCGCCCCGCCATTACCGTCCCGTGTTCCAGGACTCGTCTGTGATCATCTACGCCCCGCTCCGGGCTCCCTGCCAGGCCCGGTAGGTCAGCCGGTGGCCGCCGGGCCCACCGCCACGGCTTCAATGTCACACCCGCGGCGGCTGCGGCTTGGAGGTAGCACCTCCGGCGGCCGCAGCCTGCCGGTGGCACCTGTGGCGGCTGCGGCTTCGCGGTCTCACCCGGGGCGGGTGGCGCTCACGGGCCCGCCAGCGGCCAGGGTGCCCCGGTCGCGGCCAGCACGTCGGCCGGGCGCGGCAGCGCCGCCTGCGCGCCCCGGCGGGTGGTCGCCGCCGCACCCGCCGCGCACGCGGCGCGCACCGCGTCCGCCGGTCCCACCCCGGCCGCCAGCGCGACGGCCAGTGCCGCCACGAACGCGTCGCCGGCGCCGACGCTGTCGACGCTCGCCACGCTGAAACCCGGCACGGCCACCGCGCCGGTCGCGCCCGGCGCACCGGCCACATCCGGACCGGCCGCGCCCGGCGCACCGGCCATATCCGGCCCTGGGGTATCCGGAGCGCGGGCGAGCACCGCCCCGGCCGCGCCCAGGGTGATGACCACGTTCCCGGCGCTCATCCGGGCCAGCGCCGACGCCACCGCCGGCGCCTCCTCCGGCCCGGCAAGCGGCCGTCCCAGCACCGCCGCCGCCTCCTGTTCGTTGACCACGAGCCAGCCCACGCCGCCGGCCAGCAGGCCAGCCGACCCGGCCGGTGCCGGCGCCAGGTTCAGCACGCACGTTGTGCCGACCTGGCGGGCCCGGCTCAGCACACCCGCGAGCACGACGGCGGGGATCTCGGCGGAGACCACCAGCGCCTCGCACGGGGCCGCGAACGCCGCAGTCACCTCATCCGGTCCGGCCAGGCCGTTTGCGCCAGCCGCCACCGCTATCGCATTCTCGCCCGCGGCATCCACCGTGATCAGGGCCAGCCCGGAGGCGGCGCCGGCGGCCACGCGCACCCCACCGGCATCCACCCCCTCGGCCGCCAGGCCCGCGCGCAGCCGCGTCCCGAACTCGTCGTCGCCGCAGCAGCCGACCATACGCACCGCCGCGCCCAGCCGGGCGGCGGCCACGGCCTGGTTGGCGCCCTTGCCGCCGGCGCCGATGACCGCGCCCGCTGGCGACAGCACCGTCTCGCCCGGCCCGGGCAGGTGCGGCACTGCCAGTGAGATGTCGGTGTTGAGGCTGCCCACCACGGTCACCCGGGGGACCCTGGAGGATCTGGCGGCGCCAGTAGCCCCGGTGGGCTCGCCGGACGGCTGGGACTCGACGACCCTGGAACGCTGCCGCATGCGCCCACCGCCTTCCCGCCCCATCAGCCCGGCCGCGCCGGTGCGCCACCGCCCGGCGCTCCTGCGCCACCGCCCGGCACTCCTCCGGCCGGCGGCCCGCCGGATCGCGTTCGCCGGACACCCAGGCACCCTACTCCGGGAATCGTGTCTCAACGGTCACCCGGAGCGACGACACCCAATCGGGTATCGTTTCAAAGATCACTGCCCTGCTGTCCCACACCTCCGTGCGGACGCTGATCGTCGGGATCGATCAATCCGGACGGATCATCCAGCATGACCGGAGTTCGCTGGAAATCCTTGCCCCTTCCGGCGAGTCCCTGCTCGGCGCCCACCTGAACGAGCTGGTCACCGCGCCAAACGCGGCTGGCTCGCCGCTGAACGGGCTGATCGACGCCGCCCGCAACGGCCGTGAGGCCACGGCGGTGCTCACCTTCCGCACCAGGCGCCTCGACCCCGTCGACGCGGTGGTCTCGATCCAGCCCATGCGCGGGAGCGACGACAGCATCAGCGCGCTGGTGATCATCCGCATGCCGCCGCCCGCCGACGAGCAGTTCCTCGACCCGGCGCAGATGCGTCACGCGCTGCTGGACGATACGTTCCGCCAGATCGGCGCCACCCTCGACCTCGACCAGATGGCCCGTGGGCTGATCAACATCGTGGTGCCGCACTTCTGCAACTCGGCGGGGCTGCTGGTGCTGGAGAGCATGGTGGCGGCCGACGATCCCCCGGCCGACCGGGAGGACGGGTCACCCTTGCTGCGCCGGCTGGCCGTCGCGAGCGACGACGACGACCCGCGCCTGGACGCGGCGTTCCCCACCGGGGAGGTCCTCCGGTACCCACCGGGAACGCCCTATACCGAGGTTATGGAAACCGGCAAGCCGGTGCGGACGAGAAGCGACAACGACGACGCGCTTCAGATCGCCGAGTCCTGGCTGCGGCGGCCCGTCGCCAAGCTGCTCGCGGGCACCTCGATGCTGCTGCTGCCCCTCCACGCCCGCGATACCCTGCTGGGCTTCATCGTGTGCACCCGCCGGGCGGGCTTCCGTCCCTTCGACGCCTATGACACCGAGATCGGTATGGAGTTCGCCTCCCGGGCGGCGATCTACCTTGACAACGCGCGCCGCTATAGCCGGGAGCGCGCCACCGCCCTCACCCTGCAGCGCAGCATGCTGCCGACCGACCTGTCCGCGCCCTGCTCGGTCGAGGTCAGGCACCGCTACCTGCCCGGCAGCCAGCTAATCGAGGTCGGCGGCGATTGGTATGAGTCCATTGCCCTGCCGGGGGCCCGGGTGGCGCTGGTGGTCGGCGACGTGGCCGGGCACGGGGTCCGGGCGGCCGTCACTATGGGCCGGCTGCGCACGGCGATCCAGACGCTCGCGATGCTGGAACTGTCTCCCGCCGAGTCCCTTCAGCAGCTCAACGAGCTCATGCGGACGCTGGGCGAGCGGGAGCCCCACTTCGCGACCTGCTCCTACGCCGTCTACGACGCGGTGCAGGGCACCTGCGAGGTCGCCTCGGCCGGCCACCTGCCCCCGCTGCTGGTGCGGCCCGACGGCGACAGCGAGTTCCTCGACGTCTCACCGGCACCCCCGCTGGGGGTCGGCGAGGGCGTCATCCACAGCCGGACCTTCGAGGTCGAGGACGACAGCATGTTCGTCCTGTACACGGACGGGCTCGTGGAAAGCCGGGACCGCGACATCGACGACGGCCTCAAACGGCTGCAGTCGACGTTCGGCCCCGGCTCGGCCGGGCGCCCGGTAGAGGAGCTGTGCAAGGCCGCCGTCGCGGGCGCCTACGCCGACCAGCAGCGCGATGACATAGCGGTGTTGATCGCGCGGCTGAGCCGCATCGACGGCAGCCAGCTGGCGACCTGGGTCCTGCCCGGGGAACTCACCTCCGCGGGTGAGGCCCGCGCGCTGGTGACCGAGCCGCTGGAGAAATGGGAGCTGGCCAGCATGGTGCCCACCACCCAGCTGCTCGTCTCCGAACTGGTGACCAACGCGATCCGGTACACCGACGGCCCGGTCACCCTCCGCCTCGTCCTGGAGCGGGCCCTGACGTGTGAGATCGCCGACACCTCGCCGACGCCGCCGAGGATGAGGTACGCGGCGAGAGACGACGAGTCGGGCCGCGGCCTGCAGATCGTCAGCCAGCTCTCGCTGCGCTGGGGTACCCGGAGAACGGCGGGGGGGAAGGTCGTCTGGTGCGAGCAGCAACTCCCGCGGGGCTTCACTCCGGCCCTGCCGCCGCGTACCTGAGCGGCCCCGGCAGCGGGACCGCCGTGGTCAGCGGCACTGGCCCCGGCCATCCGTTAAGCATGGGCCTGGCCGGCCGTGGCCGGCCCGGGCGGGGAGCGGGCCGGCCACGGGTCCCGGCTCGGTCAGCTGGCGCCGTGGGTGTCCTGCTTGATGTCCAGCTTGCCGTTGCGCATCAGGCCGATCCGATGCGCCCGGCCCGTAATGACACCGGGGGCGGGCGTCATGACGGTCAGAATGCTGGCGGGCCGCGCTGAGAGCAGGCTGAGGGCGTGCTGTGGGTGGCTCCAATCCCGGGGGGTGTTGGGCGGCCAGGGGGGCGGCGGGCAGTGCGGGCTTCGCCGTCTCGGCAGCAGAAACGCCGATCCGGCGGAGCCGCACCGCCCGAACTACTCCAGCCAGGCGCGGTCAGGTACTGCGCATGGCGCGCAGCGACTCGCGCAGCGATCCCATGGTGGCGAGCACCGCCGACGGCTCGTACCCACAGTGCGCCATGCAGTTCGCGCACCGCGGGTCCTTGCCCCGCCCGTAGGCCTCCCAGTCCGTCGTCTCGATCAGCTCGGCGTAGGTCTTCGCGTAACCGTCTGACATCAGGTAGCAGGGCCGCTGCCAGCCGAGCAGCGAGTAGGACGGGATTCCCCATGCGGTGCAGGCGTAGTCGGTCTTGCCCTCGAGGAAATCGAGGAAGAGCGGCGAGTGGTTGAGCCGCCAGCGCCGGCGGTTGCCGTTCGCGAACGCCTTCCGGAACAGTTCCCGGGTCTCGGTCACGCCCAGGAAGTGCTCCTGGTCGGGCGCCTTCTCGTAGGCGTAGGCGGGGGAGATCATCATCTGGTCCACGGCCAGGTCGTCGTTGAGGTAGTCGAGCACGTCGATGACGGTCTGCGGGGTGTCGGTGTTGAAGAACGTGGTGTTGGTGGTGACCCGGAACCCGCGCCGCTGGCACTCCCTGATCGCCGCGACCGCCTCGTCGAACACGCCTTCCTTGCACACCGACTCGTCGTGCCGCTCGCGCAGCCCATCGATGTGCACCGCCCAGGCGAAGTAGCGCGACGGCCGGAACTTGTCCAGCTTCTTCGGAATGAGGAGCGCGTTCGTGCACAGGAACACGTACTTCTTCCGCTTGATCAGCTCGGCGACCAGCACATCGATCTGCGGGTGCATGAGCGGTTCCCCGCCGGCGATGGACACCATCGGCGCGCCGCACTCCTCGATCGCAGCCAGCGCCTGCTCGACCGGCATCCGCTGCTTGAGCAGCTCGTGCGGTTGCTGGATCTTCCCGCACCCGGCGCACTTGAGGTTGCAGGCGAACAGCGGCTCAAGCTCGACCAGGAGCGGGAACTTGTCCTTCCTGGCCAGTTTCTGGCGCATGAGGTATGCACCGATCCGCACGCTCTGGCGCAGCGGCATGGTCATGGCGACCTGACCTCCTTGGGCAGGCTGAAATGGATGGATTCGGTGGTGGTCACCCGCTCGTTCACCTCCACCGGGCCTAGTCCGGCCAGCGCGGCGACGATCTGCCCGACCACGGCTGGCGGCGCGGACGCCCCAGCGCTGATGCCGACCGTGGCAACCCCGGCCAGCCAGCCGAACTCGATGTCGCCCGGGCCGTCGATGAGGTGGGCCGGGACGCCGGCCCGCTCCGCGGTCTCGACCAGGCGGAGGGAGTTGGAGGAGTTCGCGGAGCCGGCCACGAGCACCAGATCGGACTCGGCGGCGACGGCGCGCACCGCCTGCTGCCGGTTGGTGGTGGCATAGCAGATGTCGTCGCTGCCCGGCGCCCGCGCCGCCGGGAACCGTTCCCGCAGCGCGCTGGCGACCTCCTCGGCCTCGTCCACGGCGAGCGTGGTCTGCATGAGGTAGGCGACCTTGCCCGGGTCCTTCGGGCGCAGCCTGGCGACGTCATCGGCGGTCTCCACCAGGGTCATCGCCCCCGGCGCCTCGCCCAGCGTCCCCTCGACCTCCTCGTGGCCGGCGTGGCCGATCAGCGCCACCAGGTAACCCTCCGCGGCGAACCGGCGCGCCTCGACGTGCACCTTGGACACCAGCGGGCAGGTGGCGTCCACGGCGTTCAGTCCCCGCCGGACGGCCTCCTGCCGCACGGCCGGCGAGACGCCGTGCGCGGAGAACACCACGCACGCGCCGTTCGGGACCTCGGAGAGCTCGTCCACGAACACCGCGCCGCGCCGCTCCAGGTCGGCCACGACGTGCGTGTTGTGCACGATCTGCTTGCGCACGTAGACCGGTGGCCCCTGCCGCTCGAGCACCTTCTCGACGATCTCGATCGCCCGGTCGACGCCGGCGCAGAACGACCGCGGCCCGGCAAGCAGGAGCCGCCGCTGGCCTGCCGCCGCGGCCCACCGGTTCAGAACCGGCCCGGCGGCCCGCAGCGAGCGGAGCGCGCGCAGGCCGCCGGCCAGCGCGGCCGGGCTGTGCAGCGGCCGCCGCGGGGTGTCGGAGATCGCGCGGATCACCGCCACCGGCCGCTCGCCCGCGGCGGCGGCCAGCCATGCCGACTCCAGGTCGACGACGAGGGCACCGGGGTCCACCAGCCGCGCCCGATCGCGGCCGTGCCTGAGGCGGTCCACGCTCACCACCGGCCCGGTCCTGACCGGCATCCCGGCCCGGCGCAGCTCCCCCGCCAGCAGCGGCGCCGACGGGCACGCGGTAGTCGTGGTCCCGTCCGTCACCTCCGAGGCCACCACCAGGTCACCGGGGCTGAGGTCATCGGTCAGCCCGCCGCCCGTACCCGCGACCACGAGCGCGCCAAACGTATCCTGCCGGAGCCGCTCCCCCTGCCTCCGCGCACGCCCCGCCCCGTACCCACTAACCCGGACCTCGCCACCGCCGCCGATGCCGCGCCGTACCGCCCACCCCTCCGGCAGCAACGGCGCACACACCACCAGCCGTGCACCGCCAGCCACATCCCGCCCGCTGCCTGTCGGCACGCCAGCCACATCCGAGCCCTCGCCGGACGCCACACCTGCCGCCTCCGGCTCCGTGCGGGGAGGTGTCTCGGGGAAGCCGTCAGCCCCGGCCATGCGCGCCGTCATGACGTCGCCGCCACGTACCTGCCGAGTGCCATCACGGGGAATACCAGCCGGTACAGGTGATAGTTGAGATAGAAGTCCCGCGGGAACCCGGTCCCCGTGTACTGCGGCTCATCCCACGTCCCGTCTTCCCGCTGGTGGTCAATCAGCCACTGGACCCCCCGCTCCACGGCGGTGTCTTCCGGCCGGGCGTCCGGTGCCGCCGGCCAGGACGTTTTGTCCGGGCCGGCTGTACCGTGCGCACGGCCTGCGCCCCCCTCCCCGGCGGCGAGCAAAGCGAGCAGCGCCCACGCCGTCTGCGACGCGGTGGACTCCCCGCGCCCCGCGAGCCCCGGGTCGTCGTACGACCGCATGTCCTCCCCCCAGCCGCCGTCGGGGTTCTGGTGATCCAACAGCCAGGCGACCGCACGCCGGATGGCGGGCTTGCCGGGCTGGACCCCGGCCGCGATGAGCGCCGGCACCACGGCGCCCGTGCCGTAAACGTAGTTCGCACCCCAGCGGCCGAACCAGGAGCCGTCGCTCTCCTGCGCCCGCAGCAGCCACACCACGCCGCGCCGCGCCGCCCGGCTGCCGGCCAGGCCCTCGGCCGCCAGGGCTTCGACCACATGCGCGGTGACGTCGGCCGAGGGCGGATCCACGACCGCGCCGAAGTCGCAGAACGGCAGCTTGGGCGCCAGCGTGGAGGTGTTGTCGGCGTCGAACGCCCCCCAGCCCCCGTCACGGGACTGCATGCCCACCATCCAGCGCACCCCCCGCCGGATGGCAGACACCAAGGCGTCCTCACCTGCCGCGCAGTGCGCCCGTCGCAGCGCCAGCACGACCTCCGCGGTGTCGTCGATGTCGGGATAGATGTCGTTGTCGAACTCGAATGCCCAGCCGCCGGGCGCCAGCTCGGGCCGGCGCACCTGCCAGTCGCCCGGGCCGGTGATCTCCTCGGCGAGCAGCCAGTCAGCCGCGGTGGTCAGCGCGGTGTGATCGGACGGCAGGCCCGCGTCGGCCAGCGCGATGACGGCCAGCACCGTGTCCCACACCGGCGACTGGCAGGCTTCCAGCCGCCGCACCGGGCCTTCCCGCGTGTCCTCGATGATCGTGAACCGCTCCAGCCCGGCGAGCCCGCGCTTCATCACGGGATGGTCGAGCCCGTAGCCGAGCAGATGCAGGGCGATCAGCGAGTAGACCCAGGGTGGCTGGATCCCGCCCCAGCAGCCGTCCCTCTCCTGCCTCGCGATGATCCACTCCGCGCACCGGCGCATCGCGGCGCGGCGTACCGCCCGCACCGGCGCCGCCCGGTGGGCGTGGCGCTCGTAGCCGTGCAGCCCCTGGTCGAGCCGGCCGAACGCCGTTGCCCAACCGGACCCGGTTGCCCGGCCTGCCCGGCCCGGCCGACTGCCCTCACCAGCGGGGTCATCCGGCATCAGCTCGCCGAGGCCGAACGGAAGCGGCCGGACCGGGCGCAGCGAGCCGACGATGGTCAGCGGCACGATCGTCTGCCGGGCCCAGCACGCCCAGTCGTAGACGTTGAGCGGGAACCAGGAGGGCAGGTAGATCAGCTCCGGCGGCATAACGGGCAGGTCGTCCCAGGACCACTCGCCGAACAGGGCCAGCCAGAGCCGGGTGAACACCCGGGTTGCTGGGACACCGCCGCCGGCCTGGATCCACTGCGCGGCCCTGGCCATGTGCGGCTCGGCCGGCTGGTGCCCGGCCAGCCGCAGCGCGACGTAGGCCTCGACCGTGGTGGACAGGTCACCGGGCCCGCCGTAGAAGTTGGCCCAGGTGCCGTCCTCGCGCTGCTTGGACGCGATCCACCGCGCCGCCGCCTCGGTCTGCTCGCGGGTGCGGATCCCGAGGAATTCCCGCAGCAGCAGGTCCTCGGCGTCCATGGTGACGTTGGTCTCGAGTTCGCCCTGCCACCAGCCCTGATCGTGCTGGAGGCTGAGCAGGTGGTCGCGGGCATGGGCAAGCGCCTGCGCCGGGGTGGCGGCGGCCCGCCCCTGCGGCCGCGGATGCGTGACCGTCATCCTCTCCTCCCGCACCTCACCACGGCACCGCTCACCATTGGCGAGCGGTGATGAACTCGGCGATCCCAGCGAACTCCGCCCTCACGTCGCCGGGCATGTCGGTGTCTGCCAGGCACTTGTGTGCGGCCGCGAGTTGCGTGCCCGCCTCGGCCTCGGTCCAGGCCTTGCCGCCGGCCGATTCGACCAGCCGGGCGGCGAGCGCCAGGTCGTCCTCGCTCAGCGCCTCGTCCCGGGCGAGCAGGCCGGCGAGCTCGCGCGCCTCGGCCGTGCCGGCGGACAGGGCCGCCACGACCGGCAATGACTTCTTCCTGGCCCGCAGGTCCGACCGCACCGGCTTGCCGGTCACCTCGGGAGCGCCCCAGATGCCGAGCAGGTCGTCGGTGAGCTGGAACGCGAGTCCAGCGTGCGCACCGAATGTGGCCAGGCCCATCGCCAGCTGGGGCGCGGCCCCCACATGGATGGAGCCGACACTGCACGCGCACGCCATCAGCGCTGCCGTCTTGTCTCCGGCCATCGTCAGGCACTCCGGCAGCGACACGTCGTCGCGCTGCTCGAAGGCCAGGTCCGCACCCTGGCCGGCGATCAGCCGCTGCACCGCGGCGGACAGGGCCCGCGCCGCCCATACCCCTTGCGGGGCGGTGTCTTCCAGCAGGATGTCCTGGGCAAGCGCAAGCATGGCGTCACCGGCCAGGATGGCCGCGCCGATCCCGTACACGGTCCAGGCGGTCGGCCGGTGCCTGCGCTCGGTGTCGCCGTCCATGATGTCGTCGTGCAGCAGCGAGAAGTTGTGCACCAGCTCCACGGCGACAGCGGCGGGCACGCCACGTTCGGGGGCGGCGTTCGCGGCGCGGGCGGACAGCAGGGTCAGCGCGGGCCGCAGCGCCTTTCCTGCGCCCGATCGCCGGCCGAGGGAGCGGGCGGTGCCGCCCGGCGCCGGCGCGCGGATCCGGCCCGTCGCGCCTCCCTCTCCCGTCGCGCCAGGATGGGCCGCGCCGTCAGCCCTGCCGTCAGCTCCGGCCCTGCCGGCTCTGCCCCCGCCATCGGCTCCGGCCCTGTCGTCGGCTCCGGCCAGGTCATCGGCCCGGGTCCCGCCAGCAGCCTGCCCCCTGGCCGCGGCGCCCGGCGGCGCGCCCTCAGGTCCCGTCAGGCCAAGGTGGTAGGCGGCCACCCTCCGCACGTCGGGGCTGAGCCGCTCAACGGCCGCCGCGAGCGCCGGGCCGACCAGATCGCGGGCGGTTTCCACGCCCGCCGGCATCACGGCCGTCATGCTGTGGCTCCCGTACCCGCCGGCCCGTTCACCGCATCCGGCGCGTTCACCGCATCCCGTGAGTTCACCGGATCCGGCGCGTTCACCGCGTCCCGCGCGTTCACCGGAGCCGATCCGTTGACCGGGCCTGGCCGCCGCGTCCTGCTCCGAGCCCGGGCCGGGCCGGCCGCCACAGCTGGCCGGGCCGGGCTCCCCGCGCCGCCTCGCGCCATCCCTTGGCGCAGCGCTCGCACCGCGTTCAAACCGCTCCGCACGGCTCCCTCCATCGTGTCTGGCCACCCGGTGTCGGTCCAAGCGCCGGCCAGTACCAGCCCCGGCAGGGCGCTGGCTGCCTTGGGCCGCAGCCGCTCACAGCCAGGTACCTGGCGCAGCGTGGCCCGGCGCTCCCTGGTGACGAAAAAGTCAGTGACCCGCGCGTCGTGCACAGCCGGGAACAGGTCTGCCATGGCGGGCAGGAACTGCTCCCGAAGGGCTGACGCCGGGACGTCCACATAGTCATCGGCCGCCGACAGCGACACCGCGAGGTACTGCCCCGACCGCAGCCCCGACGGGCTGGTCCGGTCGAACACCCACTGCACCGGCGAATTCACCGCCGCCGCGAACGGCAGCCGGGTAACCCGCCGGTCGTAGATCACATGCACGTTGACGATGGGCGAGGTGGAAAGCTCCCGCCACTGCGCCGGGCCGGGCCCCGCGTTTCCGGGGTCCGGGCTTCCGGGCACCGGGCTTCCGGGGTCCGGGCTTCCGGGGTCCGGGCTTCCGGGGTCCGGGCTTCCGGGCACCGGGCTTCCGGGCACCGGGCTTCCGGGCACCGGGCTTCCGGGCACTGCCCCCGCGGGCGCCAGCCTGGCCGCGACCGCCGGCGGCACCGCCAAGACCACGCCGTCCGCCTCGATGACCTGCCCCGCGCCGTGCCGCCCGGCGGCATACCGCTCCGCACCGCCCGGCCCGGCACCGCCCGGTCCGGCACCGCCCGGTCCGGCACCGCCCGGTCCGGTACCGTCCGGCCGTGGGCGATCGCCGCCCCCGCGCCCGGCGAGCCGCACCAGGAACCGGGCACCCGGCCCACCAGGCCCGCCGGGCAGCGCCTCCACGGCGGCAACCTTGGCGCTCAGCCGCACCTGCGCGCCAAGCCGCGTCAGCAGCGCCCCCGCAGCCTGCCCGTGCAGCTGCCCGAGCGGGATGGACGGCACCCCGATATCGGCAGCGTCCCTCGCCCCCAGCAGCCCGGTCTTCACCACGGTGGCGGCCAGCGCCAGGTTGGCGTCATCACCGGCGGTATTCAGCGCGGACACCGTGAAAAGGTCCCACAGGAGCCGGCGTGTCTGCTCATCCTGTCCGCGGGCGGCGAGCCAGTCACCCAGCCGCTGCCGGTCAAGGTCCTCCCTCGCCGGGTTCAGGGCCGCCATGGCGAGGGCCGCACGAGCCACGCTCAATCGTTGGGCGCGCGAAAGAAAGCCGTAGCCCAGAAGGGCCTTGCCCAGGTGCAGCGGGCCGGGCAGCGCGGTCCGGCGCAGCCGTGCCCGCCCCCCGGGCGCCAGCACCGTGACGTCGAACCGGTCCTGCAGCGTGACCGCCCCAGTCATGCCGAGCCGGGCGAGCAAGCCACGGTAGGCCACACAGCAGCGCAGGAACACGTGCTGGCCGTTGTCGACCATGAGCCCGCCGCGGCTGAACGAGCTGGTCGCACCGCCCAGGCGGGGCTTGGCTTCGGCCAGCGTGACATCGGCTCCCGCCTCGCTGAGCGCGATCGCCGCGGTGATGCCGGCCAGGCCGCCACCGACCACGACCACCTTGCCTGGCGCGCTCACCGGCCCGCTCCCTTCATGACTGGGGATCCGGCACGTCTGGGGATCCGGCCCGGCGCGGGCGCAGCGCGACGGCCAGTGACCGGGCGGCGACCAGGGCCTTCTCCCCGGCCGACAGCGACATCCGGCGCTCAAGGACGGCGCGGGGACTGGCGGCGATGCGTTCAAGCAGCCGGAAGTAGATGCCGGCCATCGCCCCGGCGGAGGCCGCGCTGCGCCGGTCCAGCAACGGAATCAGGGTGAGGCCCCGCGCGTACCACGTGCTTGCGCGCTGTGCCTCGAATTCCACGAGCGCAGCGAGCTTGTCCTCGTTGCCGCCATCAACCGGCCCTCGCGCGAGGTGCCCGCGCGCGAGGTGCCCGCTCGGGAGGGACCCATTTCCCCCCGGCACCTGCTGGAGCGCGCCGTTCTCCAGTGAGCAGCCGAAACGCTCGAAGTCCTCAGCCGGCAGGTAGATCCGCCCACCGAGGTAGTCCTCGCGGATGTCGCGCAGGATGTTCGTGAGCTGCAGGGCGACGCCGAGGGCGTCCGCGAGCGGGGCCGCGGTGGCGACGTCGGCCGTGCCGAACACGCCCAGCGAGAGCCGGCCGATCGAGCCCGCGACGCAGCGGCAGTAGTGCAGCAGGTCGTCGAAGGTGCGGTAGGTCGTGCCCCGGACATCGGCCTCGCAGCCGTCGATGAGCTCACCGAACGCGGGAAGCGGGATGTCGAACCTGCCCGCCGCGTCCGTCAGGGCCACCAGCACCAGGTCGCCGTCCGTGGCGGCGCCGGAGGGCCCGCCGTTGCCGCTAGCCGACCCGCCGTTCGCGCCGGCGGGCTTGCCGTTCTGGCTCGGCAGGCTACGTTGTGCGCCAAGCGCGGTCACGCTGGCCCGGGCATCGGCCAGCGCGGCCAGCTTGGCGGGCTTGGGCAGGTCGCCGTCACCGATGTCGTCGATCCGGCGGGCGAAGGCATAGACCGCCGCGAGCGCCTGCCGCTTGGCTGGAGGCAGCAGCCGGATGCCGTAGGAGAAGTTCCTGGCCTGAGTCCAGGTGATCTGCTCGCAGTGCTGGTAGGCAGCGTGGACATCCACGGCCTCATCTCCCGGTCGCATACGACCTCACCAGCTCCATGGCGACCCGGGCCTTGCCCGGCCGGGGGGTGGTGCGCAACACGTCGTGGCCGCTGGCGGCGATCGCGGCCAGGGCGGCCCGGCCCCCGGCCACATAGCCGGCCACGGCCGCACGGGCGGCTCCCCGCAGCGTGCCGACGATCGGGGCACCCGCGTCCAGCAGTTCGCGGGCGCGCTGTTCCTCGAACGCGATCAGAGCCCGCACCCTCGGCGCGGCGCCGGGCGCCGCGAGGTCCCGCTCGGTGCAGCCGAACCGGTCCATGTCCTCCAGGGGAAGATAGATGCGGCCGGCCCGCAGGTCCTCGGCCACGTCCTGCCAGTGCTCGGCAAGCTGGAGTGCCGTGCACACCTGATCCGAGAGTGCCTCGCGCTCGGGTGTGGCGGCCCCGAAGATGTGGAGCACGATCCGGCCGACCGGGTTGGCCGAGAGCCGGCAGTAATCCAGCAGGTCGCTGTGGGCCGGGTAACGGGACACCACCTGGTCCTGGCGGTTCGCCGCGACGAGGTCGTGGAACGGCTTGGCGGGGATCGCGCAGGCGACAACCGCGGGGGCGAGCGCCCGCACCACGGCAAGCCGCGGCGGGCTGCCGTCGGCGTCCACGGCGCCCGGGTGCCCACCGGAGGAGCCGCCCGCGTTCGGGGAGCCGGGGTCGCCACCGGATGTGATGTCGCCGTCCACGGAGCCCGGGGCTCCGCCGATGGAGCCCTCGCCGCCCGGCACTTCTGGCACGTCTGCCCGCGAGATCATCCGGTACAGGCGCCCGAGGTCGGCTTCGAGCTCGTCGAGCAGGCGCAGCCTCTCCCCCGCCGGCGCTTCGTCGCCCATGTCGTCGGCGGACCGTGCGAAGCCGTAGACGGCGGCCAGGTGCCCCCGGTATCTGCGCGGGAGGAAGCGCAAGGCGACCGGGAAGTTCTCGGCCGATGCCTTGGCGCCCGCCTGGCTGCTGATCGCCGTGGCCGAGGTGCTCGCGGCCCCCGTGGCGCGGCATTCGTCAGTTCGTGTCGCGTCCGGGGTCACATCCCTATCCCTGCATAGTTCGCGGGCAAATGCAAATAATGACATGAGCGTCACATGACATGCGTGTCGTAGAACTGCAGCGCAGCTGCCAGCAACAGCCTCTGCCAGCCGACGATTATACATAGCGCGCAATTACCGCCGCGACCGGCCTCGGCCCTCGCCTTCCGGGCGGATCGCCCGATCATTATGAACGCAGTGAAGCGCATTAACGACGCCACGTTGACGGCTGGGCGCACGGGCGACGGCATCCGCATCGTGCCTGGTCCGCGGCAGGCAGGCCAGGGTGTGGGCATCTCCTGGCGCAGCGCTGGCCGCAGCGCCGTGTATCAGTTCCATAACAGCGGGGCGCCCGAATAGCCGTGCATGCGGTCGCTAATCGTGTTCGTGCGGACCCGCTGGGCCACTGTCACTGTTGACGGGCTTCTATTTACCTTCGATGGCGGCATCATCAGTCACCGTCCTGCCCGCGCCGACATCACGCTGCGGGCGCACCTGTCGCTGACGTCAGTGTCATATTCGGGCTCATCCCGGCCATTTCTCTGACGCCTATGTCAGAATCACTGATCAGGTGCGCCAGATGAGTGCGAGCGCGCAGTCGTCGCCGCCCGTGCCGCCCTGCATGGCCCCGACCAGGTCGGCGGCGCCCTGCCGGAAACCGGAGACAACCAGCCGGTCGGCCTCTCCGAGCAGCCGGTCGGTCCCGTAGTCGATATCCCGGCCGGGGGCCTCGACCAGCCCGTCGGTGTAGAGCATCAGCGCGTCGCCCGGCCGCAGCATGCCCCGCTCGGGTACCAGGCGCAGGTCGGCGACGACCCCCAGCACGATGCCCCGGGCCTGGGTGATACGCCATGTCCCGCTGCTGGCGTCGAGATGCGCGGCCGGCGGATGCCCGGCGGAGGTCACCACGTACTCACCGGTGGTGAGGTCGAGCGCGAGATGAACGGCGGTGACGAAGCCCTCCATCATCTCGCCCCGGCGCAGGTAGGCGTTGCACGACGACAGGAACTCCTCCTGCGGGACCGAGCCAAGCAGGCCGCCGAACGCGCCGGACAGCAGCAGCGCCCGGGTTCCCGCGTCCACCCCCTTGCCCGCCACGTCGACCAGCGCGACCTCCAGGGTCTTCCCGTCGCAGGCAGAAACCAGGAAGTCGCCGCCGAACGATGAGCCGCCCGCCGGCTTGAGCACCGAAACCGAGCCCCAGCCCTCGGGAAGGGCCGGCAACGTGCCCTGCGCCCGGATCCGGTCCCGGAGCTCGATCAGCATCTGGTTGCCGCGAAGCCCCTGCATGCCAAGCTTCTTCCTGGTCCGCGCCAGGACGTCGGCAAGCAATGCGGTGACCACGATGGTGGCGATGAGCCCCGGGCCAGCCAGTCCCATCGCGACGTCATAGGCCAGCCCGGCGGCGATGACGGCGAACAGGATGTGCAGCGCGCGTGGCCAGAGCAGCAGCCCTCCGGCCAGCACCGGCAGGATGAGCAGGCCCGGGGAGAACCACGCCTGCGAGACGTGGACGGCCGCCACGCTGATGACGACGGTCACCACCGCGAGGCCCACCGCGACCCGCCGGTTGCGGGTGATGAGCTGATGCCGTATCAAGTGGCCGGCCTTGCTCGCTGCGGCGCGGGCAGCGAGCACGGAGCGGGACCAGCCGGACACAACCATGATGGCGGAACTGTATCGGCCCGCCGGGAGATCCGGAAACCGGTGGCGCTGTTGAGATGGCCCGGCCCCGCACGCCAGCGGGCCGTCAGCTGTGCCCAGCCGGGCAATCGACTGGCGGCTGCTCGGCGGCGCGGGTAGGAATGCGGCATGGCCACCCCGTACCCGATCCGTCCCATCACCGAAGACGAGCTGCTTGAGGCCCACGCGGTCAGCGAACACGCCTTTCACGGCGGGCCGCAGTCCGACCAGGCACGCGCGCGCCTGCACGCCCGGCTGGAGTATGACCGCACCGTGGCGGCTTTCGATGCCGGCCTGATCGTCGGCACGGCCGGCGCGTTCAGCTTCCGGATGCGTGTTCCCGGTGCGCTCGCGGCGGTGGCCGGGGTGACCATGGTGGGGGTGCTGCCCTCGTACCGGCGCCGCGGCATCCTGTCCTCGCTCATGCGGCAGCAGCTTGATGACGTGCACGAACGGGGCGAGGCGGTCGCCGCGCTCATCGCGTCGGAGGCAGGGATCTACGGGCGGTTCGGCTACGGGCGGGCGTCCTGGCACGCCGGCTTCAGCCTGCGCGCGGGCGAGGGGGAGCTGGCCCGCGACGCACCCACCGACGATGCGCTGCGGCTGCGGATCGCCGAGCCGGAGGCCGCCCGCGCCGAGCTGGCCAAGGTCTACGAGATGGTGCTCGACGAGCGCCCGGGTTTCTTCGCCCGCAACGACAGCTGGTGGGACCGGGTCCTGGCGGACGAGCCGCAAGACCGTGGCGGAGCCAGCCCGCTGCGCTGCGTCCTTGCCGAGGACGCAGCCAGCCCGCGCGGATACGCCTTGTTCTCCGGCCGCGAGCGATGGGACGAGGACGCGTTCCTGCCGGAGGGTGTCATCGAGGTCCGCGAGGCCGTCACCGCCGATCCGGCCGCCGCCGCCGCGATCTGGGGCGACCTGCTCAGCCGGGACCTGACCACCGAGTTCCACGCCGCGATGAGGCCGGTGGACGATCCGCTGCTGCACCTGCTGGCCGACCCGCGCCGGGTCCGTGCCCGTGTCGCGGACGGGCTGTGGGTCCGGCTGGTGGACGTCGCCGGCGCGCTCACACAGCGCCGCTACGCCTGCCCGGTGGACGTTGTCATCGAGGTGACCGACGGCGGCTGTACCTGGAATCAGGGCAGGTGGCGGCTCGCCACCGGGGCGGCTGGGACGCCGGCGCACGGTGCCGGTGCTGCCGGTCCCGGCGCGACCTGTGAGCGGACCGCCGACCCGGCCGACATCGCGCTGCCCGTGCGGGCGCTGAGCGCCGCCTACCTCGGGGGTACCCGGCTGGGCCCGATGGCGGCCGCTGGCCTGGTCACCGAGCTGCGGCCCGGCACCCTGGCTCCGCTGTCGACCGCGCTGTCGTGGGATCCGGCCCCCTGGTGCCCGATGATCTTCTGAATGCCGGGCTGCCGCTTCTCCCTAGGGGGCGGGTTTCTTCCCGAGGCTGCCGATGCCGAGCGATCCGTCTGGCTTGCCCGCGCCCCCCGGTGCCGCGATGTTCCGCTCCGCCTCGCGCACGTAGGCCTCCGGGTCCCTGTCCACCGGCGGAACGCCCGCGAAGTGCTGCGCCTCGAAGGCCGCGAAGACCACCGCGAGATCGTGCCGCAGCTGGAGCCCGGTGTGACGGCGGAAGTCGGTGAGACCTTCGCGTTCCTCCTCCGCCATGTGATCGCCGTTCGCCAGGTTCACGCCGGCGACCGCATCGAACCATTCGCTGCTGCCCACCACGTGCTCGGCGACCAGGGCGATGGCGTCCCGGATGTCGTTGTGGTCATGGATCGCGTCGATCGTCTCCGCCTCGGCGCTTCCAGTGGCGCCCGTGGCCACCCCCACCCGAAGCAGCTCGGGGTAGAAGATCTCCTCCTCGGCGGCGGCATGCACCTCCAGGAACGCGGACAGCCGTGCCCAGATCGCCTCGAGGGTCCCGGTGTCGGAGCGGTCGATCTGCTCCAGGATGGCGAAGAGCCGGCGCTGCTCGTGATGGTCGTCCAGGATCAGCTGGGTAATGTCCATGATTCCTCCGCTGACCCGCGGCGGTCCGCAGGCACGCCCGATATGCGCCGGACGCGGGAGCCCGCGCATCTTGAATAGTGGACCCGGTGCTCACCGGCCGGTGGTGACATCTCGCATGGTAACGCCGTTACCGCGCTGGCTCAGTTCGGTCGCGCAGGAGGGCCGCCGCTCAGGTCCGGTCCCGGCCGGCCATGTGATCGGTGACGATCCGCAGCCCCTCGGTGAGCTCCTGCGCCGACAGCGCCTGCTTCGGGTCCATGAACCACTTCACGATGATGCCGATGAACAGGGCGTGCAGGACCGAGCCGGCCGTTCGCGCCGCCTCGGGGTCCTGGGCCGGATCGATGCCCAGGAAGAGCTCCGCCAGCCCACCCGCGGCGTCGCGCTGGACCCGGGCGAGGAAGGTGCGCAGCTCCTCGTTCTGCTCCATCGGGCCCATGAGCTCCAGCTGCGCCGCCCACATCCCGCGAGCCGGGCCGCTGAACGACTCGATCGTCCGCCCCAGGATTGATTCGAACCGCTTGAGCGGCTCCGCATCCGCCGCCCCCTCGGCGCTCAGTGCGCGCTCGACCTCGTCGCCCCACTCCCCCACGAACTCGTAGATGGCCTGGTTCATCAGGGCTTCCTTGGAGCCGAAGTGGTAGCCGATGGCCGCCAGGCTCACCCCAGAGGCCGCAGCGATGTCGCGCGCGGTCGTGTGTGCGTATCCCTTCTCGATCAGGCAGCGCTTTGCTCCCGCGAGCAGGGCCTCACGATTTCCCATGATCAGCAGCTTACTCTCGTTTTGAACGAATGTCTTGAACGATTGTACTAGACGATCGTCTAAGACATATGTACAGTGACCGTCATGACGACTCACCAGACACCTCACGGCGTGCGGGCGCAGGCGGGACGCGGGGAGTGGACGGGGCTGGGCGTGCTCATGCTGCCGCTCCTCCTGGTGTCCATGGACGTATCCGTGCTGTACTTCGCGGTCCCCTTCATCGCCAGGGACCTGGAGCCAAGCAGCACCCAGCAGCTGTGGATCTTCGATGTCTACGGCTTCGTACTCGCCGGCCTGCTCATCACGATGGGCTCGCTCGGCGACCGGATAGGCCGACGGCGGCTGCTGCTGATCGGCGCCGCGGCGTTCAGCCTCGCGTCGCTGGGGGCGGCCTACTCGCAGACCGCCGGGCAGCTCATCGCCGCCCGCGCGGTGCAGGGGATCGCGGGCGCGACACTGATGCCCTCGACGCTCGCGCTGATCCGCAACATGTTCCACGACGAGAAGCAGCGGCGCACCGCGATCGCCGTCTGGACCGGCGGCACGATGAGCGGCATCGCGCTCGGGCCGGTGCTCAGCGGCGTCCTGCTGAACCACTTCTGGTGGGGGTCGGTCTTCCTGATCAACGTGCCGTTCATGGTCTTGCTGCTGGCCCTCGCGCCGACGCTGGTGCCGGAGTTCCGCGCTCCGCAGGCCGGCCGGTTCGATCTGATCAGCTCGGTGCTGTCGCTCGGCGCCGTGCTGCCCGCGATCTACGGCATCAAGGAGATCGCCGCGAACGGCCTGGACCTCGCCCGCTGCCTGTGGATCGCCGCCGGCGTGGCCGTGGGCGCAGCGTTCATCATCCGGCAGGCTCGCAGCCCGGCGCCGATGATCGACCTGAGGCTGTTCCGCAGCCGCGGCTTCACCGGGTCGGTGGCGATGAACCTCGTGGCGATGTTCGCGATCGTCGGCTTCGCCATCTTCACCACCCAGTACCTCCAGTCGGTGCTCGGGATGAGCCCGCTGACCGCCGCGCTGTGGTCGCTGGTGCCGATGGCCGGGACGATGACGGCGACGATGGCCATCCGGGTGCTGGTCCAGCACATGGACCGCGCGTACGTGGCCGCGGGCGGGTTCCTGATCTCCGGGACCGGTTTCGCCGCGCTTACCCAGCTGCACGCACACTCGCCGATCGCGTTTCTCCTGATCGCAGCCACCATCTACGCCGGAGGCATCGTCGGGGTCATGACCGTCGGCAACGAGCTCATCATGGGTGCGGTCCCGCCCGAGCGCGCCGGCGCCGCGGCCGCCGTGGTCGAGACGGCGACCGAGTTCGGCGCGGCGCTGGGCATCGCGGTGCTCGGCAGCCTCGGCATCGCCGCCTACCGGTCCAGCCTGGCGGCCTCGGCACCGGCGGGAACGCCGCCGAGGGCACTAGCCGCGGCCAGTGACACGCTTGGCGGCGCCGTGACCGCGGCGGGCCAGCTCCCCGGCCGCATCGGGGCCGGGCTCCTCGAGGCCGCCCGTACCGCGTTCACGCACGGCCTGAACAACGCCGCCCTCGGCGCCGCTATCATCATGGTCCTGGCCGCCGTGCTCAGTGCAGCGTTCTTCCGCGGGGTCCGGGCGGAGTCACCGCCCGCCGCAGCCGAGGAGCCGCAGGCCAGGGCCCGCCAGGAAATAGCCGTCTAACCGGGGCAGTCACGTCTCCACCGGGTCAAGCAGGCGGCGCGGTGCCCGCAGCGCGGGCGACACCGGGTCGTCCCGGAGCGTGCGCTGGTCGCCCGCCGTTCGGTTCCCTGCTGGGACGCGAGCCCGTCTCCCGCTCGGCGATTCCGGGCAGACCGGGAAGATGAAAGGCGCTCCCGGCGATGCGACACTGGGCAGTGGAGGCACAGATGCCAGGAATGAAGGTCACGCTCAACGCCGCGATGCGGGCCAGGGACGTGTCGCAGCCGTCGCCTCAGCACGACGAGGACGCCCGCGCCAAGGTGGCCGAGTGGCCCGCCTCGCGTCCCCGGCCGGCGCCGACACCAGGCCCGCCCCCCGCGGGCGGCCGCAGGGGAGGCACCCTCGCGCCCGGACCTTGGCGCCCCGGCGCGGAACGCGGTGAGCCGTCCACCGGCCGGCCCGGGAGCGGGCACCGCAAGGAGGCCCGGCCAGCACCGCGCGACACCGGCCAGCCGACGTCGGCCCCCGCACCGCCCGGCACAGCCCAGCGCCCGTCACCGGCCCCCGGCCCCACCGGCCAGCGCCCGCCGCCACCGGCGCCACGCGGCGCGGGCGGGCCGCCGCAGCAGGAGAAGGCGGCCCCGCCCTCACGTCAGCCGGCCTCCCCTACCGGTCGTGACCGGGCCAGCGAGCCGCGGCCCGGGCCGGCCCGCCGCAAGCGGGCACGGCGCCGACGCCGCGGCGGCTAGGCCCGCGACCAGGGCGGACGGCACGTTATTCCTGGCCGGGGAGCGGTGGCAGGTCGCCGGACCGCTCGTAGTCCGTGATCATTTCCAGCCGCCGCACGTGCCGTGCCTCGCCCGAGAACGGCGTCGCCAGGAACACCTGCGTGAACGTGATCGCGTCGGCAGCCGAGTGCATCCGCGCGCCCAAGCTCAGCACGTTGGCATCGTTGTGCAGGCGGGCCAGCCGGGCCGTCTCCTCGCTCCATGCCAGCGCGGCCCGGATCCCGCCGATCTTGTTGGCGGCCATCTGCTCGCCGTTGCCCGACCCGCCGATCACGATCGCGAGGCTGCCCGGGTCGGCCGCCGTCGCGGCCGCCGCGCGCATGACGTAGGGCGGGTAGTCGTCGTCGGCGTGATAGGACGCCGGACCGCAGTCGGTCACCTCATGGCCGGCCGAGGTCAGCCAGTTGACAAGGACCGATTTCAGCTCGAACCCAGCATGATCAGATCCCACATAGACCCGCACGCGCCACAGTCTCGCATGCCCACACCCGTGCTAGGCGTCTCCCTGGGCGGAGCGGGCGTAGCGGGCCGTGCGGGCGCCGGGCATCACCCCGGCAACTCAGTCGAAGATCGGGTCGCGGGTCCGGCTGCGCTTCATCTCGAAGAAGCCGTCGGTCTGCGTCACCAGCATCACACCGTCCCACAGCCGGGCGGCGGCCTCGCCGCGCGGGATCGGGGACACGACCGGCCCGAAGATGGACGCACCGTTCACCGAGATCACCGGCGTGCCCACCTCGTACCCGACCCGGTCCATGCCCGCACAGTGCGAGGCACGCAGCGCCTCGTCGTACTCGGTGCTGTCCATCGCGTCCGCGAGCGACGCGGGCAGGCCGACCTCAGCCAGCGCCGACTCGATCGTGGCGCGGTTGCGCTCCGCCTTTTCGTTGTGGAACCGGGTGCCGATCGCGGTGTAGAGCGGGCCAAGCACCTCCGGGCCCGCTGACTGCTCGGCCGCGATGCAGACCCGCACCGGGCCCCACGCCCGGGCCATGAACTCCCGGTACCGCTCCGGCATGTCCTCCTTGCCCTCGTTCAGCACCGCCAGGCTCATGACGTGCCAGCGTGGCTGGACCGGGCGCAATTTGGTCACCTCCAGCAGCCAGCGCGAGGTGATCCAGGCCCAGGGACATTGCGGGTCAAACCAGAAATGGACCGGCGTCGGCTCCTGCTCGGCCACGTCTTCCTCCTTCGGGGAAACCAGCGTGGAGGCGCCGCGCCCGCGCCGCGGTCGCCGGGAATTCAGCCGGAGACCCGCTGGGACGGTCGCCGATGCCTGCAACCGGCCCGCCCTCCCCGGCATTCCGCGCGGCATGACAAGATTCGGAACGGCTGAAGAAGAGCTGCCACATGCAGCCGGATCGAGGAAGGACGAAGCGCCGTGACGAACAACCTCACCCGTGACGAGGCGCACGACCGGGCCGGGCTGCTCGACGTCGTCTCGTACCAGGTCGAACTCGACCTCACCGCGGGCGAGGAGACGTTCCCCTCGGTGAGTACCGTGCTCTTCCGCTGCAGCAGGCCCGGCGCCGCCAGCTTCATCAACCTGACCGCCCCGGCGGTGACCGAGATCATCCTCAACGGCGAGCCGGTCGGGATCGACGCGTTCGACGGCGACCGGATCGCGCTGGCGCCGCTCGCGGCCGAGAACGAACTGCGGGTGGTGGCGCGCTGCGCGTACTCCCGCAGCGGCGAGGGGATGCACCGGTTCGCCGACCCCGTCGACGGCGGGGTCTATTTCTACACCGACCTGGAGACGTTCGACGCCCACCGTGTGTACGCCTGTTTCGACCAGCCCGACCTCAAGGCCAGCTTCGAGCTGACGGTCACGGCGCTGGACGGCTGGCAAGTGATCTCGAACATGGCACCGGATGTGGCCGGCGCCCCCGCCGGACACGGTGCCCCGGGAGACGGTGCGGTCCGGCGCTGGCATTTCCCGCCGTCGCCGGCGATGTCCACCTACATCACGGCGGCCGCGGCCGGCCCGTATCACGTCGTCCGGGCCGAGCACGACGGCATTCCGCTGGGCATCTACTGCCGGGCATCGCTGGCCGCCTACCTCGACCCCGATGAGATCTTCGAGGTGACCAGGCAGGGCTTCGACTACTTCCACGGCGCGTTCGGGGTGCGTTACCCGTTCGGCAAGTACGACCAGCTCTTCGTGCCCGAGTACAAGGCGGGTGCGATGGAGAACGCGGGCTGCGTGACGTTCCTGGAGGATTACATCTTCCGCTCCCGGGTCACCGACTTCGCCAGGGAGGCCCGCGCCGAGACGATCCTGCATGAGATGGCGCACATGTGGTTCGGCGACCTGGTCACCATGCGCTGGTGGGACGACCTGTGGCTGAACGAGTCGTTCGCCACCTGGGCGGGGACCATCGCGCAGGCCGAGGCCACCCGCTGGACCGCTGCCTGGACCACCTTCGCCCAGCTGTACAAGGCCTGGGCTTACCGGCAGGACCAGCTGCCCTCCACCCACCCGATCGCGGCGGACATCCCCGACATCGAGGCGGTGGAGGTCAACTTCGACGGGATCACCTACGCCAAGGGCGCGGCCGTGCTGAAGCAGCTCGTGGCCTACGTCGGCATCGACAACTTCCTGGCCGGTGTGCGCCGCTACTTCGGTCAGCACGCCTGGTCCAACGCCACCCTCGGCGACCTGCTGGCGGCCCTGGAGGAGGCCTCCGGCCGGGACCTGGTGTCGTGGTCCAAGGCATGGCTGGAGGCGGCCGGGGTGAACACGCTCCGGCCCGAGTTCCAAACCGACGCCGACGGCGTGTTCACGTCCTTCGCCGTGCTCCAGGAGGCCCCGGCCAGCCATCCCGTGCTGCGGCCGCACCGGATCGCGATCGGCCTCTACGACTACGAGGGCGGGCGCGGGCTGGCCCGCCGCCACCGGGTCGAGGCCGACATCGTGGGCGAGCGCACCGAGCTGCCGGAGCTGACCGGGCACCGGCGGCCCGACCTGGTGCTGGTGAACGACGACGACCTCAGCTACGCCAAGATGCGGCTGGACAGCTACTCGATGCGCTTCCTCCTCGGCAACATCGGTGAGTTCGCCGACCCGCTGCCGGCGGCGCTGTGCTGGGCGGCGGCGTGGGACATGTGCCGGGACGCCGAACTGCCCGCCCGCCACTACGTCAGCCTGGTGAACGAGGGCGTGGACTCGGTCACCGAGATCTCCGTGCTGCAGACCCTGCTGCGGCAGGCCAGCGCCGCCGTGCGCCGGTACGCCGACCCGGCCTGGCGCGACGAGGGCCTGGCGCAGACGGCGAGCGCGACGTGTGACCTCATGCACCGCGCCGAGCCAGGCTCCGATCGGCAGCTCGCCTACCTGCACGCCTTCGCCGGCGTGGCCACCGGGCAGGCGGATCTCACGTTCCTCGCCGGGTTGCTCGACGGGTCGGCCGGGCTGGATGGCCTCACGGTGGACACCGAGCTCCGCTGGCGCCTGCTGCAGCGGCTGGTCAGCCGGGGGGCTGCCGGGCCGCGCGAGATCGACGCGGAGCTGGAACGGGATGCCACCGACGCGGGCGAGCGGCACGCGGCTACCTGCCGCGCCGCCATCCCGGAAGCGGCCGCAAAGGAGGACACCTGGCGGCAGATCACCGGCGGCACGCTCCCCAACGCCGTGTTCCGCGCGGTGCTGACCGGCTTCGCCGATCCCGACCAGCGTGAGCTGATCGCGCCCTATCAGCAGCGTTATTTCGAGGTGGTCGGCGGCATCTGGCGGGACTGGAGCCCCGACATGGCCCAGTGGTTCGTGGTCAACGCCTACCCGCTGGCCGACACGCACGCGGTTATCGAGGCGACCGATGCCCTGATCGCCACGACCAGCCCGCCCGCGGCGCTGCGCCGTCTGCTCATCGAGGGCCGGGACGGGGTCGAGCGGGCACTGCGCTGCCAGGAACGCGACCGCCTAGAGGCCGGCTGACCGCCTCCGCGACGGCACGCACGCCCGGGTGGGCGGCCAGGTCTTCCAGCAGGACCGGCCGCCCGTCGCCGTCGCCCAGCGGGACGCACCAGTTGGGGTACTGCGTGATGGTACCGGGCAGGTTCTGCGGGCGGCGCTCGCCGACCGCGTCCGCCAGCGAGACCCCCACCAGCGCGGCCGGGGTGCGCGCGAGAAAGGCGTAGAGCGCGACGGTGAACTCCGCCGGGTCCGGCCGGGAGCGCGGGCGAGCAGCCGCCGCGAGCCCTTCCCGGGCGAGCGCGTCCTGCCAGGCCAGCAGGGCGGCGTCGGCGTCGGCGCGTTCGGCCGCCAGGTCGCGGGTGAGCAGGCCGAGATCCGCACGGAGCGTGACCTGCTCGCCGGTGACGAACGCGGCCACCGGCGGGACGTCGTGCGTCCCGACGGTGGCCAGGCAGCGGTGGCGCCACTGCCCGGGTGGCCGGGGACGGCCGTCCCGGAGGCGCTCGAACCACAGCATGGACGTGCCGAGCACGCCCGCGGCGGCCAGGTAGTCGCGCACCCAGTCCTCGACCGTGCCAAGGTCCTCCCCAATCGCGAGCGCGACGGCCCTGGCGGCCTCGCCAGTGAGCACGCCGACCATCTCCTCGTGCGGGTAACGCACGTAGGCGCCCCGGTCCGGGGTCATCCCGGCCGGTACCCACCAGAGCCGGAACAGCCCCATCACATGGTCGGCCCGCAGGCCGCCGACGTGGCCGAAAGCGCCCCGGATCAGGCCCGCCAGCGGCTCGTAACCGGCGGCGGCGAGCCTGCCGGGATGCCAGGGAGGCTGCGCCCAGTCCTGGCCCCGCTGGTTGAACTCATCGGGCGGGGCGCCGACGCTGACCTGCGGCACCAGGACGTCCGCGTAGGCCCAGGCGTCCGCGCCACCCGGGTGCGCGCCCACTGCGAGGTCGGCGACCACCCCGATCCGCATGCCGGCCGCCCGCGCCGCCGCCTGGGCCACCGCGCGCTGCTCGTCGGCGATCCACTGCAGCCAGGCGTGGAACCGCGCCCGGGAGCGCAGCCGGTCCCGCTCGGCCATCACGGCTGCCGAACGTATGCTGCGCAGCGGCCGTGGCCACCCACGCCAGTCGGGCCCGTGGATCTCCGCCAGCGCGCACCAGGCCGCCCAGTCATCCAGCGGCTGGCCCTCGTGGACGCGGAACCGCTCGAACGCGGCGCGGCGGTCCGGGGCCAGCGGCTGGGTGTAGATGATCTCCAGGGCGGCGCGTTTCGCCCGCCAGACCGCGTCCCGGTCGATGAGGCCGCCGCGGATGCTGGCGGCACGCAGCGGAGCCGCCAGCTCCTCGATCCGCCGCCGTTGCGCGCCGGGGAGCAGCGCGTACTCGCCGATGTCCTCCACCCGCAGGTAGAGCGGGCTGGTGAACCGCCGGCTCATCGGCAGATAGGGGGACGGGCTCACCGGCGGCATGGGCTCGGCCGCGTGCAACGGGTTGATGAGCACAAAGCTGGCACCAAGATTCCGTGAGCCCCACGCCGCCAGGTCACGCAGGTCACCCAGGTCGCCGTGGCCCCACGACCGGCGGGACCGCAGCGAGTACAGCTGCACGGTGAACCCCCAGCCCCGGCCGGAGGGCAGCGGCGCGGCGCGGTGATGGCCCGCCAGCGCGCCGAGCGGCTGGTGCGCCGGGGTGCCGCGGCCGCCACCCAGGTCCGGCGCGGGCCGGAACCCGGGCTGGGGCGGCGCCTCGCCCATCGCGGCCAGCACGGCGCGCAAGGTGTCCTCGCCGACCTCGGCCCGGTGGCCGTGCCAGTCCCGGTAGGACGTCGCCACCCCATGGGCCTCGGCCTCACGCCGCAACCTGTCGATCGTCACCCTG
>DASYQM010000407.1:0-2448 GCA_036005525.1 Streptosporangiaceae bacterium
GAACGACACCAGAAGCACCACGGCCGCGGTCAGCGACGCCACCACTTGCGCGTCACCCCAGTGCGATATGCCGTCGGCCCCGGTGGCGGCCTTGGACAGGCCGTAGACGAGCAGCGCGACGCCGCCGGTGCCGGTGACCGCGCCGGCCACGTCGATCCGGCTCGGCCGGCGGGGCGATTCGGCCAGCACGCGGGGCGCCGCGACCGCCACCAGGATTCCGATCGGGACGTTGACGAACAGCACCCACCGCCAGGAGAGGTAGGTGGTCAGTATGCCCCCCAGCAGCAGGCCCGTCGCGCTGCCGGCGCCGGCCATCGCCGCGTAGACACCAAACGCCCTGTTACGCGGCGCGCCTTCGGGAAAGTTGGTGGTGATCAGCGCCAGCGCGGTCGGCGCGATCACCGCGCCGCCGACTCCCTGGACCGCCCTCGCGGTAAGCAGCCACCACTCGCTGGTGGCGAACCCGCCCAGCAGCGACGCCGCCGAGAACAGCAGCAGCCCGAAGACGAACACCCGCCGCCGGCCCAAGATGTCACCGGCGCGGCCGCCGAGCAGCAGCAGGCCGCCGAAGGTGACCGCGTAGGCGTTCACCACCCACTCCAGGCCGCTGCCGGAAAAGCCAAGCGCACGCTGCACATGCGGCAACGCCACATTGACGATGGTCGCGTCGAGCACGACCATGAGCTGGGCGGTGGCGATGACCAGCAGAGCCAGGCCCAGGCGGCGGCTGCCGCCGCTGGCCGTGGCGGCCGGTGGGGCCGCACGCCCGGTCTCGGATTGCGCCGACCCGGTGGTGGGCGCGTAGCCGGGCAGGTCGGGGGCGCTGCCCGCGCCAGAGGCTGGCGAGGTCACGGGTACCTCCCTTGGATCTCGGAGCACGTCACTGGCGGCCGTGCGAGCTTTCGCAACGGGCCCAGGCTTGCCACCAGCCAGGTGAGAGGCCGTCACCGGATCACGGTGATTCACGCCGCGGCCCGGCTCATCGGCCGCCACGCCCTGACCCGGCTGGCGCTGGCACACGGCTACGACACCGCGTTCTGGTGGACCGCCGGCATCTTCGCCGGAGGCGCCGTCATCGCCGGAGCCCTGCTCCGCCCGGGCCGCTGGATCAGCAGGGCACGCCCTCCCAAGGCACACGACGGGGTGCCAACCGCACAAGCCACGGCGGGCCCCGCCCGTCCGATATGACCCGCTGGCCGGAACCAGCACATGCACGGCTGTCCGCGGACGATCGGTTCTGCGGTGCTCCGGTCGCGCGAATCACCGTGATCCGGTGACGGCCTCTCACCTGCCTGGCGGCAAGCCTGGTAGTGGCCCGCCTTCCGGCAGGAGATTTTCAGCAGCGGATTGACATGGGCGAGCCCGCCCGGGAGCCCTGCCAAACCAATCCCCCAGTGAAGGGAGATCTTCCGTGAGCACCAAACAGCGGGAGAACCTCGAAGCGATCTTGCGGCAGGCAGCCTTCCCCGCCGACAGCGACGTCAGCGAGCAGCGGCGGCAGCTCCGGGAGCTGGCGTCGGCGCAGCCGCTGCCCGCCGGCGTGACCGTGACCGCGGCCGCATTGGGCGGCGTCCCAACCGCCGAGATCACCGTTGACGGAATCGAACCTCGCCATGTTGTTCTTTACTTTCACGGCGGCGTGTACGTGATGGGGGACGCCTTCCAAGCTGCTGACCTGGCCTCGCAGGTCGGCCGGCGGACCCGCGCCAAGGTCATCTCCGTCGACTACCAGCTCGCCCCCGAGCACCCGTATCCGGCGGCGGTCGACGACGCTCTGGCCGCCTACCAAGCCCTCCTGCGCGGCGGCACCGCCCCTTCGGACATCGCCTTCGCGGGAGAGTCCGCCGGCGGCGGGCTGGCCGTCGCCACCCTGGTCAACGCCCGCGATCACGGGCTGCCCCTGCCCGCCGCGGCCTTCGCCATGTCCCCGTATGCCGACCTCACCCTGGCCGGGGCGACCATGGAAACCAAGCGCGAGTCCGACCCGCTGCTCAGCCGGGAGCTCTTCCAGCCCCGGGTCACCGACTATGCGGCGGGGCAAGATGCCGCTCTTGGCCTGATCAGCCCGATCTTCGCCGACCTGTCCGGCCTGCCGCCGCTGATCATCCAGGCCGGAACGCACGAGGTTCTCCTCGACGACGCCATCCGCCTCGCCCGGCAAGCCGCCACCGCCGACGTCGAGGTCACCCTCGACATCACTCCCCGGGTGCCGCACGTCTTCCAGGCCTACTACCCGATCCTCGACGAAGCGGCCGCGGCGCTGGACAGAGCCGGACAGCTCCTGTCGGCGCATCTCGCCAGCGCAGAACGCGTCACCGCCTAGCGAAAGGCAGAACGCACGCTGTCCTCACAGCCCACAGGCCGCGGGTTCAAATCCGCTCCCGCTACCAGGAAGTACCAGATCAAAGGCCTGGTCGCCGGGAACGGCCGCCGGGCCTTCCCTCACCC